>JBAUHR010000331.1:0-20770 GCA_049680385.1 Rubripirellula sp. | reverse complement strand
AAGTGAATCTGTCCTACGGGATTTTCGTCGCTGCCGGGATCGTGTTGACCGTTGTGATGATTGCCAAATCACAGCCTGGAAATTCAGACTTGCCACAAGCCGCTTCGCTCGGAACCTTGGTTTGGGTTGCCGGCTGGGTTCTGCAAAGCATCGTTCACACTTCCGCGTCTGTGATGTGTGGATTGCCGGTTGGCGAACTGACCGTTGGCTTGATCGGCGTCGAAACGTCGCCACGACGGTGGACGCCCAAGAAAACACTGGTCGTTGCTCTCTCGACGATCGGTTCACTGCTAGTGCTGGCGATGGTGTTTCGTTTGATCGGCGGCGGATTTCGAATCCCTACTTTGTCGGATGACACTGCGGGCTCGCTGGTCACCGGTTTGTTTGCGATGCCATCGTTGGGCCTAGCAGCACCCGATGCAATGTGGAAAGCGGCCGCCTGGTTATGCTCGCTGCAGGCGGTTTGCCAAATCTATCCGCTTCCGCGTTCACTCGGGCGACAAGTTTACGGTGCGCTGACGGCGATCTGCGGAAAGCGATTGGATCTGCCCGCTCAGGTCCGAGTCTTCCGCCGCTGCTTTATCGTGCTGGCCATGCTGACGATGGTCTTGGCAATGTGGTCACTCGCCGAATCGAAACCAACCGGACTGCCCAGTTGGCCAATTCTGTTTGGTCTGGCGATGTTGCTGTGGGTGTCGTCGTATCGCAACGATATTGTGCAAATTCTTGGCGAGTTTGCGTTGTCGACCGAGGCTGGTTCAGTCGCGCCACGACGCCAGCCGAGCCTAGTCGCCGGAATCAAAGAACGCCTAAATCGAAAGCGAAGGCTAAAACGATTGAAAGCAGCGATGCAGCAAGAACGAAACGAAGCCGTTGACGCGGCCCGACTCGACGACATCTTGCAACGGTTGCACAGCAATGGCAAAGATTCGCTAAGCGACGAGGACCAAAAGATCTTGGCCCGCGTCAGCGATCAACTGCGTAAAAATCGGTCGAGAGGCACCACGCCCAGCGGTTCGTAATAGCTGTGCCCAACACGCTGGCGTGCGTTGAGCTAGAATCTTCACCGCGACAAGATTCCTGACGCCATCGCTCTCCCTTGGATCCTGACCGAATGCGACCTTCGTTCATTTGCATGCTTTGCTTGTTTCTTTCTCTTGGCTTTCTTGGTAACGCCGAACTGATTGGGCAAGACCCCATCGATCCAATCACTGTCGCCCCAATCACCGTCGATGCAGTCGCGGTGGACGTTGATGCGGTTGCCGACGTTGAAATCGCGAACTCTTACGACGGCGTCTTCGACATCATACCCGTGATCCTGTTGGTCGTCGGAATCGTGTCGGTGCTTGGCATGATCATTGGGTTGAAACTGAACGCGTTCTTGGCCCTGATTATCTCGGCGCTGATCGTTAGTCTGGGCGTAGGATGGGTCGAAGGACAAGACGCCGGCGCTCGCATGAACGCGGTGGTCAGTGCTTTCGGAAGTTCCGCCGGCGGAATCGGTATCGTGATTGCTATGGCAGCGATCATTGGCAAGTGCATGCTCGACAGCGGCGCGGCCGACCGAGTCGTGCGCAGCGCGGTCTCATTGACGGGCGAAAAGAAAGCCTCGTTTGGCTTGATGGTAAGCGGATTTGTCCTGGCGATCCCGGTCTTCTTTGACACCGTGTTCTACTTGTTGGTGCCGCTTGCCCGCAGCCTGTATCGGCGGACCAATCAAAACTACCTGCGGTATCTGATGGCGATCGCGACCGGTGGTGCGATCACCCACACGCTGGTTCCCCCCACACCCGGGCCGCTGCTGGTGTCTGCGATCCTTGGCGTCGACATCGGAATGATGATGCTGGTCGGCGTCATGGTGGCAATCCCCTCGGCCATCGCTGGATTGCTGTTTTCAATCGTGATCGACAAGAAAATGCCGATTGCAATGCGATCACTCGGTGCCGGCGACAACAAACACAAAGCACTGTTGGAACACGAATTGCCGTCGCTTTGGGTATCCCTGTTGCCGGTCGCTTTGCCAGTTCTGCTGATCGGTGCCGGAACGCTAGCGACCACGCTTGCCGACCGCGAGGATCGTGCAAGACTAACGCTCGCGGAGGTCAAAGACTTCGGCGCACTGGCTCAAACCATGGCCAGTGCGAAACCCGTTTCACCGGCCGGACGTTTGCTGGCCAGCAACCAGCTATCCGATGCCGATCGAAGCCAGCTAACCGTCGCGCCCGTCGACGACGCGTCAAAGCAGCAGTACGTCGAACTGATCAACCAAGCGTTGTTGTCCAACGATTTGTATGACGAAGAAGCTTTCTTGGGCGTCCCGCTATCGAACGTTGCCAAGGCAAAACTGGACGCGGATCAATTGCGAATGAAACCCGTCGACCGGCGGCGAATGAACCGCGCGTTGATCGAAGACGCGTATCCGGAATTGATCCACTCGCACGTCTGGCAGTCACCGGCCCGAGACTTGGCGGACCGCATGGCACTATGGAGTAACGCAAACTTTGCACTGTTGTTGGCCGCCATCTGCGCAATGCTGACGCTCAAGATCACTCGGTCGTTGTCATGGCGAAGTCTCGGTGACGACGTCGAAGAATCGTTGATGAGCGGCGGCGTGATTATCTTGATCACAGCCGCCGGAGGCGCGTTCGGTGGGATGCTGCAGGACACAAACATCAGCGCGACGATCCGCGAATTTTTCTCGGGCACCGGCGCCGCGGGCGTGTCGCTGCTATTGCTCGGATGGAGCATTGCCGCGGTCCTAAAAGTCGCTCAGGGCAGCAGCACGGTCGCGATGATCATTGGCGCCGGCATGATGTCCGCAATCATCGGCGACATCAAACCAGAATACAATTTGGTTTACGTCGCGACCGCCGTCGGTGCCGGATCACTGATGGGCAGTTGGATGAACGACAGCGGTTTCTGGGTGTTCACAAAAATGGGCGGACTGACCGAAGGCGAATCACTAAGAAGCTGGACTCCACTGCTAGCGGTGCTGTCGATTGTGGGGCTGTTGGCCACGATCTTGTTTAGCCAAGTTCTGCCGATGCGAGCAGGCCTGTGATCTGGAAATCGTCCGCCGATGAACGCAGCACCATGACGGCGGGTTGCTTATTGGCAATCGGGTCGGCACTGGTGACTTCGTTGATGTTGTTCATCAACGGTTCGTTGGTGATGGCCGTGATCAGCGCTGCTCAGCGATCAGGACCTTCGTGGGCGGCCAACGTCCAATTGTCACAGTTTTTGTTGTTCACCATTCCGGTCGTGTTGGTCGTCATCGAATGGATGATGATCGATTATGTACGAACGCGAACCAGGCAGCGACGTTAATCGCGTCGCCGAGCAAAAAGCCACAACGATGCAACTCTATCTGATCCGACACGCCGAAAGCGAAAACAATGCGCGTGCGGCTTATCTGCGCGTCGAAGATCCCGGCATCACCGCGGTCGGCCGATTGCAGTGCCAGCATTTGGCATCGTGGATCAAGACTCTTTCGATCGACCAATTGATCACCAGTCCCTTTCTGCGAACCTTACAAACAACTCGTTATGTTACGGACGTGAATCGCGCGGACGTCCAAGTTTGGCACGACGTTTTCGAACGAGGCGGCTGTTTCCGGGGACACGGACCAGATGCCACCGAAGGCGGAATCGGGCTGGGCCGCACCGATGTTGTCCGCCACGTCGTCGCCGATGCCAATCGATGCGTCGTTGATCCCACCATCGAAGAAACCGGATGGTGGGGCGGCAAGAGACGCGAAACCGACGACGAAGCCCGCGCGCGAGCCGGCAAAGTGGTCCAGCGTTTTGTGGCCGCCTTTGGCAACTCGGGACAGACCGTCGTCGCGATCATCCACGCGGACTTCAAACGAGCGCTGCTGGCTCAGATGCTAGACACTAGCGCCGACCCAAGTATTTTCGGCGCCCTTCGTAACACCGGAATCTCTAAACTAGATTTCGATGGCGATCGCTGGTCGCTCGACTGGTTCAACTCAGTAACCCATCTGCCCCACAAATTGATCACGGGCAACGAAACCTAGTCGACCGCCAATCCGCCCTGGCCTTCGGGGTCGTGCCGTTTTTCAGTCATTGACTTGCAATCGTTAACAGCTCTAGCTTTTTACCTCCGCGTAAGATGGTCGGTCGCGGTAGCGGATTTCAAATTCAGGGAAACACAGCTTTCTGAACCGACGGCGATAGCCGCGGGTACCGGGGGTCGTGGTCGTGGTCGTGACGTCCCAAACACCCGCGGCTAGCGCCGTCGGCTCAGTTTTAGATTCCGCCAAGAGGGAGAGTGAAATAAACAAAAACCGCACGACCTTCTACCCAACGGGAATACGATATGACACCGTCGCCGGCGCCTGACAAAGTTCGCATGGATAGGGTTCGGCAATGGGCTAAAGCTGACGACTCGGTTGTCCAAATTCACGGGCGAGACATTTTGCGCGAGCCGCGAACGCTTGTCGCGATCACCAGCAGTCGACTGGGACACGACGTATTCTTGCACAGACGGGTTTGTCAGTTTCTTTGCCGCAGCATGCTGGATTGCCGCGACCTTGGCGGTGCAATCGCGGTCGCACGAGGATCAGCGATCGAACCGTGGGCTGTTCGAGCAGCGGCATTGTTTGGTGTTCCGCTACTGACCCTATCGGTAGACGACAGCCCTGCCGATGTCCGCATTGCTTCAGAAAATCTGTCACGCGATGCAGCCGTGATTGCGATCGCCGATCGCGTTGATGCCATTCACGTACGGCGAGGTGGTAACGTCGAGACTTGCTTGCGGAAACGGCTTGGCCTTTCGAAGGATGCGTCGACGCGAGTTGCGATCATGGGCGACAAAAAGGATGCAGCCCATGGGCTGATCACCGATGGAGCGATCGGATGGTATCTAGCCGGCCGAAACTCAACGCTACCCCAATCCGCGCCCCCCCAACCGTCTACCGCCCAACCGTCGACCGCTGAATTGGCGTCTGTTGAATTGGCGTCCGTTGAAATATCGCCGACCGACAATGACTGGTCCCGGACGGACGGGCAATGGCTAGTTCACTGCACACGATCGCGCCAAGGGCCATGGCCGGGCGAAACCGAGTCTCAGTATCAAGACTCGGTCCTGGTCGATCATCCCGCCGCGACTCACCGCGCTCCGATCGATGCACTGGAGCGAATTGTGCGGTCGCAGTCTCTGATTGCTTCGGCTGTCACGACAACACGAACCGAACCGGTGGTCTGTTTCTCGGCACTGCCACTCGCCGACATTCTACAGCGACGCTGCTTTCGTCCCCACCTTGGCCGTTGGGACTACGAACCATTCGGCGTCGCCATTCGCAAACAGGTTTTGGCAGCGATGGGTGCCCGCCCAGTGATCTACGGCGAACCGGCCAGTCGCAAGAAACTGGCACCGGCGGATCGCTTCCTGTTTCAAGCCGCAGGTAATACCTACGACTGGCGTGCCGAACGCGAATGGCGCATCAACGCCACCGTGCAACTTGACACACTCACCGCCAACGACGTTCGCGTGTTCGCATCCGATTCTCCCGCCGCCCGGCATGCACTCGCCAAGTCCCCCTGGCCCGTAACTTGGTTGAACGAGTAAAGCCCTACCAACTACCGAACAGTACTTCGGAGTCTTTCGCTATGTCCAAGTTTCGATGTTGTTATCGGTCACCAATTTCAAAGGCCGATAACCTCGCTGTTTGTTGAGTTTATTTGCTACGGGATCGCATCGATAAATATGTCTGAACAACCCTTCAAGTTCTGCGATCTCGTCGTGTCGAACGTTTTCCCAGACTTCGAAGACAGAGCAGTAGGACCAGAGGTCAGACTTCTTCGCACGGTGACTCTTCAGTCGACCACGAATTCCAGTTCGCTCCGTCGTGGCCATCCCGACGTACACTACGGAATCGCCGTTGTAGAGGACGTAGATGCCGCGCAGTCCTTTGGCCAACTGGTTGATGTTCTCAATGGGAATGTCTTCGGCACATCGCTTAATTAGCCGAAGTGTGTTTTGTGGTTGGGGCTTGGGCATGTCTTGGAAAGCTCGGCTAATGTACTACCGTGCGGTTGCGGCGGGATAGTCTTTTTTGAACCTCTCAATGTCTGGCGTTCCGCCGTCGTCCACCGATAGGTGAAAGTGCTCGTCACTTGCGGCGCCATTAAGATGAATGGCGCTCAGTTTGAAATGGTATTCGCCTTTGGGAAGCGAAAATCCAGCAAGCTTGAATTTTTCGTCATGAACGATCGTCGGCACAGTGGAAGCACCATGATCTGTGCCTGGCTTATCGGGATACGATTGATAGGGCCACACATAAGCGATGACGGCATAGGCTGGGATCGAGCAAGTGACCTCGCCAGAGACCGATAACTTGCCCTCATCGAATGACAAATCAATGGATCCAAAATCTGCCTCGGGTTTCGTCAGACGATCCTTGTTGGAACCCGTAATCAGCGGATTCGAAACAAGCAGAAGTGCACAGGATCGACTGAGAAACGAAGGACGCGTACCGCCCCACCTCTCTGAGCGATAATGGTGGTTCCCACGTCCCATCAGCGAAGTGGCAAGCCACGTCTTTTCCTCGGGCGTACCGTTGTTGTGCGGCAGGCCGATCCCGTGTCCAAGTTCATGAGCGGTGCCGCCTAGATACCAAGTATTGAACAGGGCAACCGACTGATCCATGCGTGGATAATAGTGTTCGGTGTAGACAATCTTTTGCTTCGTATGGGTCAAAAGCGCCGGGTCCAAAAGTCGACAATCGGCCGCATGACAAAGGCCGTTCTTCTGGTTGCCCCAACCATAATAGGGAGCGTAGAAAACAAAACGCCCATCACCTTCTTCGTCACAGAGGCCATGCATGACAAGCACATGCTCGGCGGAAAAATCGATAACGCCATCGAGCGCGGGACGCAGCTCGGCGGCAATCTCATTGCCGGCCTCATGGTTGTACGCGGCTGCGGGCTTGGCTCCTTTGACGAGATGAAACTTAAAGCGATCGCCCTCCATCTCAAACGGCAGACCGTCTGACTTCACACCGAATCGAGCCAGCCCATCCCGATAAAAGTCGCGAATGTCGGCCATCGTCCGTTGCATTCGCTCTTTCCACCCAGGCAACGGCTCACGATCGGCAGGATAAAAATAGACCAAACGTATGCGGTTGTCGGCCGGTTCAGCGTCGTCGTGAAAGGCGGCTATCTGCTGCTCGGCCGCAGCGATCAATTCACAACCGATCACGTCCTCGGCAGGGAAACGTTTTAACCTTTGCGCTGAAGCCGAGCTTGAAGTCGCGACAATCGTAAGAAGTACGGCGATGAATGGTCTCATGGTAGCGGCTCGGTAAGCTGAATTTATCGTACGTCGAACATCACCGACCATGCCGCAGCCCGTCAGAGAATGTTTCTTGCTAGACAGTGTTCCGAACTTGAAATCACGGGTCAAAGAGTTTCCGGTCTGTCGATCCAGCTACGGTTGACTCACTACTTCATAGTCCTTCGCGTCAGTGTCGAATTCGAACATCATACCCGTTGTTATTGACGTCGACGTCGGTCGAACATCCCGCAAAACCAAGCGCCGATTCCCACTTGGCCGTTCCGCGACGATCCTCGCCTGGTCGAGATCGCTCGGAAAGCAATAGCAACTAAACTTGCCTTCATGATCGGTGTGTTCCGGCGCCGAAAGCGAGAAAAGTTGATCGATCGGACTCTTTTTCGAATGTATTGTGACGAACGCCTTGGCAAGTGGGACTCCGTTGACCCGGACTCGGCCAGCGATTTTGATTGCTCGGGTCATCTTTAAGGTGATCATGGTTTTCCCGTCCGCATCAGAATCGAGCAGTTGATACGCCGAACGAAAACGCCGGCAGCGATCGTCCAGATCCCGATCGAACGCCTCCCGTTCAATGGCATCCCGCGGCGCATCGTCGCACAACTTCATGGCTTCTTCTGTCGTTAACTCGACGCGGTGGGCATGGATTCCGGCTAGCGTCCATGGAACGTCGTGCAGGGCCAAAACGCAATGACCGTTCTTGTCCGTTATCTGTCGCGACGATAGCTCCATCGGCACGAGAAAGTCCTTTTCGCCCTGACGAATCGTTGCCAAATAGCGAGCGATTACCGATGCGCCATCAACTGGCGTGCCCTGTTCGTCCACCACCTGAACCCTAATCTGATCCGACGCGTCAGCGACAACACCTGCCGTGAACGCAAGCAGCACAACAACAGCGATTGAAGTCGTTTTAAAAAGCATGATCGTGTCTCCGATGGCGATTTAGGTGTTATCACAGTCGAGTTTCTAATATGCCCGCTAAAACGGCTCTGCTGCACGATGTGAACTTTGCCGATTCAGACGTGTCATCGGCTGAAAACGAACGCCATCAACATCGACCAAGTCTCCGTCAGGAACGAAACCGAAACGCTCTTAGGCGAGCATGGCGTTGAGTGAGGAATTGACAGTAACCAGGGGCGACCCGAATGACTGCACCACTCGGTCGTCGGCGACAGCGAGCAATCTTGTACCCATTCCGGTGCGTCCCACATCGGAACGGACAAACAAATGATAGAGATGCAGCGGTGGTTTATCCACAAAAATGCCGACAAAATCATGCCTGTCGAACGCACGGAGATGAAGCCAGCCATCACGGATGCGTTGACGCAAGATCAAGACTTGCTATCAGCCGTTCAAGTCCACCCGGCCTTAGCGAGGGAGCGATATGTTCGCGGGCAAGGGTTATCACCATATCGGAAATTGCGGAAACATCTGAATCCGTCGCGTCGCGAAGTTCCACGTGTGTTCCCCCAGATATCAAGTAACACCTTTCGGTTGACTCACCGAACTTTTATCGACGGCGGTGCGAGTCGACCATCGCTTTCAACTTTTGCTCGACTTCTTGGACGTCAGCGATCGTGAGGAATCCGATTTCTTCAGAGTGCGAATGTCCGTCGCTATCCTTCCAACGCTTGGCGTTAAAGATCAAGTCGCCTGATCCATCCGAAGATTGTTTTCGATAGACAACCGTCAGTTGTCTCGGGCTAAAACTACGTACAATGGTACGCCCCCATTCGCGTTCGAAGGTTAGCGCACGACGGTTCGTCAGCAAATAGCAAGTCCGAAACGCGTTGCGATAGTTCAGGATCGGATAGCAAAGCATTCCAAGACCGACCAGCACAAACGGCACGCCAAAAAGTGGGAACAGGTCGCCTGGTCCATCGAACTGCGGGACCTGGAATCCAGATGCCCCAGCAATCCAAAACAAACTGAACAACGTCCATGGAATCGCAAAGACAAAAATACCAGTCGACTTAACCGTCATGAATCGTGCCAGCGGTGTAGCCGCCCAGATGACGGTTTCGCCAGGCTTAAGCTCGGACCGCACCAGATCGGTTAGATAGCTAGGTAGATTGTTCGGAATCATGTTGTCAGTGCCGTGTCCGGGCAATGCGTCAGTAAAGTCAACCGGAAAGTGTGATTCTAAGGTCGGGGCGGCGCGTACGGGTTCGAGTTATCGGTTGCCGACTCAATCATCTCTAGCGTGTCAGCACTCTCAACCGTTGTGATCGTTCGTCGCATCAAGACAAGGAACCGCTTGCGATCCACGAACAGGCAAAGATAAATCAGCAATCCCGGCAACACAAACATGATCGCATTGATCGCGACAATAAAGATGGTTGCTGGCGAATCCCGGTACAGTTCGTGTCCGGTAAAGAACATCCAAAAATTCACAGCAACCATCGGAGTCCAGCGAAGTAGCGGAAAGGCTGGCACCACGAGCGCAACGACCCAGCCGAGCCTCGAATTCGCAAAACAGACCAGAGAGGCGACGAAATAGACAACCGAAACCACGCCGAATAGAACTCCGGCCGTGCTCCCCGATACAATCGCACGACTCCCGATGATCAGGACAAAGAATGCGGACCAGATCAGTTGAGTGACTTTGGCGACGCCCATGGGCTTTGGTCCTTGGTTAACGAAACAAGACTTTCCATGCTCCGGTGCATCAATCCATCACGACCGACTACAGGATCCGGCAGTCATTCTCTGCTGGCCCGTGCCCTAAATTCATTCTCGTCGCTTAGTCGGTCAAAAAAAAACCAACGTCCTGAAAGAGACGCTCGCTGCCGACAATTGCTTCATCGGACAAAGCGTTAGAAATGCGGTATTCCGCCTCGGTGTGCTCCGCGGGCGTAGACTTCGCCTTCTCACCTGTAACCGTGACGACAGCGCCCTGCGCGAAAGACGTAACACAAACCAGCGCGGCATCGAGGACGAACAGAGTAAATCGTACGTTTAGCATTTCAGATTCCAATCAAGAGCAGGAAACGATGCGAAGCTTCCATTTGATCACACGGCCACGGCACGCAGCAAACGATCATCTGCCGCAACCACAGCAATTCAGTACTCCAAACTATGCCGCCTACAAAACTAAAACTCGAACCGCCAGCGAGTGCACCCTGCCGTTCACTCGCTAGTGTTTCGGCCTCTTATCTGCCCAAGATTTCAAAAGCAAGCAGCGCTACTGCCCCACGAAATAAGACTGCTCGATCACGTCTCCGCCTACCAAAACCGCCTGCCAGGCCGCGACGCACCCAGCCTCGAGCAACACCCAAATTGGGGGCGGAAAGCGCGTCCTCAACCGATTAGGGTGCGAACTAGAGCCTCGGTCCAGTTTCGGTCCCCGTCGCCGCCTTCAATGGCGGCAAGCTTGCGAAACGGTTCGGGAGATGCTGATTTTGTCATCTAAACAGATGACATGCAACTTCGAATCGCAACACCTAGAATGGGGGATTCGCCGCGATTGGCAGGCGTTTTACCTGTCCATTCCGTTGTACGCGATTCAACTGCAACGAGCAGGTTTTCCAGCCCCGCAACGAAGACACTTATCTTCAGACCTGTGGCTTGGAACCTGGAAGGGCTAAGGCAAGTCGCGTTTTATTCGAACGATTTGATTCAGATTGGAGACACGATGAGAACACTACTTTGTGCAATCTTCCTTGGCTTACTTGCAGCCAATGTCGCGAAAGCGGACATGATTACAGCGACTCTCGATCCAGTGGCAGCAGGCACCTACACGAATGCGAGCGCGACAGCAGTTTTGACATCGCAATCGTTTGGGGGCGCAACGTTCGACATTTCTTATACGCTCGGTTCATCGGCAACAGGTGCAAACTCGTTCGTTAGCTCAAACGCCACTCAAATGGGCGTCGGGTCAGATGGCGACATCTTGAACCACTACAACACGCTTGAGGGGAACGACAATGAAGGAATTTCGTTTACCGGTCTCTCAATCAAGAATTTCGTTGCGGGTTCGAGTGGGCTCGTTGTCGGCGACATCACCGACCTGACATTTACTGGTATTGTTTTTAACAACAATGCAAATCCACCTGACAACGTTGATGTGTCCTTCTCGAGTTTTGCTGACCTTACCACGAGTACGGCGACTCTTAGCATCACGAATTTGTCTTCGTTTGACGTAACCGCCGTAACTGGCTATTCCAGCCCGGCAACAGAGCTTTTCATTGAGCCTGGCACCGACGCATCGACCAACAGGTGGGCTGTCACTGGACTTCAAGTGACCTACAACATCACGGCCGTCCCCGAAGCATCATCACTTTGCTTGGTGGGACTTAGCTCGGTTGCCTTGCTAGGCCGTCGCCGCAAGCGAAGCTAGCCCGGTTTCTGCGAAGACTTACATACGCCTGGGATGCCCCAGGCGTTTTTTATGCACCGACAGCGGCGATGACCAAAGCGACGGGGCTGAGGAATATCACCGCCCCAACGATCGATGTGCCCCAACGATCAAAGTGCAGAGTCGCTCGAATTACGTGAAGACAGGTCAGCTCGCTGGTGGACTTGAAAGCAACAGACTTCTGACGCGTGAAACCATTGAAAAACTTGCTATACCGATGAAAATTCAATTTTCCAATCGTCAACGTACTCAAGCGTCTGGACGCTTCAGCACGATCATCGCCGTTTTACTTGTCACGTTTGCGGTTCCATCTTCTGCATTCGCTCAGGACAAATCCGACGACATCTTGTTGCTGTCGGTTGGCGAAAGCTCGGGCCTCTATTCGGATGTCGCCGTTCACTTACAAGGGCTGCTGTCGGGTGTTGCGGGATACAGCAACGCGACGGTGGACATTCTTCAAGACCCGCGAATCGAGTCGCTGTCGGATGGATTCTACGACCAGAATCCAGAGGACATTGGATTTCGCGCCAAGGTTGCCGAAGGTTACAAGAATGTCATTCTGATCCCCACCATCAACACCACGCCGACCGGCACGATCGAGTATCGCGAATTCGGCGGTGGACCAACCAACGTCTACGACGAAGCGCCGCTTGATAACAAGTACTTTGCTCCGGAAGTGTTTTACGAAGGCGCTACCCAACTGAGCAAACTGATCTTAAATGCAGGCAGCACACCCAAGATCTTTGTTCCAAACAATGCGGACCAACAGGTCAGTGACTACGGCGCAGTGATGAAGCGTGTGGCCAATGGCGTCGGGCTGGACTTGATCCCAGGCGCTGAAGCGGTCCAATCGGCAGGAGCGATTTCCATCGACGAAGAGCAGTTCCTTTACGCAAGCTCGATCTTCACCCAGCTAACGGGGCTTAACGCCAGCAGCTCGACTTACGTACCCGCGGGCATATCCAACGGAAACGCCACAGCCCTGGAGAACACCGCACAGTCGACGATCGCGACGCAGCTCGCCACACCGCAGTACAACACGAGCTACGAAGAAGAAGGGGCCGTCGTCTATCGAAACCTTAATGTATCCGACGCCCCTTTCAACGATGTCGTTCGCTATGCGTACAAAGGATCCAGTTCTCACGACTGGACAAGAGACGCGCTAAACAAAATCGTTAACAGCAATCCTGATACGAGCGCAGCCTTTAGAAAGCTGGGCACCAGGAATGGCGAGAGCTTTGGCACTCGATACTGGCATTCCTTCGCCGTCGTCGCAAGTAAACTGATTGCGGGTCAACGCTCGATGCGAAACTCAAACGCGATTTTGCGCCCGTCTTTTAGTTTCAGTTGGATGCGGTTCAGTCCGTCGGTTTCAACCGTCATCGCTGATTCGACGTACTGCGTGACACTGCCCTGAGGCAATTTGCCATTGGTGGTGTCCGGCAAATCCGATTCTTCGCTGAGCTTGAAATGGATACCAACAGGCGCAGGCAAAGGATCGCCATCCTCGCTGCTAGAGGTGAAGCGAAGAGGTTTGTCAGCGACGGCCAGATTGAGCAGCAGGCAAACGCCCAACGAAAAGACCGTGGCCGCAATCAACGTGGTTCTCATTTACTTCACTTTTTCTTGGGGAGAGTCGAGCATCAGCGAGGATAGGGGTCAGTGCTGGAACCCTCCCCTCGCTCAGGCTCAGGTCCTCCTTGAAAAGGAGGACAAAGTAAAACCGAATGAGCTCCAAACAGTCGGGAAGACTGCGAACGACCAATCGCTGACAGTCATCTCTGACAACGGCATTTTCCCAGAACCGAAGCTACCGTGGCCGACTCGACCAGCCGCGTCACTACCCACGCGCATAAAAAAAGCCTGGTTGGGAAACCAGGCTTTTTCAAAGCGACGCGGACGGGACTCTAACCCGCAACCTCCGGATCGACAGTCCGGGGCTCTAACCAATTGAGCTACCGCGCCTTGGTGGGTTGCCGGATTTGGCGAACCACCTTGGATTGGCGTTGCTTGAGTGGGAATTATATCGACCGATCTCAGGCTCGCAAGTGTGCCAACGGGTCAATTGCGGAACGTTTCGATTGTTCCGGTTGTAGCGGCCAATACCTGCCAAAACACTGTGATTTCTTGTCCTTTTCGCCGCTTTTGTCACGCCAATGCGACCTAACTTTGAACGTTAGGCCGAAACTGTCTGGATTTTTTTTGCTCCCGACGACTCAGGCTTTCTCTCAACTTCCCATCGGCCTCTCCCATTGGCCCCAGAGCTTGCCATGATCCCTGATCTAATTGCCTTCTCGCTGGTCACCTGGTTCTTTGACGCCTGGTCTGAACTGGTCCGATACTTCAACACGATGAACACCATGCAATGGGGAATCGTGTCGGCTTGCTCGGTCGCGTTCGGCTTTTTGTGCCTGCGTGGCCACAAAGTCAACTGATCGAATCGACGACCTGGATCCCCGGCTCGAGCCTGCAATGGTGGCTTTGAGTGTGGATTTACGAGTGACAACAATTTGCAGGCGGTGACGCCCTCGGTATGATGACTCTGCGGCGTTTTTGCCACGGTCGTTAGTTGCGGCTTTCTGGACGCTGGGCCCCTGTCTTTCGTCCTTCCGCCTCGAAACCACATCTTGGAGTCACCCGATGCCATTGTTTGAAATCGAAACCGAGTCCCATATCATCATCACTTGGGCCGAGGAAGAAGATGACGCGAGGGAAGTGGTTGCTGACGCCTATCCGCAAGACGAAGTGCTGCGGATCACAAAACGACCTCGCGACACGTGGGTGATCAGCAAAGGCGTGCTTGGTTTGACGACGATGAAAGCCGATCCGTGCGTGATCGCGCGTGATTGCTTGAGCCGATCAGCCGGAGACAAAGTCAACGCCATTCGCCTGTTCCGCATGGAAACAGGCAGCGATCTGGAAAACGCGCGCAAAGCGATCGAGTCCAACATGGTCATGGGCTGGTGAAAAGTAGGTTTCAGGTGACAGACGGATTCACGTGACAGACAGTTTCAGATGACGGGCAGACGGAATCGTGGTGCCGATTTGCTGTATCCTGTTTGCTGAGCCTTTCCGACTGTTCGTTGCAACCTGTCTGCTGAAACCAATTGATGCCACGCCTGTCTTTTCTGATCGCGCTGCTTTGTGTGCCTTTGATTGTTGGGTGCGACGGATGTCGGCGTGACCCAACGGTCGACAAAGAAAAGGACGCCGAAGAATTGCCGCGTGATGCGTTCACGACGTATTCGCCGGATCCATTCCCCAGCGCCGGACTGTTGGCCGATGGTGGAGTGCCAGCCGGCCGAGCGGTCAAGCCGGGCCACTGGATCAGTGCGTCGGTGTCGATCAAAAGCAACCTGGACGATTCGCGAGGCGAGTTGGTTTGCAGCGCCGACGCGCAAGGCATCGACTTCAGCACGGGGAACTCTATCGAGGGCCGCAACCGTTTCGCAGCGGTTCCCAATACGCGCCCCATCGTGCTGCCCAAAGGACAACTTCGTCGCTTTGATTATCGGCTGCTGACACCGGTGACGGGCGGCAATGCCAAGAAGACATACAACCTAAGCGGAAAATTTGTTCCGTCGGGCCGAGCGGTCGCAGTGAACGTGCCGACGATGCCATTCATCGCGATGCAACCGGAAGAATACTTCTTTGTCGTTCTGACCAATCGTCCCGAACGCTTTGCCAAGCTTCGCAAAGCAGATTGGATCAAACCGTATCGCGACGAATTTGATTTTCCGATCGCAGGCGCCAACTACCGAATCATTGTCGCGTCGACCAAGGATCTGCTGCCGATCGCCGACACGATGTTGGATTGGACGAACACGGCGGTTCTAGTTTGGGATAACGTCACCGACGACATTTTGACCCCGGACCAACGCACAGCGATCGCAGACTGGATACGCTTTGGTGGCAAAATGATCGTCAACGGTCCCGACGCCAGCGACGCGTTGGGCCGAAGTGCACTTCGCGATGTCCTGGCTTTCCAACCGACCGGCAACGTCGAGCTGGATCCGCAGGCCGGCGAGTCGCTGCTGAAGGGATGGCAAGTCAAATCGGATCGTTCGACCAGCAAACAAATTGAAATTCTAAAGTCGCAATCGGGGCGCGTCGCCGTCGACGGACAGTTGGCTGCGGAAGCCACGTTGCTGGAAAATTCCGGTGGACTGATCGCAAAGCGACCAGTTGGCCGCGGATCGGTAACACAAACTCGATTCGATGTGACGAGCGACTGGGTCGTCGACTGGGAATCGTACGACAGTTTCTTTAACAATGCGATTCTGGGTCGACCACATCGCCGCTACTCGGCTTCAGAAGGCCAAGCCGAAGGCGGCGGTGATGCAACCCGCCAATACGATGCAGCCAGCGGATCGGTGACTTCCGACGCCACAATGAACACGGATTTCCGGATTGCCACGCGCGACGCGAAAATCATGACGTCATCGTTTGACAAACCAACCACTGAACCGGAGAACGTGTCATCCCCACTGAGGAATCAAACCGATCCTTACACACGTGTTGATCTCGGCACGGGGATTGGCGGATGGTCCGATTCGAGTGACTTGGTCCAAGCTTGTTCACAAATCCTGCGCAACGAATCGGGTATCGAGATTCCCAAGTCGTCGTTGGTCGTGCGATCGCTGGGATACTATTTGTTGATCCTGGTGCCGCTGAATTTCATCATTTTCCGATTGATGGGTCGACTCGAGTACGCGTGGTTAGCGGTGCCAGTGATCGCGATCGTAGGCGCGGTCTGGGTGGCCCGCTCGGCGCAACTTGACATTGGCTTTGCTCGCAGCCAGACCGAGATTGCGGTGCTGGAGATGCAGCCGAATTATC
The DNA here is from genome assembly GCA_049680385.1 of Rubripirellula sp. Taxonomy (GTDB): domain Bacteria; phylum Planctomycetota; class Planctomycetia; order Pirellulales; family Pirellulaceae; genus Rubripirellula. The sequence continues at coordinate 4,263 of JBAUHR010000331.1, read as the reverse complement.
CGCGGGCTCACTTGACACGAATCGACGCGATCTACAACTCGCTGTCGAGCACCTATCGGCTTGACTTCAAAACAATCGACGGCTGCGCGGCACCGATGCGCAGCGTGCTTTCGCAAAACGATTCTGGCGACGCGATGTTCAACACGTCGTACAACGAAGGACCGTCATTGTCCGGAATAGCCGTTGGCAGTAACCAAGTGCGAATGATCCACGCGGAACAGATCGTCGATGTTGGCGGCGGAATCCAGTTCGACAGCAGCGGCAAACTGGTCAACGGATCGCCGCTAGAGATTCTTGATTCCTATGTGATCGAAAAAGACGTCGAGGGCAACATTCGCGTTGCCGTCGTTGGCTTGATCAGTCCTCAATCGGCGACGACGCTTCGGTATCTGGATTGGCCCGAAGTGAATGTCAGTGACGAGTTGCCGATGCAAACGGCGATGCTGATTCGCCAATTGACGTTACCGTCATCGATCCCACCCGGATCGGCTCGATTGGTCGGCCGAGTCAGCGATGCGATCGAGGGGATGACGATCACACCCAAGGCGACTCAGTCGTTGGCCCAAACGATCGTGCTGGCTCACTTGAAGCACGCGGCACTGAAACCGACCCAACCGGACGTGAATTTGAAGTCCGATGTTTCAAAACGCCGATAACCGAATCGGCGAAATGCGGTTTAACTTTCTTGAGTTCCTTTTGAGACACTTGCCATGATCACGCTTCGCGGATTCGGAAAAGACTACGGCGATTTTTGCGCCGTCGAGAATATCGATTTGCAAATCGATGCGGGCGAAGTGTTTGGCTTCATCGGCCCCAACGGTGCAGGAAAAAGCACGACGATTCGCTTCTTGGCAACGCTACTGCGAGCGACGCGCGGCAGCGGAACGGTGGCGGGCTGTGACGTGATGGGCGACCCGGTCGGCGTTCGCCAAGCGGTCGGTTATATGCCGGACAACTTTGGTGTCTACGATGGCATGCGAGTGTGGGAGTTCTTGGATTTCTTTGCAGTTGCCTATCGCATTGGCCGCACCGAACGCAAACAGATCATCGACAATGTGCTTGAACTGTTGGACCTGACTCACAAACGAAGTGACTTTGTGAACGGGCTTTCGCGCGGCATGAAGCAACGTCTGTGCCTAGCCAAAACGCTGGTCCACGATCCACCGGTTTTGATCTTGGACGAACCGGCCAGCGGCTTGGACCCACGGGCTCGAGTGGAAGTGAAGGCGCTTTTGAAAGAGCTTCGCAAGATGGGCAAGACGATCTTGATCAGCAGTCACATTTTGACCGAATTGGCCGACTGTTGCACTTCGATCGGGATCATCGAACGAGGGCAACTGTTGATGCACGGGCCAATCGACAGCGTCTATCGCCAGATTCGCCGCAACCGCTTGGTCGAAATCCAGTTCGTTTCGGGCGAAGAAGCTGGCATGTCGATTCTGCGCAGCGCCGACACGCTGCGGTCACTTGAAGTCTTGCCCGGCACATCCGACACCAAGCGTGTCGTCGCGGAAATGGAAACCGACGACGAAGGACTCGCGGTGTTGATGGAAACCCTGATCGCCGCCGGCGTGCGAATGAAGTCGTTCAACGATCGCGACCCAACACTCGAAGACGTGTTCATGACCGTGACCAAAGGACTCGTGTCGTAAGTAGGTAAGAGTAGGTGACAGGTAACAGGCTACAGGTAACAGGAAAGTCACCTAACACCTAACACCTAACACCTAACACCTAACACCTGTCACCTGTCACCTGTCACCTGTCACCTATTCCCGCTCCATCCGTTCGGTGGCTTTCTTGGTTTTGCGGTCGAATTGGTAGATTTGTTTTTGCTTTGGGTCGGCGACGTAGATTGAGTCTTTGGTTGCTGTGATGCCGACGGGGCCGATTAGTGGTTCGCCTTCGTGCCATTTTTCGGTTTTGCCGTCCGCGGTGAACTTCCAAATCGCTTTGCCATAACCATCGGTTACGAATCCTTCGCCGCCCGACCAAGTCAATCCGTTTGGATATTGGTAGGGACGATCGGTGATCACCTTGGTGACGTCACCTGTCTTGACGTCAATCTTGACCACTGCGTCGGCGTCGGGCGTGACGGCCCACAGATTTCCGTCTTCGTCGAAGGCTAATCCACGTGCGTTGACGCGAGCCACCAGTTCAGGCTTTCCGCCTTCGATGGGCAACTTGAACGTGGCTCGTTTTTCGGCATCGCCGACGTACATCGTTTTGCCGTCGGCGTCCAAGCAAATGGCCATCGGGATGCCGATGTACCCGGCCGTCAGCGGCTCTGGTTCAGCATCGGCTGATTCGATTCGATAAACCTCGCGAGTGGCCGAGTCGCCAACGAAGATGCCGCCGCGAGGATCGATCGCAACGCAGCGAGGACGATTCATCGGCTTGCGAAGCAGGTTCGAACCGCGCGCGAACAGTTCAGTCTTTTCGCCAATCTTCCAGACACCCGGCAAATCCAAATCGACCGCGTAAATGGTCGCGTCGTCAACTGCGACGGCCAGCGGGTAGGCCGGCGCGGCGACGTCGGATACAGGTTCACTTTTCGCATCAGTCTCTGCACTCGTTTCTGCGTCTTGAGCTGAGCCAACAGCGCTAGGAAACAAGGCCAAGGCAAGCGTGAAACACGCGGCGCCTTGAACGGCTGCGCGGCAGATTGTGCGGATTACGAAAGATTTGCTCATTGTGACGATTATTCAGACCGATAAACAGAGAGAACGAGACCGGGGATGTGCAGGTACAAACGCGCCCGGTAACACGAACGCTATCTGAGACCAACGATATGATAACGTCAGGCGGACCTAGTCGCGAACCGATTGCAAGCATGCTTTTTGCAACCGCGTTATTGCTGACACTCGCAATCACGATGGCGCCTTCCACGTTGGCGGCCGAGCCGCAATCGCGAACTGCGGCAAAGCCAGTGATCAAGCGTTCGGCGAATCAAACAAGCCAAACTCAGGCGACTCGCACGCAAACCACCGCTCGAAAACGAACATCAATGGTCGCTCAAGCGGCATCCGGGCGCATTCCCAACACAATCCCAGAAGCTCCGCTGGACGGGTCGCTGATCCGCGGCAGCGTGAAACAGGTCGGATTCCTGGAAGACTACATCGGATGCCAAAACGGCTGCGGCGCGGTCTGCGATTGCTGTGACGCCGGTCCCACCTGTGGGATGGAAGCCAGTTGCGGAATCGAGACCGGTTGCGGCTTTGAACCGGGATGCGGATGGGAAAACGGATGCGGAGTGGAAGGCTGTGCGAGTTGTGGCGAAACGAGTTGCGGCGTCGAATCGTTCATGGGCGAACCCACCTGCGGCATGGAAATCAACGGCAATTGTTCCTGCAACGCATGTCGGGGGATCGAGAGCATTCCTGTCTTCTTGCCGCTGTTGAGAGTGAACTGGTGCCGATTTCAGTTCTTTGCCGGCGTACAAGGATTCACGGGTCCGATGAGCTACGCGAACACGAACGCGGCGAGCCCAAATTCTCGCAGCGGTTCAAGCAGCTTTGGTTTCTACGAAGGCATCAACGAAGGTCGGTCGCTGAAGAAGTGGCTCGGCTGGGACATGGCAGCTCAGTTGGGATTCCGAGCAACTCAGTCGAATCTGTCGGGATCCGAGTTCAGCAATTCAAAGCGAAACCAAGTCTTCGTGACCGGCGGCTTGTTCCGCCGCGTCGATTATGGACTGCAGTACGGTGCCGTATTCGATTACATGGATGACGACTGGTGGTTCAATGGCAGCTTGACGCAGATTCGCGGCGAACTGAGCTGGAAGACCAAAGAATGCCATAGCTTTGGATTCCAATTCATGAGCGGACTAGGCGACGATTCATCCGACACCGAGGTCACAAGTTCCGCGGGTGCTTTGATCAATTCAACAATCAACTTCGAACCGCTCGACCAGTACCGACTGTTCTATCGTCGCTTGCTGGCCGGCAGCGGCGACTGGTCGGCATTCGGTGGCTGGACCGACAACGGCGATACGATCTTGGGCGCGAACATGAACTTGCCGCTGCGTCAGAAACTGATGCTTGCGACCGGAGTGACATTCTTGTCTCCCGCCGAAGGCAACAACAACCTTGGCAACCGCGAAGAAGGCTGGAACATCTCGATGGGCCTTGTCTATCGCCCAGGCGGTCCAACCGGGTGTGGCCGCTACTGCCGCCCCTTGTTTGACGTCGCCGACAACGGCACGTTCATGGTCGAGCGGAATTAGTCGTCCGAGTCCGCTTGATTTTTGGACAGTAGGGCCGGTTC
>JBAUHR010000330.1:0-3643 GCA_049680385.1 Rubripirellula sp. | reverse complement strand
CATCAGTGCGGTGCCCTCGGAAAGATAAACGCCGACTTGTTCGTGCAATCGCCGCCGCGAATCAAGTGTTACCACAGTACCTGCGATCGGGGCTTGCAAAGTCAGTTGTTCGATTCGCGACTCGGTTTCCGCTAGACGCGCAGCCAACGCATCCGCGGTCGCCGTCTCTGCCTGGTAGGTTGCAATGTTGCCGGCCAATTGCTCCTTTCGAGCTCGAAGCCGGGCGATGTCCATGGTCGCCCGCATCCGGTTTGCTTGCGAGACTAGTTCCACGTTCTGTAGCCGGGCCAGCGGTTGCCCCACGGTGACGACTTGGCCTTCGGCGACCAACAACTCGATCACAAATCCATCGGCACCAGCGCGTATCGTTTCAGCGTCGGCGAAACCAACGACGGCAGGAGCCGACACGCCAACCGGCCATGGCATCACCATCGCAGCAGCAATCGTCACGAAACTCAACGGCACCGTACGTGTGATCAAGTAGCGACGGCAATTGGCGGACTGGATCGTTCGCTGAGCCAAGAAACGAACCGTTCGCACAGTCGGGATTCCCCACCACATCGCCAAGCTGACCATCGCCAGAATCAACCCAAAACCGTGCATCAAATGCGCGGCCGCCACAGCCAAACCAACGCACACAATCACTCGCCAAACGGATGCCGCGATTCCATAGACAATCAATGTTTTCCACCGATGCGTGATGTCCATCGACAGCGTTGTGTTTCGCCCCAACAGCCATCGGTTGGTTAGGTACGAAAGGGCTTGTCGAGACGACGCGGCTAGGTTGGGCAGATCCAGGATGTCAGAAAGCAGATAGTAGCCGTCGAACCGCATCAGAAAGTTGGCGTTAAAGAGCAGCGTCGTCAAACTTCCCGTCAACATGACATTGAAAAGATGAAAGCGAACGACTGGATCGGTTAACTGAGTCCACGCGATTGCAGCGATAGCCGCAACCGCTAGCTCGGCTAGCATCCCCGCCGCGGATACCGCGATTCGCTTTCGTTTGGAGACGAAACTCCAACATGACGTAACATCGACGTAGGGGACCGGTATGAAAAGAATGAAAACGACCCCGAACTCACGAACTCGCCCACCCAACCGATCGCAAACGATCGCGTGACCTAACTCGTGAACCATCTTTAACGCCACAAACGTGGCCAGCAACCATGCCGCGGAGTTTGCCGACACGACGCCCGCAAGCGACTGTGCGACCGATGCTCGGTCGTCAGCAACAAACCAAGCCGCAACAAATATTAAAACAGCAAACAGGACAAGCGTAAGCCGCCGATTCACGAACTCGAATCGGCTACAGAATCGTTCAAATCGAACTCCCGGTGCCCCGAGTGGAACTTTAACGAACAGCGGGTTTGCGTTTGCCGTCAAGGCAGCCCGCCGGGCACTGGACCGTTGCTCTCGCAGTCCCGATACGTTATCAATCGTTCGGCCCTGTGAATCGACTGCAACCGCCAAACGGCTGTCGATCAACCATCGGCATGTTTCAGCCGCCTCGGCCATCGTGATCGCCGACTCGCCCATGCGATTTGCGATTTGAGATACAGCGCTGTGCAAGGCGGTCTTCCCGTCCAACAGCGATAGAAGTGCGTACTGGGTCAGACCGATTTGAAAGAAATCGGACGAAACAGGATCTTCGACGATGTAGGACGTTTCTGCGCCGGTACTCGATGGAGTGATCTTCAAATCACGGCGTAGCTTCAGTCGAGTATTGGCGAGCTCGAACGTATCGGCGTCAAACGCAACTTCGCTACCATCTAGATTTTGTGGTTTCACTATCGAAGGCTCCCATAGACACTTTCCCAAGCATGGTGAAACATGACCCAGCCCAGCGGACGTTGACCAGCAGTGATTTTTGTCGTCCCTCGCATGCCTGGTCTCAATCGGCTTTCGTCATTGGGCAAGATGACCTCAGCCAAAAACACATTGCGCGAGTTCCGGATCTCCGACATCGGGCGCAAGTTGTCGACCGTTCCTGACAACGTGTCCAGCGGGTTTCCGTCAATGGACAGTCCGACAATTTGGCCCGGCTGAATGTAAGAAATGTCACGTTCGGGCACCTCAAGTTCGGCACGCAGCGTGTCCAGTGGTGCAACTTGCATCAACACGTCGCCGACATGCACCATCGCGCCGCGAGCGTCGTGCCAGTCGCCTTGCAACACGATTCCGTCGACATCAGACGTGATTTGCAGATGGTCGCGTTGGTGTGCGATCAGGTCCAGTTGCGCCGTCAACTGGTCGACTTCAAGGGACGCGATCTGGGTCGCAGACGGGTCACGCAAAGACCTTTGAACCGCGACCTGCTTGATTGCCCGTTGACGCTGAGCAACAAGGTCGGCGTGCTTCAGTTCAAGTTCGACGCCGTCCATTTCTGCGAGCACTTGTCCTCGCGTCACATAATCGCCCGGTCGCACGTGCGCAATTTTCAAAATGCCTGAATGTGGCGCTGTTGCGAATCGCTGGGATGTCGGCTGCAGAACGGTTGCGCATTCAATTCGGTGTCGCACTGGGATCATCATCGCTGCGGCAACGATCGCCATGCCAACGACCAAAACCGAGGGTCGAACCAGCGATCCCACTGCGGACACCTTGCGTCGTGACCGTGCAACGATCCCTTCGCTTGATCGACGCGCACCGGCAAGCCCATCGGCCAAGAACGGCGTTACGGTTTCGGCGAAGCAATGGCCGCTCGAGTTCGCGGGTGCTTCGACCGCGAAAGTCGCCATCCAGACTCCGACGACATTTCCGTTGGAAGTAACCAAGGGATAGCTGACAACGCGACCTGACTTGGTCGACTCAGCCAGCGATAGATGCGCCAATTGCATCAGTCCATTTTCGCTTCGATCAATCCGGAAGTCCGTCGCGGACTCGCCAAGCGCATCGTAGCGCACCAAAGACTCGGACATCGCATCGGCAATTTGCCTTGACGTTGCCGCACCTCGATCAACCTTGGTGGTCGACGACATCGCTTCGACTCTTACTCGAACACGTGATGACGCGTCACCATCTTGATTGGCTGGATAGGGGCGACAACTGCCCAGCACGACCGAGTCAGCACTCAAGAAGTCTGCGATTCGGTTGACGGCGATCAGATGAGCGTCCGCCAAATCGCTTGCCGATGCCATTTCGGCTAACAGTTCCGCAATCGCCGCGGTCGCATCCGCCTGCCAATCGGTTTCACGCAGACTGCAACGATCATCGAAACGCTGAACGCATGCGGCGGCGAGCTGCGCGACCAACAAAAACGGCTCGACGTCTCGGGCCGGCAACTCCAGCGCCAAGGCGACACACTCGGCACTCGTCGCGTCTGCCGAAACAGGAACGCACAGAATCGACAGTGGTGTCAGAAACGCTACTTGAGCCGTGTTTGTGTCAAACGTTTTCTGGATCGATGGCAAAACTGTAGTGTGCGACAAAGCAAGGTTCTGCGATGCCAATCGATTGTGCTCGGTGCCGATCTTGATCGATTCGGCAGAGTCAGTATGAGCAATTCCTACCCAAATCGCATTCGTAACACTGCAAACGGTTTGAACGAGATGACGCAGCATTTCCGACCGATCGATCGGTGCTGTGGATAGCGTTTGCAGTCGATGTTGCAGCGAGTCGATTGAGATGTCGTCGGTGGATGCAT
>JBAUHR010000329.1:0-8331 GCA_049680385.1 Rubripirellula sp. | reverse complement strand
ACAATACCCGCGGCTAGCGCCGTCGGCTCAGAAATTCGCTACCGCGACCGCCCCTCCTGCGGGAAGGTAAAAGGCCGGAACGGCAAGTGCTTTGCGAAAATGGACTTAAAAACCGCACGACGTCCGGGTAGGGAAGGGGAGAACGGCGATCCATTCATTCTTCAATGCGTGTTGCAATTCCGTTGGCAATTTGCGGGCTGCAACCATGTGGCCACGCAGCCCCAGATAGGTCCGTGTAGAATGACGAACACCGATGCAGCCCTTTTCCTTATCTGAGTCAATTGCGATGTCCAGCGCAGCCGGTTCCTCTAGTCCCCCAGATTCGCCCACGACGCATGTCGGCGATCGTTCGTTTGTGACACGAGTTGTCGAAGGCGAAGTCGCCGCATGGCGTAAATTTGTGATGGGCTACCAATCGCTGGTCCGGTCGCGTGTTGCCGATGTTTCATCAGCGTTCGGTCGCGGTGAAGATGACGAGGCCATTGACGATGCGACGGCCGAAGTTTTTGCAGCGCTTGTATCCCATGACTCGGCACCGCTGAAGGCGTACCAAGGCCGATCGTCGCTTGCGTCCTACATCGCGGTAATCGCGACACGCAGCGCCACTCGCTACTTTGCACGAAACCGATTGGTCGTTCATGGTGACGAGACCGACGAAACTGATTCGAATACGGGCGAAGGACATCATGACCACGTCGCCCGAATCATTAATGCGGGCCAACAACGCCGAATCCAGAAACTGATCGATCGCTTGCCGCCCAAAGAACGCAGTGTGATTGCGTTGTTTCACTTGCAGGGGCAAAGCTACGCGCAAATCAGTCAAAAACTTGAGATTCCCATTGGGTCGATTGGCCCAACCCTTCGCCAAGCCGAAAAGAATCTGCGGCAGTGGATGGAAGAGGAAGAAGCCTGATGCAACGCCAAACCGTTTTAGAAACAATCCACCGCCACCTACGCGTGGGGACCGCTTCGGTCGAACGTGACCAGGTCGGGCTGCCGCTTAGCGAAATTGTCGGCCGCGTCGCACGCGAACTGCGCCGCGAGAAACCTGATCCGTCGATCGTCGTGACCGTGATTCCGATTGAGCAGGTCGCTGCGTTCGTCGACGGCAACCTGGATTCCGCGCGCGTCGACGCCGTGTGCCGCGCGGTCTTGGTTGACAACGGTGTCCTTGCCGAACTGATCGCTGCCGTCCGAGCGACGCAGTCGTCATCCGATTCATTGCCGCCCGTTTCTCAGCCGCTAACCGAACGACTGTTGGCAACCCATCCGGCCGAGTTGATATCGTCGAAAGACATCGCTCGGATGATGTACGAGCCCGAAACGCAAGCGAGACGGTCGAGGATGCGAATCCTGATCCCGGCCATCATGGCCACAGCAATAGCGTTGATTGTTTATCTAAACCGAGACTCGGCAACTGAAACCGTTCCGACGCCGGAATTGGAAACACCAAAGATCGTCGCGAAATCCGATTTGGATGACAAAGACGCCTCGACCCCCGAAACACTCGCCGAACAAGATCAGGTGACGCCGACACCCGCTTCGTCGACGGCTTCTTCGACAGCTTCCATCGCAGAATCTGAGAACGCAGGATCGCCCGACGTTGTGCCTGCGGATATTGGGCCTGCCGAGGCAGATCCGATGGTCGCTCAACCGGTTGAGCCCTTGCAACCCGGCGTCGCCGAACTGCCTGCGACCCAGGAAACGCCTGACAAAGCACCACCACCGGTCGCTACACGGGTGCTTCAGCCAGCGCCCAAGTGGACGGCTATGCGTTGGACCGACATCGCAGGGCTTGTCGGAACGATCGATCGCGCCGTGCCCCCACCTTCCGACGTTTCACCCGATGACGTTGCAAAGTCAAAACTACGAAAATTCCGCCGTGTCGTGGCACCATCGAGAGCAACGTTTGACGAGCCCGTGAATTTTCACTCGCTTCGGTTCTCGCGTGGTATCGCGAAGATCGAAACGGAATCTGACGACGATGGCGGCGAAATTTTGATCGATGAAGACTCCGTCGCGTTGATCGCGTCAGGCATCAACAATGCGTCCGCACAGATCGATGTTCGTCGCGGCTTGATCGCAATCCGTAATGTCCCCGAACATTCGGGACTCGTTTTGCGGCGCGGTGTGACTCCTCTTGGCTTGGTCGTCTTTGACGCCGAGGCGACCGTTCTGATTCATGCGATCGCGGGAGGAATGGAACTGCATCTTCAAAACGCGGCGCTGAAAACCGACGAAGGTTGGTTTGATGGTGATGCCGTTCGTTTGACCGCGGGCAGCACTACCGAGATGAACAACTTGACATCGTTATCAGCAGATTGGATGAGCAACGATCCGGTCTCGCTGGACAAAGTTTTAATGTCACAAATTGGCGAATCCACCGATCTGATTGCCTCGATCGATACCCAAATCAATCGATTGGCTGGGTCGTCGCGACTGAACGATTCACAATCAACCAAGCTTTCCCAACTGATCCAAATGCGATTGTCACTCGCTGGCGATAGGTTGTTCTCGATGGTCACCAGCGAATTCGAAGCCGTGCGAGTTGCGGCGGTCGAGGCGATCGCACTGCTGCCCAAGAATGACCCGCGGTTTGAACCGGTTTGGGCGTCCATCGAATCCGACATCGTGACCGCACGACTGCGATCAAGCATCGATGGCTGGATGCAATTAGTCCGGACTGGTGGCCAACCCAAACCAAATCAGTTGGCAAACATGCTGGCTGGCTTGAAGTCGACGAAGCCGACAGTTCGTGGGCTGTGCGATTCGATGTTGCGATCGTACGTTCCCGATCCACCATCGGTCGACCCGAACGCATCGGCCGAAAAGATGCTTGACGCGTTTACGGCCTATCAACAGCAATTGGCGCAGCGGTAGTGACGAAGCCAGAATCCGTGAAGGGCTTTCGCCTTGCTGAGTTGAAGTACTTGGTTCTGCTGGTGTTGTTGATGCTTGGCGTCGCCGCAATGACAGGACGTTTGCAACCACACTACGTCGACGACACACCAAGCTATTTGGACTATCCGCTGGACTCGATGGACGCGGCGATGCGAAGCATTCGCACGCCTGGTTACCCACTGATATTAGCGTCCCTTTCATCGCTGATCGGAATAGCCGCGGTTGCTTGGTTTCAGATTTTGCTGCACTGCGTCGCAGCTTGGTGGCTGGGCGTCGAACTATGCCGCTGGGGAACGCGCCGGGCATCAGCGATAGCCGCGGCGTTAGCCGTTGCGTTTGGATGCACGTTCATGGACCATGTATCGACGATTGCGACCGATGCACCGGCCGCCTCGATCGGTGTCATGACCGCAGTTGCGATGATGCGGTGGGTGCGGCTGGGGCAAGCCGCAAGTGCTGCGATGGTCGTCGCCTGTTTATCGGTGCTGGCGATCTCGCTTCGTCCTGCGTATCTAGCGCTCGCACCTTGGACACTGATATGCGGCGCGTGTTTTCGATTCGCTCCGGTCAGTCGCGATAAGATCACAGCGAAGTTCGGCTGGCTTGTTGCACCAATCGCGATCACATCGGCGATTGTGGCATGGGTCATTCTTCGCGGGCTAACCGTTGGTGACTTTGGCGTGCTGCCGTTCGGGCACCAAAACCTTGCCGGCATCACGATCCAGCTAGCAAGTGACGAAGAACTGTTGGCGTTCGACGGTGAGCCCGGAAAGCTGATCGCCGAAACGCTTCGCCAACGAGACGCACGAATCGCCGAAGGATTACGGTTCACCGATGGTGACCCGTTCGCGACGATGACGATCGAAGGCCGCTGGAACGATCTGATCTATCAGGCCGTTGTGCCGGCATCTCGAGCGATCCATGGCGATGACACGATCGTCAATCACAATGCAATCGCCGCGATGAACAAAGTCGTGATTCGTCGCTACCCGATGCGATACCTACGATGGCTAGTCCTAGCCGCACGACGCGCCGCATGGGCATCGGCCGCGGACGTCGTCATGCATCCGTTGTTTCTAGCTGGCATCGGATTGGCGATTCTTTGGGAAGCAATTCGCGTGTTGGTGGGCTTTCGATTCATTCCGAACGCGAGTGACAACGGCTTAGCGGTCCTGTTTATCGTCGGCTTCAGCTATTTTGCGATTCAAATCGGGTTCGTGATCCTGACCAGCCCACCGCTCGGTCGTTTCGCTGATGCAGTGGCGATACTGATACCCGCGTGGATTGCCGCGAAAGTGATCCAGCATTTTCAAGAAACACCAAGCGTCGTAACGACGGTCGCAACGACCAAGCCCGCTGACTGAGCTGACACTGCGGCACTAGACAGCTTGTCCAAACATCACGCTAAGACCGGTCATCAATCGGTGCCAGTCGTTGATCAGTTCGGCGACGTCGAACGTTCCGGCGTCCGATCGGCCTTCGCCGCGAGTGCTGACGCTGATTTGGCTGTCCATCGTTAGCAGTGCTTCCATCGCAAGATGAGCTCGGCGATCCTGTTCGGACAGATCCATGTCGCTGTAGATCCAGACGTGGTCGCCCATGACATGGTCGACTAACTTTGTCGCGGCTTCAAATGCGTTTTCAGCAGCGATGACGATCGAACGTTTACCCGATTGAGCGTAGAACTTGGACATCTTAAAACTTTCCGTGTTTGTGAGATTCGGGGGGCGGAGAATGTCGCGGTCAAGTTTGTTTCAAAGCATCTTTTGCTTGCCCTCGACAGGAATCATGATCGGGGCGACCATTGACACGTCTGGTCCGACGCCGGCGAAGCTGGCCAAAACCCTCTAGAAACACGCTTTTTGCTTGGGAGAACCTTCGTTTGATCATCTGGATTGATGCCGATGCGGCGCCAACTGACGTCAAAGAGATCGTTTTTCGGGCGTCCAAACGACTGGAAATTGAGACCGTTCTGGTGGCAAATCGGCCTGTGACCGCGGCGCCGGGCTACGCGAATGTCCGCAGTGTCACGGTCCGCGAAGGGGCCGACGAAGCCGACCGATACATCGTCATCACTTCCAATCCCGGTGACCTGGCGATCACGGCCGACGTTCCGCTGGCTGGACAGCTAGTCGAAAAAGGACTGTTCGTGATCGACCCGCGCGGCGAAGAGTACTCGCACGATACAATCGCGTCTCGTTTGTCGATCCGAAACTTCATGGACGACCTGCGCGGCGAAGGAATGAAGGTCGGATACACGTCGCCGTACAGCCCGAGCGACAAGAAAGCGTTTGCGTCGACGTTTGATCGATTGCTTACCAAAGCGATTCGCAAGGCCGAGCGGAAACAGGCGACTGAAACAAAGCCCAGCGAATGAACCAAGCCGACACAAAAACCCAAGCCGAAGAAGACGCCGAAGATCGACTGGCCACCGCTTACCACGAAGCCGGGCATGCGGTGATGGCGCTGCTGTTGGATCGGCCGATCCAGAAAGTCACGATCGAGCCTGCCAAAATGATTGCCGGTGGTCTGCGACTGGGTGCGTGTCAATTGCAAAAGAAACGGGCCCGAGGCTCGCACGATTGGCTAGAAGACGAAGTCTTGATTCTGTTCGCCGGCATGGTGGCCGAATCGCACTTTACCGGAAAATACTGCGTCGTGGGCGCGTCGGATGACCTGCGGTCGATCACCCGGTTGATACGATCGCGTCCGGGAAGCGAACGGCAACTGCAACGGATCCAACGACGCTTTCTTGACAAGGCCGAGCATATTCTGCGAGATGATGGACACTCGGCAGCGATCCGAATGATCGCCGACGAATTGGTTGAAAAAACAACCATCAGCGGTCGTGCCGTACGACACTTTTTAGACCAAGCGATTAAACAAGCCCCCTGAGAAATCACCATGGCCACGAAGAAATCAGCCGACATCAATTTGGTCGCCGTCACTGCTGCGATTGCCACCGAAATCAGCGCAAACCAGAAACAGGTTGCTGCTGCGATTGAACTTTTGCAAGACGGCAACACGATTCCGTTCATCGCCCGCTATCGCAAAGAAGTGACCGGTGGCTTGGACGAGATTGCCTTGCGAGCGATCGAAGACTTGCTGGAAAAAGCAACAGCCCTGGCGGCACGCAAGGCGACCGTGCTGAACACGATCGACGGCTTGGGGTTGTTGACTGCGGCGCTATCCAAACAAATCGAAGCCTGCGAAGACTTAACGACCCTCGAGGCGATCTATCTGCCGTTCAAGCCCAAACGTCGCACGCGAGCGACGATTGCCAAGGAACGCGGCCTGCAACCATTGGCCGATCTGTTGCTTAGTCAAAAGAAGATCGGTCAATCGAAAAACGATGTGCTGGCAAAGTTCATCGACGCGGCTAAAGAAGTCCCGGATGCCGAATCCGCGCTGCAAGGTGCGATGGACATCGTTGCCGAAGCATGGTCCGAGGACGTTGAAATCAAAACCTGGATGAACGACCAGGCAAGCAAGTATGGACGGATCACTTCGCAGGTCAAACGCGGTAAGAAAGACGCCGCGGCCGAGAAGTTTGAACTGTACACCGATCATCAAGAGTCGGCATCACGGATACCCTCGCACCGCTTGCTGGCGATGCTGCGTGGCGAGGCCGAAGGCATGTTGAAAGTCGGCGTCGCCATGGACGATGACGACATGTTGCGCCGGGTCAAACCAAAACTGATTCACAACCGCGACTTTGAATTCCACGACGCGCTGGTGAAAGCGGCCGAAGACTGCTACACGCGGTTGTTGTTGCCAGCGACGGGATCCACGGTGCTGCAGTCGCTGAAAGAAAAGGCCGACGAAGAAGCGATCAACGTATTCGGCAAGAACCTGCGTGAACTATTGATGGCCGCCCCGGCCGGACCGCGCGTCACGATCGGCATTGACCCCGGATTTCGCACCGGCTGCAAGGTCGCGGTGATTGATGCGACGGGCAAGTACTTGACCAATCGCACGATTTATCCAACCGCGCCAAAGAACGACACCGAGGGTTCCGCAACAACTTTGTTAGACTTGATCGCGAAGCATGGTGTGGAACTGATCGCAATCGGCAACGGTACTGCGTCACGAGAAACCGATGCATTCGTCGGTGACGTGATCAAGAAGAACAACCTGGCAATCACCAAGGTCATGGTCAGCGAAGCCGGCGCATCGATCTATTCGGCTAGCGAGCTTGCCGGTAAAGAGTTTCCGGATTTGGACATCACCGTGCGAGGCGCGATCAGCATCGCCCGCCGACTGCAAGATCCGCTGGCGGAACTGGTCAAGTCGGATCCCAAATCAATCGGCGTCGGACAATACCAACACGATGTCAACCAAACCAAACTGCGAAAATGTTTGGACCGTACAGTCGAGTCGTGTGTGAACCAAGTCGGCGTTGACCTGAACATGGCCAGCGTCCCACTGTTGTCGCATGTCGCGGGAATTGGTCCCAAGCTTGCCGAGAACATCGTTCAGTACCGCGACGCGAACGGTCGTTTCCGCAATCGCAGCGAACTGACCAAGGTCGCAAAGCTTGGCAAAAAAGCGTTTGAGCAAGCGGCAGGTTTTCTGCGGATTCGCGGCGGCGACCAACCGCTAGATGAATCGGCGGTTCACCCCGAATGTTATTCGGTCGTGTCGACGATGGCGAAAAAGTTAGGCGCGGATGCAAAATCGCTGGTTGGCAACGCGACCCTTAGTCAAAAGATTCGTCCCGAGGATTTTGTCAGCGACAGGTTTGGTGTGCCGACCATCACGGACATCATCAGCGAGTTGGCCAAGCCCGGTCGCGATCCGCGCAGCGAGTTTCGTGCGGTCAAGTTCGACGACAAGGTCAACGACATGAAAGACCTGAAAAACGGAATGATCTTGGAAGGCGTGATCACCAACGTGACTCACTTTGGTGCCTTCATCGATCTCGGGGTTCACCAAGACGGCCTGATTCACATTTCACAGCTCGCCGACAAGTACGTCAGCGACCCCAGCGAAGTCGTCGCGGTCGGTGACGTTGTGAAAGTCAAGGTCATGGAAGTCGACATGGCGCGCAAGCGGATTGCAGTGACGCGAAAGTTCTAGTCGGGTTTTCGAAAACACGAGTGAGCCGTTGGCCGTAAGCGCAACACCGCGAAATCGAGATGCTACCGCCGACTCGATCGTCAAAGTAACACGAGGCGATTGAAGTGCAATTTGTGAGGGACGTTGCACTGGATGGTTCACCGCACGGATGTGTCTCGGCAATAATTGCGCGATGTCGATTCAGCGCTATTGGACGTAAAGCCTCGGGTACTGACACGCGGCACGGACGTTCTTTTGCACGTCTCGGCGCCTTGTTCATTGCCTGGCGATGATGCCGATTAAACGGATCGTCCGTTCGGCTGCTTACGCTCGCCGGCGATTTCTTTCGACTCTTTCGTCGATTCTCTGGAT
>JBAUHR010000328.1:0-16302 GCA_049680385.1 Rubripirellula sp. | reverse complement strand
ACCCAGCGTTGGGATTCAAACGAAAATAGTCTTGGTGGTACTCTTCGGCCACGTAGAACTTTGACGCTTCTTCGATCGTTGTGACGATCGGGCCTGGCAGTTGCTCCGATGCATCGAGTTGTTTGATGTAGGATTCTGCGATCTGCTTCTGTTCTTCGTTGTGAACAAAAATGGCACTGCGGTACTGGGTGCCGCGATCGGCGCCTTGACGATTCAGCGTGGTTGGATCGTGTGTCTTAAAGAAGACTTGCAACAGTTCTTCGTACTTCACTTTGCTAGGGTCGTAGTAAATTTCGACCGCTTCGGCGTGACCGGTCCGGCCTGTGCAAACTTGGTCGTAGTTTGGGTTGGGGTTCTTTCCGCCAAGGTAGCCAGAGACGACGTCGTTGACGCCTTCCATTCGTTCGAAAACGGCTTCGGTGCACCAAAAACAGCCGCCCGCCAACGTCGCCACAGCTTCTTTGGAATCGCCCGGTTCCGTCGCCTTCTCGTCATCGGGATAAGCGTGAACGACACCGTAAAAAAGTGCCACGACGGCGATGACCGCGGTGATCGGTCGCCGAGTGCTATTGTTTTTCAGTGTAGAGTTTGACCGAAAGAAGTAGTTCAGAAAGTTCAACATTTCGTCACCAATGGGGGGAATGTCGGGGCGGGAACTTGGCGGGGGACGGCGTTTTGCCATCGCATTCGAAGCCGATGGGCCACCCCATTCTAAGCCAACCGGCAGGGGAAACCGCAAGCTCATCTCGGAATGCCGCTTTGTTTCGCTATCATAGGCCGCATGACACCATTTTATGACTATTGCCACACCGTTACCGCCGAGGAAATCGATGCTCAGGCGCACGTCCACAACCTGCGTTACTTGCAGTGGTCGCTGTGGGCGGCGAGTGCCCATACGGCGGCGATTGGATTTGACAGCAAATCGGCGTTGGCGGCCGGATTCGGATGGGTGGTCCGCCATCACGACGTAACTTACAAGGCTGCCGCCGTGGCGGGCGATGAAGTGGTCGTGCGAACTTGGGTCAGCCAGATCGATCGCATTTCTTCTTGGCGGCAGTACGCGATCACACGTCCGGCGGATCGAAAAATCCTGGCCCGCGTTTCAACTCGCTGGGTCTACGTCGATTTACGAATTCATAAGGTGGTCGCGATTCCGGCCGAGGCGACCGAGCACATGGAAATTTGCGAAAAGTCGCCGGGCATGCCATGGGAATGAACGAAACTCAAGCCCGCAACCGAAACTATCTGAAATGGTTGCTGCGTCTGGTCGGTGTGTCCGGATTGTTTGCGTTCGGTGCGGCCGTGATGCCCGAGAAATGGATGGTCGAAATCGCCGGAGAGCTTGGCGTCGATCCGTTTCCCGATGCGCCGCTGACGTTCTATTTGGCTCGCAACCTGTCGCTGATGTACGGGTTCGTGGGAGTCATGTTTTTGTTGATCGCACGTGACCTGGATCGCTATTTCGAACTGGTGCGTGTTCTGGTGTTGTGCACGGTGTTGTTCGGCGTCGGCCAAGGGATTGTCAATTCGATGGCTGGTTTGCCGGCTTGGTGGATATTGGGTGAATCGTTGTCGACGATCGGCGGCGGATTGCTGATGGCTTGGTTCGTGCGGGGAAGTCGATAGGATATCGGCTTGTCACTGCGGTCGCGATTTCAGTCACGATCGCGCCATGCCCATTCTGTCGAAATCCAATCTGCCATGAACGCTCCTGCCGCCTCCGGCCGCCCTGAATCCTCTGGCCCACCCGCATCCGGCGGCCGCCCTGCATCCGCGGGCCGTCCCGGTTCCGAACCGCTGCCAGAACCATCAACGATTCCTTCAAACGGCTGGCACGTTGGTCACTTTTTCTATCGGTTCCGTCGCGAGGCGATGGACGGACCGATGACATCGGCGATCCAGCAACAATTTCATGACGCCATTCACCCCGGCGAAGCCGACTTGCCCGAGCGGTTGGCGTCGTACTGGACCAGCGGACACCGCGCCGACTTTGGTGTCGTCGTGATGGATCCGGATCCGGCAAAAGTGGACGCGATTCATCAATCGATCATGGCTCCGGGAATCGGCCGTTTCGTCGAACCGGAATGGTCATTCGTTTCGATGAGCGAAGTGAGCGAGTACGTGCCGTCGATCGAAGAATTCAAACGTCGATTGGTGGCCGGCGGTGAAGACGCCGACTCGCCCACGGTCGCCGCAAAAGTATCGGCGTACGAGCGACGGTTGCCGATGATGAACGAGCAACGGCTCCGGCCCGAGATTCCGGATTTTCCATCGGCATGTTTCTATCCGATGAACAAGAGCCGAGTGGTCGGCGCGAACTGGTTCACCGAAGCATTTAGCCATCGCAACGCCATGATGGCCGAGCATGCGCAAAGCGGCATGGCTTTCGCCGGCAAAGTCAGCCAACTGATTTCGGTTGGCGTCGGCCTAGACGATTGGGAATGGATGGTGACGCTTTGGGGTCGCAACCCTGAATATCTAAAAGAGATCGTGTACAAGATGCGTTTCGACGAAGCGAGCGCAAAGTACGGCGAGTTCGGACCGTTTTATGTCGGTTACCGAGCCACGGCTGCCGAAATTTTGCAGCATTGCAAACTGGTCTAGCGATCAAGCACAAGCCAGACTCGGGGGGTGATACACACTGACGAGCGAAGGGCAACAGGCGTCAATTGACGTCGCGAAGATTAGTGTTCGATTGCCGCCGATTCGTGTTCCCAAATTTTCGTAGTTTGGAACACGCACCCCACTCATTGCACTCGAGTCGCCCCCTGTTTCATCGAAGGACGAAGCAGCGTCTTCGCTTACTCACCAGTCAAACGGTGGTAGGCTTCTTCGTACTTTGCTTTTGTTTTGGCGATGATTTCCGGCGGCAGGCTGGGCGGATCCGATTGCTTGTCCCATCCGCAGGTCGACAACCATTCGCGGACGAATTGTTTGTCGAACGATGGTTGAGCTTGTCCGGGCTTGTAGACATCGGCCGCCCAGAACCGGCTGCTGTCGGGCGTTAGCACTTCGTCAATCAGCACAACTTCTTCGCCGACCATACCGAACTCGAATTTCGTGTCGGCGATGATGATGCCCTGCTGATTCGCGTAAGCCGACGCCGTGTTATAGATATGCAGACTCTTGTCACGAAGGTCCGTCGCTCGCTCGCGTCCAAGATCGGCGATCATACGATCGATCGAGACGTTTTCGTCGTGCCCTTCGTCGGCCTTGGTCGCGGGCGTGAAAATCGGCGTTGGCAGCGCGGCACACTGGACCAGACCGGCCGGCAACTTGTTGCCACAGACTTCGCCGGTCTGTTTGTATTCGAGCAGCCCGCTGCCTTCCAAGTAGCCGCGCACGACACATTCAAACGGAATCACGGACGCCTTTTCCGTCACCATCACTCGACCAACGAGCGGCGCGGTATCGAACTGCTGCGTCAGCGATTCGGGCACGTCGGTCGATTTCAGGTGGTGGCGGACGCCCAAACGATCGAACCAAAACTTGCTGGTCTTGGTCAGAATCCTGCCTTTGTCGGGAATGCCGCTTGGCAGGATATAGTCGAACGCACTGATTCGATCGGTGCTGACGATCAACAACGATTCGCCCAGATCGTAGACGTCACGGACTTTGCCGGTACGGCGAGGGAACGGCAAATCGGTTCGCAGCAGGGCACCGGCATCATCAAATTCGTACAGCATCGTCGTCGCGGGGGGGTCAGTGGTTCGGCCTGTTTACAATCTGATTTGCGGTCAGAGTTGCGGCCAGAGTTGCGATTGAAGCGAAAGGCTCTTCGGGTGGTCACGTCCGTGCGGATTGTCCAGCCTGAGCGTGTGCCAATGTGGCAAACCGCGCCGATCACGGCAAGCGTCCAGTCGCAAATCACGGGGCCAGCGATTATGTTACCGGTCCCCTTTTCCCCCTCAACACTCTTTCGGTAAGCCGGCATGGGGCAGTTTTATTACGACGTGCCCGACTCGGCTCGCGACTTCGTTGAAAAGTCGTTGTGGAATGATGCGTACATTTGCGGAATCGAAGGCGTCCCGTTCCAGTCTCGCAGCCAATTCGACGGCAACCGGCTGACGATCTCGCGTCCAGGAATCGACAGTTCCGGCAAATTGTTTTTGGCATGCTTGATTCCCGGAATCGGCTATCGAACGCTCAGCACCTGCAGTCTGAAACCGCTCGAAGACGAAGGCTACATGCTGCTGTTGGAACTGGCCCGAGGAAGCTGCTATCGGGCTCGCGTCCAATCCGACAACTGGCAACGAGCCGGACTAACACTCTCGGCTCAGTTCACAAAATTCCTGGCCGAAGGCACCGAAGCGTTCTTGGAAGCAGCCGGTCGCCGAGCCGACCCGCCACGAAGTGCCACCGCAGCAATGCGGGCGATCGAGTTGTTGGAATTGGCAATCGCAGAACTCGGCGAATCGTACGCCGTCCAGTCGATTGCGTTTCGAAAACAACGCGAACCTCAAATCGGCACGTTGTTGGCCGGCACGGTGATCGCACCGTCGCCGACAACGGGCGATGAAGCCACCGAGTTTGTCGAGACCTTCAACGCGGCAGCCGTCCGGTTGAGCTGGGCAGATATCGAAACGGATTCCGGCCGGTTCGATTTCGAAGCCGCCGAAGCATCGATTCAGTTTCTGACCGGCAAAGGCATCCGCGTCATCGGCGGACCGCTGATCGATTTCCGCGAACGGTTGATGCCGCACTGGCTGTACCTGCTGGAAGACAACTTCGAATCGTTCTTGCAGGCGGCGACTAGTTACGTCGAAAAAACCGTTAGTCATTTTCGGGGTTCGGTTCAGTTGTGGAACTGCGCTTGTGGACTGAACACAGCGGGACCGCTGAAACTGGATGACGAGCAAGCGATGCGGTTGGCGCTTGAAATTCTTGCCACCGTTCGCCGAACCGATCCCAATACACCTGCCATCATGTCGTTCGATCAGCCATTCGGCGAACACATGGGCAAGAGCCGCGATGCGATCTCGCCGCTGCACTTTGCCGATGCATTGGCGCGAACAGGTTTGCAGATGGCTGGGATCGGGTTGGAATTTCGTGTGAACTACAAAACCGGGGCAACCTTACCTCGATCGGCCGTCGACTTTGGTGGCATGATCGATCGCTGGGCGACGTTGGGGATGCCGATGCTTGTCCAAATCACGGTGCCCGGTGGCGTTGGTCCCGATGCGAAAGCACAGGCGCCGTCGGAAGTGATCGCCTACGACGCCCAGACCTCGGACCCGGCGGCGGAACAACTGCGAATCGCTGGCCCGATGGTACGAACGCTGCTGGCCAAGCACATCGTCCACGGAATCGTATGGGACGGATGGAGCGACGCGCAGCCGCACGTCAACAGCCACTCGGGCCTGATCGACGCCAACGGTCACCCGCGCCCGATGCTGGAATATCTAAAACGTCTACGCAAAGAATTTCTGGCGTAATTGCCGTAACTTCGCGGCACGCGGCGACTATCTTACGTGGCTCTGTTTTCAGTTAAGGTAGATACAGCATTGCGATGACGCGCGGTGTGCTTCGCTATCAGCTCATAAAGTTTTATCAGCTCGTAAAATTTTCCGTTCGCGTTTTGAAGCCGAAAATCATGTTGCAGTCACGACCACTATCGTTCGCTCTTGTGTTCCTGGTGGGCATGTCGATGTCCCTGCCGTTGCTTGGCCCGGACCAAGCCAACGCCGAAGAACCAACCAAGCCGAACGTGATCTTCATCCTTTGTGACGATCTCGGGTTTGGCGATTACGGTGTCTTTTTCCAGAATCTGCGGCGTCAAAATTCCAATCGTGCCGAGCCCTGGCATTTGACACCCCAGATGGATTTGATGGCGACACAGGGGGTTCAACTGCCGCATCACTATTGTCCCGCACCTGTCTGCGCTCCATCACGTGCATCGCTGATGCTGGGCGTTCACCAAGGGCACAGCAACATTCGCGATAACCAGTTCGACAAAGAACTGGCAAACAATCACACGCTCGGCACCGTGATGCAGGGCGCCGGCTATCACACCGCCGCCGTCGGCAAATGGGGACTGCAAGGCAACTCGGCCCCCAGCAAGACGACACCGAATAAGCAAAAACAGAAATCCAAACCACAGAATGAAGGCAGCCCAAAGACGTGGCCCGGCTATCCCACGAATCGCGGTTTCGATGACTACTTTGGCTACGTCCGTCACCGCGACGGTCACGCCCACTATCCCAAAGAAGACGGCAAACAGGTCTGGGCGAATGACAAAGAAGTCGCCGACGAATTGGCGGGTTGTTACACGGCCGACTTGTTTACCGCACGATCAAAGAAATGGATCGTCGATCATCACGCGGCCAATCCCGATCAACCCTTCTTTTTGTATCTGGCGTTCGATACTCCGCACGCCATCCTGCAGTTACCATCGGCGCCCTATCCTGCGGGCGGCGGACTTGATGGCGGTGTGCAGTGGACCGGCACGCCAGGCCAGATGATCAACACGGCTGGCGGCAAACCGGACTCGTACATGCATCCGGACTATGCGGACCAGACGTGGGACCACGACCAAGATCCCAGTACGGCGGAACAGGCTTGGCCCGATGTTCAGAAACGGTACGCCACCGACGTTCGCCGCATCGATGACTGTGTTGGTGACCTGCTAGATTTGTTGGGCGATTTGTCGATCGACGACAACACGTTGGTTGTTTTCACGACTGACAATGGCCCGAGTCGCGAGTCGTATTTGCCAGAGAAATATGAGCCTGACTTTTTTAATTCGTTCGGCCCTTTCGACGGTATCAAACGCGACCTGTGGGAAGGCGGTATTCGTGTCGGAGCGATCGCAAGGTGGCCCGGTGGCGTGGCTGGAAATCGGATCAGCCAATCGCCCAGCCAGTTCCACGACTGGATGCCTACGTTCACACAGCTTGCCGGAGTTGCCGCTCCGGCTCGATGCGATGGTACTTCGTTGGTCCCAACGCTAACGGGAAAAGGCGAACAGGAACCGTCGCAGGTCTACGTCGAGTACTCCAACGGTCAAAAGACGCCGAACTACCCCGAGTTCAAACAGTCTCGTCGCGGCCAAGTTCGCAAACAAATGCAAGCGATTCGAATCGGCGACTTGGTCGGCGTTCGCTACAACGTGAAATCGCACGACGATCCGTTCGAGATTTACAACGTCGATGACGATCCCCAGCAAATCAAGAATCTGGCTGAACGCTTCCCAGAAGTCCAGCAGCAAATGAAGGACAAAGTGCTACGGATGCGATATCCCGACGACTCAGCACCGCGGCCGTACGACGAAGAGCTGATCCCCGGAATCGCAGCATCCGATTCAGCGGTCGGCGTTAAATGGCAGACTTATGCAAGCGACACACCCTGGTTGGCTCGGCTCGACGATCTTGCTGCCGACAAATGCGGCGAAGCAGCGGACATCGAGTCGTGTCCGAAAATCGGCAACTCGAAATCGATGCTGGTTCGTGGAATGATCGAAATCCCCGCCGACGGACCCTACACATTCGCGGTTCCCGATGATGCGGTGGCCGTCCTGCGGATCCACGATGCAACCGTGATCGATGCTGGATTCCAAGCCGGCAGCAATCCAAAAACAGGAACCGTGATGCTGGCCGCTGGAAAACACCCATTTCGGTTGTACTGGAAAGGATCAGCCGTTGCACCGGAGTTGACCGTAAAAGGATCGACAAAGGACAACGCAACATGCCGCTTGTTTTTGCCCATCGACCAGGCGAATGAACGCTAATCTTTATTCGTGACGTCCCCATTTCGATCTACCCTGCGTTTTTCATTCGCGTGATTTGGGGACAAACGACACCGAGGGAAATAATGCCGCGATCACAACAGGGTGTCCGGATCGCATAAGCTAGGGATGCTTTTCCGTCCCATTCTTTTACACCGAGACAGCCTGTGAAGACGCCTTCGTTTGAACCGGTTCAGCAGAGCCGTATGCTGCCGCGAGTTTCGTTTCGTTGGATGTTTGGGCTGATGACGCTGGGGGCTGTGTTTGCTGCGATTGCCAAAGCAGCCGGCAATGGTGCCGCGGTCGCGATGGCGTTGATGATGGCGTTCGGTTTCATCGTCGCCTGCTTTGCGATGTTCGCGATCCTGTTCTTGATTTCATGGTGCATTTCATCGCTGTGGTATCAACCGAAAGATGACACGTTGCAAGGCAGCCCGTTTTCGGCGGACCAATTGCCACCTCAGATTTTGCCGCCACGGGAGAACCGATCGTGATTCGTTTCCTCTTCGTTTTGGCGTTTCTTTTCATCACAACGTTCGCCGGGATACCCGCCTGGGTGTCCGCCGCAGATACCGTCGTCGGCAGCCAATTGCCGACGATCAGGTTGCCCAACGCCGGGGGAAAGGGCGCTGGATTTAGGTGCGACATTGTCATCGGCGAAGTCCAGGGCGCCGGATACGTGCCGTATGAAATTAGTCTGCGCAGTTTCAACACGTTCACCGCAGATCGAAATTTCATCGTTCGCATCGTCACCGAAAAGACCGGCCAAGCGCCACCGCGAAACGGGTTCTCGATTGACTTGCCCATCAAGGCGGCCCAGGGCAGCCAGGTTGCTGAGGTCAAACGGTACTTGCCCAAATGGGCAGCCGGTTACTCGGCAAAGATTTCGGTCATCGAAGATGGCCGTGCTTTGCCGGACTACGTCGCGATTGTTGGCAAGCCCTTGCCGTCCAACGGGCATCGGTTCAAGCAATTGTACTTGGGCGAGCAACAACTCAATTGGATCTTCATCGGCGACCAGGCCACGGTCGATCCGGCCACGATGCCGGACATTCGCCCAGTCGTGAACGACCATAGCTTCGTCACGTGGCAAGCCGATGGGTTTCCTAGCCAAACGACGGATGCTCAGTTTTGGCGGGAAATGATCAACCAGAACTGGTTCTCGGCGATCGGACAATCTGAATTACCGACCGATTGGCGAGCCTACAACCAGCACGACGCGATTCTGATCGGACCGCAAGCGTTACGGAAACTGAGCCAGAACGCCGACGCCTTCGCGGCTCTACGTGATTGGCTGTTAGTTGGCGGAACGATCGTTGTCTACGAAGCGACGACGCCGGACGAGACGATGGACTTGATCGACGCGGCATGGACGGCCGACGAGGAAACCAAAAAGCAAGTTGCTCGATACGTTGACAGTGGGATCAAAGAAAACAGACGAAGTTTGAACGAGAATCGTTTGTCCGTCTTGGCGATTGATACCTATATCAAAGAACTGAAATCCAAACCCGGCCCACCGCCGGCACAGGCCGGTTCAATGGGCAGCACCTCAGCAGGTATGGGAATGGGCATGGACATGGGCGGCGGGATGTCGGACACCATGTTTAGTTTCAGAGGCCAAGACTATTACTTTCCCAGTGACATCAAAGAGGCCGCGGCTTATCGCGCCGAGCTAAGTGATCTGATCGATCATAACGAAGGCGTCAAACTGCCAAGAATGGCGACTGCGAATCCAGACGTTTTTGCTCAGCCGGTTGGCGCCGGCATGGTGATCGGGATCACCGCATCACCGGACGATCGGCAAAGTTCGATCGCTTGGCGTGCGGTGCGTTCGCTTTTCTCGTTTCGGATTTCACCGATGCTGCGCCGAGGCGTTGATCCGATGATGGGTGATCGACGATTCGACCGCTGGATGATACCCGGCGTGGCCCAGCCGCCGGTTTACACGTTCATGGGATTGCTGGTCGGGTTCGTGATCCTAGTCGGCCCGATCGCGTACCGAAAAACGTCGAAGTCCGGACGCAGCTATTTGATGTTCGGGATCGCGCCGGCGCTGGCGATGTTGACGACGATCGCCATGTTTAGCTACGGCATCGTGTCAGACGGTTTCGGAACGATGACGCGGATACGCCAGTTGACGTTTATCGATGGAACATCGGGTGACGGCGGCGAACGCTATCGTGCGACTTTCTTTGCTGGCGTGCGACCGAGCGACGGGATCAAGTTTCCGACCCAGGCCGAAGTGATGCAGTATCCCGAAGGTGGCGAACAATCGTGGCAGGAACACTATTTCAAACAGCCCGCGATCATGGGCAACATCACGATTGATGATCAGTCCCAACGGTTCGACTCGTCATTTTTGCCTTCGCGGACTCAGCGTCAATTTGTCGTCCATCTGCCGCGACGTAACATCGGACGGGTGAATCTAGTGCCAGCCACCGAGACTGAACCAGCCAAAGTGGAAAGCACGCTGGCGTTTTCGCTCGATTCGATCGTACTGCGAGATCACAACGGCGATTACTGGACGACCGACGATTTGGCGGCGGGTAGTTCAGCCACGTTAGCGGCAGTCAAAACAACGACGCTGCCGAAAATGATTGGCAAAATGTACAACGATTTTCGCCCGGTTTCGGGGATCAATCGTGGCCGTTCGACGAGGCGATCGAACCGAACCTACTCGAACCAGGCATACGATCTTATCAACGAAACGGCCGAAGGTATCTCCGGCATCAACCTGTTTAGTGAAGGTACGTTCGAACTGATCCTGCAGCAACAGTTGCAATCCAACGGCGAGCTTCCCAGCGGTTGTTTCATCGCGACCGCAGCGCCGAGTGAGGACGTGATGGCAGTCAAGACGGCCGAGGTGATCGACAGCGTCCGCTACTTGTACGGAACGCTTCCTAAAAACGAAACAAGTGCCGCACCTGAACCCGTGGACTCGGCCCAATGAACTCGATTCCAAACGAACTAGCAGTCCCAAACATGAACGTGCCCGCGGTCCACGGAGCGGACGATGACTGTATTGAACTGCGCCGATTGCACCGTTTCTTTGGCAAGACGAAAGCCGTCACCGACATCTCGTTCACGGTTCGACGTGGGCATGTGTTTGGTTACATCGGTCCCAACGGAGCGGGCAAGACGACGTCGATGCGGATTTTGGCGACGTTAGATTTGCCTAGCTATGGCGACGCGTTTGTGGATGGTTTTTCGGTCGTCAACGATCCGGAATTGGTTCGCCGGCGGCTAGGGTTCATGCCCGACTCGTTCGGCACCTACCGCGACGTGAACTGCAAAGAGTACCTGGACTTTTTTGCTCGGGCATACGGGCTGGTTGGTCGCCAACGCACCGAACGTCTCGATTGGGTGCTGAACTTTACGGGCACCGAAGGGATGGCTGAAAAACCGATCCGTGGTTTGAGCAAGGGCATGAAGCAGCGGGTGTGTTTGGGCCGAGCGCTGATTCACGATCCCGCCGTCATGATTTTGGACGAACCGGCGGCGGGCCTGGACCCACGTGCGCGGATTCAACTGCGAAAGATGATTCGCGAGCTGGCGGACCGTGGAAAAACGGTGCTGATCAGCAGCCACATTTTGACCGAACTGGCCGAGATGTGTGACAGCGTCGGGATCATCGAACAGGGCCGCTTGCTGGCGACTGGCAGCGTTGAACAAATCCAACATCAACGCGAAACGCACCGCGAGTTGAAGATCCGAGTTTTGCAAAACGCGGAAGCCGCCGGCGAGAGTTTGCGGTCGATCGAATCGGTGACGAACTTGGTGGTCGACGGCGAGCTGCTGAAATTTGAGTTCGCTGGCAACATCGACGATCAAGCTGGCTTGGTCGCTCACTTGGTCGGTGGCGGCTATGCGGTCGCGGAAGTCGAGTCGCACAAGAAGAGCTTGGAAGACGTGTTCCTGCAGGTCACCGAAGGATTGGTACAGTAGCGAAAAACGCCGCCGTCGTGAGTTTCGCGAGAGGTTTCGCGAGAGGTTTCGCGAGAAATCGGAATGTCCAAGCTAATTCTGCCGCCGCTACGCGGCTAGTTCCGCTCTATCCATTGAGTTGTTTTGTCGCCGTTTTTGGCTGGAGCGGTCGCGTCGATTGTGCCGATTATTCCGGTCGGAGGGCAATTCGATTGCTCTCTTAGCACCGCTATAAGATTGCAAACGCGAAAGACGGATTGAACCATGCGCTTACCGATCACTCGGATTCTAACCGCGGCCGCCATGCTGGCATTTGGCACCGCTGCACTTTCAAGCGCACAGGCTCAACAGATTCCTCGCGGTGCTCGCCCGGTGGTTCCCGGCACCGGTAGCGAGATCGTGGGGGTGGCTGACGATTTCGAGGATCCCAATTGGGACTACATCCCGCGAGATCCCAAGAGCACCGAAGATATCGACGAAAACCAGCGAGGCCCGATGGGGCGCAGCACCAACGGTCGGTGGTACGAGGGCATCAAACGCGGCCACCCGGACATCGTCAAACGCGTTAGCACGCCGAGCGGTGGTTTGGCCGGCAGCACCGGTGCACTGCTCTTGAAGAGCATGCAGACCGGAATTCCGGGCCAGCCGTCGAACACCATGCACCAAGACGACTTCATCGCGAACGTCCAGTACAAACTGAAACGAACGCTGAACGTTTCCGAAGCGCCAAACGTGACGACACGCGTCTATCTTCCAGCCGTCGATACTTGGGAAAACCGCAGCGGGCCTCACTTTGGTTTCCGTTTGGCTCTCGAAACGACGGCGATGGTCGACAAAGAAGTCGGCTTTGGGATTTTCAAACGAACCAAAGAAGAAATGGGCAACGAGGTCTACTGGCCTGGGATGTTCGTTGAGTTCGAAAGCAAGAGTGAGTCGGGCAAGGATTCAGACTTTGCCTATCTGCGAATTCGCAGCAATTCGCGAGGCGGCGATTTCCGCGGTCCTCAGATCACCACTACTGGTTGGTGGACGATGGGGATGAGCGTGACACCGGACGGCATGGTTCACTATTACGCCTCGCCAGGCGTGGATGAGTTGACCGAAGAGGACTACATCACCAGCCAATATCCGTACGATTACCGATGCGAACGCTTCCGCACGTTCTTCTACAACGTGTGCAGTGCGGATGACGGACGACGCTGGAGCACGGCGTTTATCGTGGACGATCCGAAGGTGTACGTGCTGCGTCCGCAAGGACAAATGGCAACGCGAAACACACGTTCGCGACGTTAGGTTGTGGTAAAGGACAGGCTGCTTGAAATCAGCCCAGCGCTGCTTCGATCGCGTCTTGGTATTCGGCGTCTGTCATGCCAAGCAGTTCTTGCATTTTGGCGAGCGTTTTGACTTTCTTTTCCGTCATTTCGCCTTCGGCCGTGGCGGCCAGGAACATCGCCTGCAAGCCTTGTCGTTTCTGTTTTTCGTTCCACCGAGTCGAAACGGTTAGGACGTAATTAGCCGCTTCGATCTTGTTTTGCTGAGCGATACTGCACAGATGGCCGATCTCATCGAGATCGACGTCTCGATCTTGCATGTGGGAAGCAATCTCGATCAGTGACTGGATCTCGAGTTCGCTGATCGTGCCGTCGACCAGCGTGACCAGGACGGCCGCCCGCAGCGCTTCGTCCAAGAACTTTGCGGCCTCGGCAGCTTCGTGCGTTGCCTGGTCGACGTCCAACACCGTTGGATCCCACGTTTGTTTGCACTGGTCGCATTGAACGAAGACTTCTGCGTTGCCGATTGGGATCGTGGGGATGAAGTACAACGTCAACCACGGCCGGCGGGCTCGCAGCCGATGAGACTGTGTAACCCGGCATCCCGGACAATAGAAATTCCCCCGCTCGCGGGTTCGGGTCAGGTTCATGGTGCCAATCAAAATCATGCTTCCATCATAAGTGGCCCCGTCGCGACGTGGCAGACCCAGTTTTTATGAATATCCAGGATGGCGAGCGTCGA
The DNA here is from genome assembly GCA_049680385.1 of Rubripirellula sp. GTDB lineage: Bacteria > Planctomycetota > Planctomycetia > Pirellulales > Pirellulaceae > Rubripirellula. Next base: position 2,642 of record JBAUHR010000328.1, on the reverse strand, counting down.
TTAACTCAATATGCCACTTCTGCCTATCTCGACGACGCGTACCAGCACGCCACTGACAACCCAGCGATTGTTGTTCCAGTTGAACAACGACCAGTTGGCGATTCAGCGGCAATATGACCAGCTAAGTACCGGGCAACGGGTGCTGCGGTTGGGCGACGACCCAGCGGCGGCGAACCGCGCAATCACGTTGCACCGTGGCATCGACCAAGACAACCAGTTGGTGCGAAACGCCACCAGCACAGCCAGTTTTTACTCCGCGGCGGACGACGCGCTCGCTCGCGTCGATGACGCGCTGATTCAAGCGCGGGGAGTCGCCGTACAGGGGGCGCAAAACGTAATCTCGGACGATGAGCGTGCCGCGTTGGCCGCAACGATCGACCAGTCGATCAATGCCGTGTTTGCCGCCGGAAACTCGATGTTTCGCGATCACGAACTGATGGGGGGATTTTTGAATCCCGGCAACTCATTCAATTTTGACGGCAACGATATCGTTTTCAGCGGCAAAACAGCCGTTGGGCGGACCGAGATTGGTGCCGGTCGTCCCGTCGACATTAACGTCAATGCGACCGACTCGTTAGGTGCCAATTCGATCATCGTCGAAGGCAAGTCGCTAAACGCTTCGCTGGACCGTGAAACTCGACTGGTCGACTTGCGGAAAGGCTTGGGCGTGACGCCTGGGCAGATTCGTTTGTCCGGCGGCGGGAACTACGTTGATCTCGACATGCGAAATGCCTCGACGATTGGCGACGTCGCGGATCTGATTTCCGACGTCAAACTGGAAGGCCGGCCAATCGTTGCCACCATTACCGATGACGGGATTCGCATCGAATACGTGGATGGACTGGCCGGCAACCTGGCGATCGACGACGGCGTCGGCAGCACGATGGCACAAGAACTGTCGATTCTGAATCCGGGCGGCATCATCGCGCCGCCGGTCATCGGTGACCGACTTTCGCCACGCGTTACTCAAGCCACCAAACTTGAAGACTTGGCCAACGGCGCTGGTGTCAACTTGACGGGTGGAATCCGGATCGAACAAGGTGATGACGTCTATGACATCACCTTTGACGATGCCGAAGACCTCAGTGACGTGGTGATCGCGATCAACCGTAGCGACGCCGATGTCAAAGCCGAGCTAGACGAGTCGGGCGGCCGCATCATTTTGAGATCACTGCGCAGCGGCGTGGATTACTCGGTTGGCGAAAACGGTGGCACGGCAGCAACGGCGCTTGGTATCCGATCGGCGGACGCCGACACAAACTTATCGACGCTGGGTCGAAATCGCGGTCTCACCACGAACACCAACGGTACGGATCTGACCATCACTCGCCCCGATGGTCGCGATATTGCCATCAACGTTGACGGTGCCGAAACGATCAATGACATCATCGACTTGATTCGAAATCACCCGCAAAACCAGGACACTCGGCGCGTTTTGGTAAGCCTGAATGATGTGGGGAACGGGTTGCAATTGAAAGCGCCACCGGGAGCCGGGAAACTGACCGTGACCCAGTCGGGTGTGTCCAACGTAGGCAATCGATTGGGACTGATTCCGGAAGGACTGCATACCAATTCCGGCGGCGTGGTTGGCTCGGTCGACACGATCATTGGTACCGACTACGCAACTCGCGACGCTGGCGGAACACTCGACACGCTGCTGCGAATGCGGGACGCCGTTGCCGATGGCAATGGCGAGGAAATTGAGCGTTTGCAAGCAAAATTGGACGTTGATTTGGATCGCGCTAGCCGCACGCGAGGCAAGGTCGGCGTTTGGACCCAAAACCTGGATTCGCTTAAAGCAGCATCCGAAAAACGGGTCATCCAACTGAAAAGCCAGTTGTCGGACGAGGTTGATGCCGACCTTTCCACCGTGATCAGCGAATTGAGCCAGCGGCAAGTTGCCCTTGAAGCCTCCATGCGAGTGATTGGCCAGACCTCCCAGATGACGGTCCTGAACTACTTGTAACGATTTTGTCGATTCTGCGTCCCAACTCGCCGATGAAAGAAGTACTGAAGTGTCATCACTTCGGGTTTTCGAGCGAGTCAGTTAACAGACGATTGGGAAAAGACCATGCGGATCGACACGCAGCGTTTCGGCACATTGCGACTCAACGCGAATCAACTGTTCCTGTTTCCACAGGGACTGATCGGTATGGAAACCCTGCGTCAGTGGGCGTTACTGCCTGATCCACAGAACGAATCCGTGGCGTGGCTGCAAAGTGCGTCACGCGGCGACCGAGCAATCGCTCTGGTCAGCCCGCGCGCTTTCTTCGAAGACTACCGAGTCCACGTCACTCGCCGCGAGCTTGCGTGTCTGCACATGCAACCCGGTGCCGAGATGTACGTGATGACGACGGTTTCTGGACATGTCGGCAAATTGACCACAAACATGCGGTCACCGTTGCTGCTGAACCTTAGCCGACGTCTCGGTTGCCAGGTCATCACCAGCGACGACCAACCGATCCAACGTCCCCTACCGCTGGCAAGCCAAGCCGCCGCATCGATGGCCGAAGTACTGCGTGCAGCGTAATTTCGGTGGGGCTTCGGCATTCGCGCAGATAGGTACTCAATCTCCCGCACGACCTCCACGCAGGAGCGTCAAACGCCGTAGAAACAGAACTTTCTGAGCCGACGGCGCTAGC
>JBAUHR010000327.1:0-1718 GCA_049680385.1 Rubripirellula sp. | reverse complement strand
GATCAGGCTTACCTGGTCTTTTCGCCGGCTGCCGTTAGCGAGAGCGTGGTCGAAAGCGAACTGTTTGGCCACGTGAAAGGTGCATTTACGGGAGCCAGCGTTGACCGCCAGGGGCTCGTTGAATTGGCCAGTGGCGGAACATTGTTGTTGGATGAAATTGGTGATCTGCCGATGTCGCTACAAATCAAGTTGCTGCGGATGTTGGAACAGGGAGAGTTCACGCCGGTGGGCGATGTCAAGCCGCAGAAGTGTGATGTGCGATGCATCGCCGCGACCAATCGTGATTTGAATCAAGCGGTACGTGATGGCGTTTTCCGCGAAGACTTGCTGTATCGCTTATCGGCCGTTTCGATTCACTTACCGCCATTGCGTTCACGACCGGAAGACATTCCGTTGCTTTGCGATTACTTTTTGCGGCGATTGGGGCACTCGTCGCCGTCGACGTCAATCGACGATGAAACGATGGCGTGGTTGCAGCAACGAAAGTGGTGGGGCAATGTGCGCGAATTGAGAAATGCGATCGACCATGTATCGGTCGTTGCACGTGGTCGAACATTTGAAGTGAGCGACTTTCCGGAACCACAAAGTGCGAGCGACGAATACCCATCACACACGGGCTTATCGGACAGTGCCCCGTCGCCCCATGGTGTCATTCAAGCCTGGACGAAAACGCAATTGGAACATTCAGCAGATGGCCTGACTGACTTGCACGAAAAATTTTTGGCCGTCGTGGAACCAGCACTCTTAGAAGTGGTCTTAAATCATACCGATGGAAACCGAGCGGCTGCTGCGGAACTGCTGGGCATTCATCGCGGAACGTTGCGTGAGCGTCTGAAACGCTATGGGGTCGCGTAAGGACTGAATGGGCACGACAAAACTGTCCAATTCGAATTTCGTAGTGGACGATGCAGCGAGTACTAAAGACAAGTACGTAATTCTAAGCAAGAACAGGCGAACGAATTCAAGAGATGTCGCTACAGTCCGAAGAATTGGCACAATGGAATCATTGCCTTTTGAAGTCTCGTTTTTTTGGCGGTGTCTTTTGTTCAGTTAGTAGACGCAATCTACTCTGATGATAGGGGTGTGTTGCCCCGAATTAACGGCTGCGAAACCCCGGTGTTTACAGCACCGGGGTTTTTCAGTTTCATTCTATAAAGTTGCGCATTCGATTACAGCCATTCATTTTTTCCAATGTGAAATTCGATGGTGATGAACCATCTGACGAGTACGATGGAAATGAGCCTGATTGGTTCGTTGCAACGTTACCGCCGAGTAAGTCAATACGAAGCGTAAAGAAGTACGCGACTACCGAAGCAATCTCGCTTTGATTCGCCCAATGCTTGCGAAGGTGTGCGAACTCGCCCATCGCAGTTGTTTTTACGGTCGCGGCTTGATTCGGCTGCGTAAATTCAAAGACAGGTTACTACGTTTTCAAATCAAGAGAGCCATGCGTGAGTGTGTGGAACTCGGTGTGATATGGGAGTCATTGATGCCGCCCAGCTCCACAAACCTTCCAAGTTACCTATTCGCTGAATTGATCGATCGAGATCGAACGAATGGATGGTTCCCTGCTATTCCTCGAGAAATTCGGGGCTTTCGCACATTGGATTCGTGTCGCACCTGAAGGCGACTTCTTTGATTAACCGGGTCTTGAAGACATTTGTGCATTGCTGTACAAAATCCTCCGTTCATCCACCAGTGGGTGGCGTGAAGTTTCC
>JBAUHR010000326.1:0-22438 GCA_049680385.1 Rubripirellula sp. | reverse complement strand
GCCAAGTCACGCTGGCCATTGCTGTTCGGACCGATTCCAAAGGTCGTGCTGCTATCGCCACCCGCACCGCGCCGGCGCGGACCATCAGCGGTCAAGAAAGTTTGGGCACCGCCGAAGAACTGAGTGTCAAAGGCGAATCGCTCGGCGCTGACCTGCAACGCGGACAGATACAACTGTTCGACTTGAGCCTGATAGTCGGGCGAATGAAGTAGCGCGATCTGAACTGCGTTTTCCAAGTTCAGCACCAGGACACCGTCGTCATCAAGCGGCAAGAACTGCCACCAGTCTGGGCTTTCCGACGTATTGGTCAGGCCCGCCGCTTCCCACATCGGGTAACCCCGGCGCCCGTCGACACACTGCATGTATCGGTACGACGACGGGTCATCCAACGGCATCGGCTGGAAGTCCAAATCGAACGGATTGAACATACGGCTGCGACGATCCACCTCGATTCGCACTGGCGAGCTCGGCGGGCGGGCGACGTGCGACGACTTCTCGGCAATCAACGCATGGGCCTCGCAGTCAGCCTGTTTGCGATATTGTTGGCGATGGCAGCCGGTCGAAACCGCCATCATGGAAGCCAACATTGCTAAGTTGACCGCCATCATGGGGGCAACAGCCGTTAGATTGCGATGAATGTTCATAAGGTGGGCCAATCGTCGGAAGCCAAGGAATCGTTGTCGTGCGATGAACCGGCACAAATTGCACAGCCGGTCCCGCACTCACTCGATTTCGGTGTTTTCGCCGATCCGATCCCTGGTTAGATTGCTTTGGCGGCCCTTTTTGACGACACTGGCGACCGCTAGTAACGATTAGTCCGAATATTCTGGTCCTCGCGAATCGTCTTGATTGGCAGGCATCCGCTGGCCCCAAAACTGATCAAATCAGACAATGAGCCCAGGTTTGCCGAGAAATCCTTGACGGTGCAAATTGCCCAACTTAGTATTCGGGGAGGCACTTTCCGCCACTCGTCTGCCATTTTTGCTGTTCACCGCTCAAAAATGAGGGTTTCAGACGTTCAGATTCCGATACGGACTACTGGACGCTGATGAATCTGGCGGGAGCCGCTTTTCCCTTTCACTCGCCGCGATGGTGATTTCAAAACGACTATGAAGTTTGTCATCCTCGGTTTGTTGGTCGTTCTCCTGATCGGCTTCTTCGTCATGGTCTGGAAAGCTGCCTCTGGTTGGCGCTGGTTCCAGATCGTGCCCGTCTGCGTCACCATGCTTTTGGCGGTCCTGTTCCTGTTTCCGACTGCTGGTGTGCTGAAAAGTCGAGCCGCGTGGCACCAGGTTCACGAAAAGCTTGAAAAACAAGCAGCGCTCGTCGAAGCGGAACACCGGCTGATTTCTCGTGGCGATCCCACCGACCCGTCGGCGGGCGAGGGCGTTCGTCGCCTGTCCCAACGTCTGTCCAAACTAGGTATCGAGGCAGGCCGCCGCTGGCGCAATCTTCAAATGAAGAATGTCGCCGACAACCAAATCACCCTGGTTCAGCCAAGACCGGACACGGCCGTTGAAGGCATCCCAGGGGAAGAACCCGCCGCCCCGGCTGCAGACCAGGCGCCACTGATCCCAGTCAATCTAGTCGTTTACGGCTTTGGCGAAACGCCTAACGCCGAACTGCAAACGCTGATTCCAACGTTCTACTTGGGCGAGTTCCGGGTCACGGCAAGCACCCCAAATCAAATCACGGTCACACCGACCGGGCCGCTCGAGCCAGCTCAACTGCAAGCGATCAGTAGCGGCAAGGCGCGCAGTTGGTCGATCTATGAACTACTGCCGCTCGATGGCCACTCGCCCTTCATCGCCGAAGGCAGCGTTGGCAGCGAAGACAATTACCTAGGGCGCGTCGACGACGAACTGGTCAAATCGCTGATCGGCAATTCCGTCTCTCCCGAAACGCTGAAAAACTATTTGCGTGACGGCACCCGCGCCACCCAGGACGATCCTCCCCTTAGCCGTTGGACCAAAGTCGAGTTCATTAAGAATCACTCGATCGAGGTGGACAGTCCAGATCAACGAGGCGCGCTCGAAGGTGGTTTCTTTGACGGAACCGGTCGAGCGGTTGACGGTCGATTGCAACGTGGCGACGGAGGAGCGGTTAAATTCAAAAAGGGCGACATCATCCTGGTCAAGGAAGACGCGGCCGACGTCCTGATTGATGATGGTGCGGCTAAGTTGATTGACCGCTACTACTTGCGACCGCTCAACGACTATCGATTCATCCTGCGACACATTCGTTTGCGGTTGGCCGAACTGGAAAACCGAAAATCGGAACTCACGACGGCACAAGCGGTGTTGACCGAGGCAATCGACAAGAGCAACGGCATGCTGGTTTCCAACCAGGACATCAAAGTCAAGTTGGAACAAGACCTGAAGCAATTTGAAATCGAAGCCAGCGCTATCAATGACTACATGGCTGAATTGAAAACGACCGTCGAAGCCATGCAGAAAGATATGTCGCGTCTGCACCGCCAAAATCTAGAACTCGAGCAGCAGCTCGATCGGATTCACCGATCGGTTGACCAGAACGTGAACGTTCTGACGACGACCCGCTAGTCGCCGGTTTTCGGTACAATGTTAACGTTGTTTGACCAACTTTAACTTGTGCAGAGAATTGACAGCCATGACAGGTGCGACCGGCAAATGGGTAGAGGTTGAATTCGATTGTCTTCCGCTACGAAGCGTGACCCGAATGGACGTGCCAGTTGACGCGTCACCCGTCTACGAGCAGTTTGTGCTGCGGGTCAAAGACGCGATCAAGACGCACGGCACGCACAACACGTACTATTTGCATCGTGGCGTCTGCGTCTATCACTTGACCAACGACCCGGCACGGGGGCAAATTAACTTTGCCTTCGAAGGCACCGTCATGACGGGCGAAAAGGATCTGCAAACCAGAGCCGTCGATGTCCGTGTTACCCTAAAAACGGAAACCTGTTCGTGGCTGAACGAACCAATGGTCGAGTTTTTGAACGAGAGTGTCCGCCACGCGTTGCTGGTCGAGTTCGATCGCTATATCGCCGCTGGTGATCTGCAGAAGACCGAGGAACGCATCAAGACGATCCAAGCCGAAAGCGACTCATCCGAAGGCTTTGTTGGCATGTATCTGTGAACCAGCCAGCCTCGAAACCATCGCCGACTTGGCGTTGGGCTGGATAGGCGGTCGGCGGGCTAGGCGTCATCAGCAATACCGCCCGGAACACGACTCTGTTGAAGCCCCGGATTGGTGTGTTCTCGCTTTTTCGCCCTAGCGTTGATTAAGATGATGCCGAGCGAAAGCGATCTCAAATCGTTTGCATTCCGGAAAGCTTGCCACAGGCTGTGGTGCTGACTGGCACCGCGTCCCCGCCAGCGAACACTCTCAACACCTACCATTCAATGCCGTCAAACTCTTTGAACTCGACTGACTCAATGCCCACCACCCATGAAGCGACCGACAGTGGAAACGATGCAGCGACTCGCTATCAAGCGACGGTCGAGCAGCATTTTCAAACGCAATTTGGGCGACCAGCAACGGTTGTCGTTTCTGCGCCAGGACGGGTTAACTTGATCGGCGAGCACATCGATTACAACGACGGCTATGTGCTTCCGCTGGCGATCGAGCGATCAGTTGTGATCGCAGCCGCACCGGCCACCGAAGCTGGGCAGGCGAACTTTCATAGCATGGATCTTGCTGAATCGGTGGCTATCCGGTTGAACCAGAAATCAACACCAACCGCCGAGAGTTGGGCCCGGTACGTCGAAGGCGTCGTTGATGGGTTCCGCCAACTTGGTCTCGAAATTCCCCCGTTCGATGCGATCGTCGGATCAACGGTGCCGCTTGGCAGTGGCCTATCCAGCAGCGCGGCACTTGAGGTAGCAACCGCGACTTTGCTTGAAAAATTGACGGGCCGAACTCTTCAGCAAAACGAAAAAGCGCTGCTTTGCCAAAAAGCCGAACACGATTACGCCGGCGTTCCTTGTGGGATCATGGACCAGTTTAGCAGCGTCTTTGGTAAAGAAAACGAATTGATGCTGATTGATTGCTGTTCGCAATCTGTCGAAGGAATTCCATTCAACGCCAGCGATGTCTCGGTCCTGATCACCAACAGCAACGTCAAGCACGCGTTGGTCAACGGCGAGTATGCGGCTCGTCGATCACAGTGCGATTCGGCGCTTAAGAAACTAGGCAAGACATCGTGGCGTGATGTCACCATGACCGACGTCGAACAAGCGAGCCAGAAAGACACTGGTGGTCTCGATGAAATCGAATCTCGTCGCGCAAAGCACGTCGTTACCGAAATTCATCGAACGCTAAAAGCGACCGATGCCTTTCGAAACAATGACTGGAAGTTGGCCGGTGAACTGCTTTACGCCAGCCACGACTCACTGCGTGATGATTACGACGTCAGTTGCCCCGAACTGGACATTCTGGTCGAGATCGCCCGAGACATCGGCGCCGAAAACGGTGTCTACGGCTCGCGAATGACCGGCGGCGGGTTCGGCGGTTGCACGGTTTCTTTGGTTGCGAACGAACAAGTCGAAGCGGTCATCGCACGCCTGTCATCAAGCTATGAATCCAAGACTGGAATCAAACCTACTTGTTTCTCAAGTCGACCGGCACGCGGCGCGCATGTGGTGAAGGGCTAAGCAGCAATCCACGCAGAATGACTCACACGCAACGCACCATCATGCCGTCGAACGCAAGCGATCTCGCCCCAGTGTGTACCGCAGAAACAGTTCCAAGTCGTTGAACCTGAAACGGTAGCCAGCGTTTTGCAACTGAATCGGCTCGGCCCGAGTACTCGACAGCAGCAATGCATCGGCCATTTCGCCGAGCGCGGCCCGAAGAGCAAATGCGGGCGCCGGAAACAGGGCTGGTCGATTCAATACTCGCCCAAGCGTTTTCGCAAAGTCAGCATTGGTGATTGGCGACGGCGACACAAAATTGACCGGCCCCGACAACGCGGGATCAGTGATCGCGTGGTACAACGCGCCAACCGCATCATCGATCGCGATCCAGCTCCACCACTGTTTGCCACTGCCTAACGATCCGCCGGCTAGCTTCGCGGGAAGCAACGATTTCTGCAAAGCACCGCCCTTCGGTGACAGGATGACACCGAACCGAGAATGCACGACGCGGATGCCAGCGTCGACGGCCGGCTGGCAGGCGGACTCCCATTCTTGTGCGACGCTGGCCAAAAACGAATCGTCGGGCTGTGATTGTTCCGTAAGGATTTCGTCACCTCGGTCGCCGTAGATGCCGGTCGCCGAAGCACAAATAAGCACCTTGGGTTTGCGATCAAGCTTGGCAAGCGTTTGGCAAAGTTCGCGAGTTTTGATGACGCGGCTGTCGCGGATTTCTTGCTTGACCGAATCGGTCCAGCGTTCGTCCGCGATCGATTTGCCGGCCAAGTGAACGACCGCGTCGACTTCGCCAAGCTTGCTCGCCTCCTGTTCTCCCGACCAGACGGCAATGTCATCGGTGTTATCGCTTGCCGACCGAACGATCGATCGGGCGCGGTGACCAAGCAATGTGACAAGCGCCGACAATTGGCTGCCGACCAATCCTGAGCTGCCAGAGATGGCAACGGTCATTGGCTCGGTCGGCCGGTCGGCGTGCAGTTGCAAGTCGTCGTGAGTCAAGCGGTGCCGAAAAGCAAACATCGACTCGATCGTACCTCGCGCTTTCGCGGCGCCGAACAGGTTCCCGATCGCTCCCATGGGCAACCGATAATTGATGCGATCACGAAGCGCCGACCGCGACCCATCGCTGCTGAATTCGTGCCGATGATCCCAAGACGCAAACGGTCCCGACACCTGCGTGTCGGCAAACAAGCTAGGCGGATCGTACTGAGTGTGCTCAGCAACCCAGCGGAACGGCACCCCGAAGATCTTTGTCTTCATCACCACTCGGCTGCCAACGGCTAGGCTGTTGTCCGAATGTTCCAGCTCGGCGGACTCCCAAGGCGGAACCAAGCGAACCAGGGCACCGGGACGCTCGTGATAGGCGAACGCTTCGTTGACCGACACTGGCAAAGAAACCTCTGCCGCGTAGGTTTCAATTTCAGACATGAATGGGTTCCGTTGGGAAACATGATGGGTAGACCGTCCACGCCAGTCTAGGCGGACATCAACCCAATCAGTTCGCGACAGAACGCGGGCAAGTCATCCGGACGACGGCTGGTGACGTGATGACCATCGACCAAGACTTCGGCGTCTTCGTAGACCGCACCTGCATTGACCAAATCATCCTTGATGCCCGGTGACCCCGTCACTCGGACGCCTTTGTAGACTCCGGCGGATATCGGGATCCAGCCACCATGACAGATCGCGGCGATCGGTTTCTTGGCGACGTCAAAGGCACGCACTAAATCCAAAACCACTTGATCCCGGCGCAGCTTGTCCGGCATGAAACCGCCCGGCACAACCAACGCATCAAAATCGTCAGCAGCCATATCGTCGATTGCTGCATCACTGGTACACGGATAACCGTGTTTGCCGTTGTAATGGGCAGCCGCCTTGGGACCAGCGACGACAGTTTCCGCACCGGCTTCTTCGAGTCGAAGCTTGGGATACCAAAGTTCAAGGTCTTCGTAGATTTCGCCTACCAGGATCAAAACTTTTTGACCGGCCAGCGGAAGTGTTGTGTCGCTCATATCGCTTCGTTTCCTGTTTCGCCAGTTCGAATTCGAATGCAATCGTCCATCGGCAGGACAAAGATTTTTCCGTCACCAATTTCACCATCGGGACCATTGCGTCCACCGGCAACAATGGCATCGATCGTAGGTTGGACAAACTCGTCGTTGACGGCAATCTGCAATTGAACTTTCCGCAGCAGATTGACGCTAGAGTCTTGCCCTTGAAACGGCCCCGTCTTACCGCGTTGGCGGCCAAAACCTTGGCAATCAAGTACCGTCAAACGGACGACCTCGACCTTGCTAAGCGCCTCTTTGACAGATTCAAGCTTTCCCGGTTGAACAATGGCAATAACGAACTTCACGGCATTTTCAGTCAGTAAGACAACACAGAAAAACGAGGGCAAGTTTCGTCCGATTCTAAACGCCCAAGGCCTGGGCGACCATCAGCCGTTAAACAACATCTCGGCCCCAACGATGAAATCACGTTGAGCCAAAAAAGTTGAGCCATGAAAAGAGCCCGCTCCTGAAAAACAGGAACGGGCTCAGTCAAGAAAGCACCTCGGATCACCCAGGAGAAAAATCCCAGACTCGAGCGAGCGAGGCGGACGCCCGCCCGAGCTGGGGTCTTCTGGCCCAGGCAAGAGCCAAGAAGCTTTCTAGATTCCCCGATTTGCAGCTCACCAATCTCGCGATCGATGAATTCACTTTCACACCGGGCGCCCCACCACCACCGATCAAGCTGATCGATGGTGACAGAGCAGCGGTGGGTAGACGATTGCTTAGATCACCGAACCGCCGGAGACGGCGTCCGATGGGTAAGCATGCATGCCGTGCTCGGAGATATCCAAGCCAGCGGTTTCTTCTTCGGCGGTGACTCGCAACATCCCCAGTGCCTTCAGCACCAAGAACAGCGACCCCATCGTGACGAATGCCCAAGCACAGATCGATGCCGTTCCAATGAACTGGATCATCAAGTTGGTCGCACCACTTTCAAGGTGCGTGTTCGGCAACAGCCCCAGCGACAGGCATCCCCAAACACCGCACAGACCGTGAACTGGCCAAGCACCGACGGGATCGTCGATCTTTGCCTTGTCAAGAATGATGACACCCAACACAACCAGTGCACCGGCAACGCCGCCAACAACGATTGCCCAAACATTCGTGAATGCATCGCAGCAAGCAGTGATGCCAACTAGTCCACCGAGTGCACCGTTCAAACTCATCGTCAGGTCCGGCTTGCTGAACATCGCCCAGCTAAGAGCCGTTGCAATCACCGCACCGGCCGCAGCGGCAAGCGTCGTGTTGACCGCGATGAAGACGGTTGCGTCAATATCGCCAGTCCCTTGGAAAGCCAGTTGGCTGCCCGGGTTGAACCCGTACCATCCAACCCACAGGATGAACACACCCAGTGCAGCGAATGCAATGTTGTGACCCGGCAGTGGTACGCTCTTACCATCGGCAGTGAACCGCCCCAAACGTGGGCCCAAGATCATCGCACCGGCCAAGCCAGCGAAACCGCCGACGGCGTGAACGACTGCGGATCCGGCAAAGTCCTGGAACGCCATCGTGTACTCGCCGTCAACCAATTCGCCGAACTGCATCAACCAACCGCCGCCCCATTTCCAGTAGCCACTGATGGGATAGATCACGCCGGTTAACAGAGCACTGTAAACCAAGTAGGCAGTGAATTTCATACGACCTGCAACCGCACCCGAAACGATCGTTGCCGCAGTCGCAGCGAAGACCGCCTGAAAGAACCAATCGACTTGAGGCGAGAAAGTGCGATCAGGAGCAGCGTCATAAATCCCGCTGCCGCCGAAAGCAAAGTAGGCGTTGTCGACTTCTCCGTAGCTGCCTGGATACATCAATCCAAAGCCCACGAAGAAGAACAACAGCGCTCCCACGGCTAGGTCCATCACATTCTTTGACAGAATGTTGATCGTATTCTTCGCTGAGTTCAGGCCGACTTCGACCATGGCGAAACCAGCTTGCATGAACAGCACCAGGACGGCGCACAAGAACAAAACCGCATTGTCCAACGCATAGCCGACGCCCAAGTCAGCATCTTCGGCCGGTGTTTCGGCTACTTCCGTTGTTTCAGCCGATTCGACGGCTGCGGCATCCTGCGCCATGGACTGAGGGGCCAATGCAATGTTGACGCCCAAGATCCCCCCCAGGATCAAACACGTAAATAATGGTGCTCGCAACCAATCGAACATTCTAAGTTCACCTTCTGTACAGATTTCGTATGGGACTGAGCGGCGAGGCAACAACGCCCCGACAGCCGCTTGGGTGCGAGCTCACCTCAGTCTTTCTCACCATCAACTCCTGCCCGGGCCATCTTCAGATATGCTCGTGAGCCAATTGTGCGACGCTTTGGATGCTTTTGCTCGCTTGGATGATTCGAATAAGCAAGAAGCAGGCCAAAGGGTTTGCAACAACAAAACCCCACCTCGCAAGTTGTTTGCCAAAAACACTTTAAGAAAACTGAAAAAATTCCGACCATGGCGATTCACACGATCTCCACACTTGCCGGTGCCTCAAACGCAGGCATACAAAGCCCGATTGCCTTGATATCGAGCACCCCAGACGGATCCGCCATGACGCACAGCGCATTCGCACCCGATTGATTACGACGGTGATTACGACGGCGGCGCAAAATGAATGAGATTTGTGACAAAGGCGACGAAGAAACGCCCTGGCTACTTGTGGCATAGCCTTGGCTGCGAACCACTCAAACACTCTCATTCATGGAAGAAGCCATGCTGGTACTATCACGAAAGGTCGGTGAGCGAATCACGATCGGTGACAACGTTCAAATCATCGTCACTCGAGTCGCGGGGGGACGCGTGACGATCGGAATTGACGCACCCATGCAAGTTTCGGTGCGCCGCGATGAAATTGTGCCGCGACTGCCCGAATCGTCACGCCGATTTGATGTACCACTCAGTCTTGACGAGCTGGCGTTACCCTCGGCCGTGTTGCCCTAAACGTTTCGCGCTGTAGAGCGAATCCAATCGCTTGAATTCGAATTGAGCTAGAGCGTTCCATCACTCCGTTCGTCCAAGATCCCAACGTCCAATCGCCTTTTTTCACGTGGCCCTTTGCCACAGAGACACGAGATGCTTCCCATTGCAACACACCGTTTTGTTTCGCGATCCACCGCCAGTGTTGTTGGCTTGATATCGCTCGCCTCACTGGTTGGGGCATCGGCTGCGATTGCGACCAACCCTGGCGACGCTGATTCAGTGGCCGTAAAAGCGAGTGATCTGGCTGACCAAGAATCGCTAAGCCGAATGATCGATGACCGGCGAGCACAGTTGCACGATCGAAAAACACAGCTCAGTGAAGCCATCGACGAATTAGGCGGTAATCATCCGTCCGTTAACGTCATGCAAGAAGAACTGCGCGAGGTTCAACAGCAGTTGGCAGTCTGGTCGTCATCGACCGAGACCCTGGTCGACATTGACGATCACGATTTAAGAGTGCTGGTCGTACAATTGATAATCCGCGTCGATCAACTGGAAAGTAAGAATCGAGAACAGCAGTTCGACAAACAAGGCAGCCAAGGGAGCCAACGCCAATTCAGCGGCGGACGTCCGCGATCAAAACCTCGACCGCGCTGACAATCAAAGCCGGGCAACTTTGCAGAATCGTAAATCACCACCGCGCCGAGCCCCAACTCCTTTGCAATGCCAATCCTTGGCCAATGAAAGAAGCGAGGGTGAGCCGTTGCCCGTGAAAAAACACCCGGCTTAGCGCCCCCCTCCTTCCTTGAGGTCTTGCATTTTTCGAGACGCTTTTTCAATCGCGCTTACGAGAGCCGGACGGCGTAGCGGCCGGAGAGCGACTGTGTATCCGCCCTCTTTCCTTGCTGACGCTCGACTCTTCCGAGGGAGAACGAATTTTGTCCGTGCTCCACGGTAAAGACGGAACCTCCTGTGACGGATGTTCTCTGACGCGCCTGCAGCTTCGAAATCGACAAGCCATTGAGGAATTCCGCTACCATTGAAGGTCAGTTTGATACTGAAGTGCAGAAATCGCTGTTACACAGCGCCCAAGAGTTCCGGACCTTTCTGACTTAGGTTCAATGACGCTGGAATCCAGCACAAGTACGATTGCCGACATTGATTCGGAACCGTTGCTAACACGACCACTCACTTTGGACTGATCGACATGGCATTGCTACGATACGCCCGATAATCCGTCTACGGACCGTGCACCATCGCGGACATGTTGTTCGCTCACTCCATCGCTTGGATCGCTGCGAGCATCATGGACGATGGTACGGCGGTGCAGCTGAAGTCGACGATCGTTGAACTTGACCCCGGCGACGCTGCGCACCGTTCATTAGGGTTGTACGCCAAGATGGCCGGACGTGTGCATGGCAACCCCGACGTCCGCCAGCACATGCGAGAGATCGCCACGTTCACGGCAATCGACTAAGTTGCATTTCCAATAGGGCTTGATAAGATGCCGGTGCACAAACGTTTGTGCAACAGTCTTTGAAGGAGCCCAACGGCCATGACAACGACTCTTACTCAGGTAGCCGAAAAGGCCGGCGTCAGCGTTTCGGTGGCGTCCCGGTCGTTAAATGGTCACGCAAAGGCATACCGAATCAGTGATGAAACGGCGACTCGCGTGAAAGAGGCGGCCGACAAGCTTGGGTTTCGACCTAGCCAAACGGCACGGTCGCTTCGGCTGAAGAAAACGGGACTGTTAGGCGTTGTGGTGCCGGACCTCTCGAACCCATTCTTTGCTTCAATATCGCAGTCGATTGCCTTGTCAGCCGAGGCCGAGGGCTACAGCGTCATCGTTGCTGACAGCCGCGAACAAACGGAACACGAGATTCGGTTGCTGCAACAACTCGAAGATCGACAGGTCGAAGCTCTTGTCGTTTGCCCAGTGGGAAATGAGAGCAGCCATTTGCAGCAAATCAATCAGCGTGGAACGCCGGTTGTGCTGGCCGATCGTACTTTCCCGAATTGCGACTTGATGCAGGTCACGTCGGAGCACCGAGTCGGTGCCGTAAACGCAACACGCCTGCTGACGACGCAGGGGCACCGAGTGATTGGGGTGTTGCAGGGCTTGCCCGGAACGCTTCCCAATGACCAGCGGTTGAGCGGCCACGTCGAAGCACTTGCGGCAGTCGGAATTGCGTTTGATCAATCCCTGGTGGTGGGCAACAACTTCACCGAAGCATCCGGTTACGAATCCGCCAGACAATTGCTCGCTGATCGCCCCGACGTGACCGGCCTGTTTGCGTTTAGCACTCCGAATGCAATGGGCGCGTTGAGGGCCGCAATCAACTCGGGACGCCACGTTCCGCAAGACCTGTCGCTTGTTGCGTTTGACGATTCGCCGTACGCAGACTTGATGAACGTACCGCTAACGACCGTTTGTCAGGACGTCGACGGCATCGGTCAGCTCGCCGCCGATTTGGTGATGCAAGCCTTAACAAAACCAAAAACCAGAAAACGAAAAAAACGACACGGTATCAAGACGCAAGTCATTGTTCGAAACTCCATTTCTAGCGTGAAAGACAAATGAAACTATTTACCCTGATTGCCGGCTGCATTCTTGCGGCCACGACTGTCGCCGCCGAAGGTGAACTGCGTCCCGTTCCGCTGATTTTTGACACCGACATCGGCAACGACTGTGATGATGTGCTCGCGATGGGGGTCATCCATTCACTTCAAACTCGCGGTGAGTGCGAGTTGCTGGCAGTCACAATCACCAAAGACCATGAACTTGCGGCTCCGTTCACCGACGTCGTCAATACTTTTTACGGTCGAGGCGACATTCCGATTGGCGTATGCCGCAGCGGTGTCACGCCCGAACCAGGAAAGTTCAACGTACTGGCGGCCAAGCAAGATGACGGAAAGGACCGCTATGCCCACGACTTGCGCAGTGGCAAAGACGCACCCGATGCTGTTGATGTGCTGCGAGAAACGCTGGCCGGTCAAGAAGACGAAACCGTCGTGATTGCGCAAGTGGGTTTCTCGACCAACTTGGCGAACTTGTTGAAGTCGCCTGCTGATAAACACAGCGATTTGAACGGCATGGAACTGGTCAAAAAGAAGGTCAGATTGCTGTCCGTCATGGCTGGCGCGTTTCGGCAAATCGCGAACGAAAAAGGACAACTGTATGACCACAAGGAATACAACATCGTCAAAGACATCCCAGCAGCAAAAACGTTAGTCCAAGATTGGCCAACACCAATCATCTGGAGCGGCTTCGAGATCGGCAAGAATCTGACGTATCCGCACCAAAGCATCTTGCAGGATTACCGATACGTGCCACATCATCCGCTGCCCGAGGCGTACACGCTGTACATGCCGCCGCCACACGATCGCCCGACTTGGGATTTGACATCGGTGTTGCAAGCGGTTCGCCCCGATCACGAGTACTTCGACCTATCGACAACGGGGCGAGTACAAGTCGCCGACAACGGGCTGACGACGTTTGAAGAAGCCGCAGACGGTCGTGATCGCTACCTGATTTTAAACGACGAACAAAAAGGTCGAGCCAGCGAAGCACTTGTGCAACTTTCCAGCCAGCCCCCAGCAGGTCACGCAGCAGGGAACAGCCATTGAGTTCCGAAAAAGAAAGTTCGCCCGCGCCGCGAATCCTCGTTTGCGGTTCGATCAACATGGACTTGGTCGTTCGCTGTCAGGAAATGCCGAAACCAGGGCAAACGGTCACGGCCGAGTCAGCGTCGGAAGTCTGCGGCGGCAAGGGAGCCAACCAGGCGGTCGGTGCAGCGATGGTCGGCGGGCGAGTTCGCATGATCGGCCGCGTCGGCAGCGACGCGTTTGCAGATCGCCTGAATGCGAATCTTGCCAAGCACGGTGTTGACTGTGATGCGGTTTCGAAAACGGCCGATTGCACCAGCGGTTTGGCGGTTATCACCGTCGATCGTTCGGGTGAAAATTCGATCATGGTGATCCCGGGGGCAAATGGAAAAGTCTCAGTGTCGTATGTCCAGAGCCATCGCGAGACGATCGCGGCCGCGGATGTGCTGATGTTGCAGCTAGAAATTCCGACGCCCAGCGTGATCGCTGCGATTCAAATCGCCAAGCAAAATGGAGTGCGCTGCATACTCGATCCCGCACCGGTCGCGGCGGATTGGACAGACAAGTTGCTTGATGTTGACCTGGTCTGCCCGAACGAAACCGAAGCATCCGCCATCACTGGAATCGAAATCCATACAATCGACGATGCCCGAACTGCGGCACGGCAACTGCAATCGCGTGGTGCAAAGCACGTCGCCGTCACGATGGGCGAAAAAGGGACGGTATTGCTTGAGGGAGAAACGTTTCATCATGTCGCGCCAACGGCCATTGATCCCGTGGACACCACGGCGGCGGGTGATGCGTTCGCCAGCGCTCTTGCCGTTGAATGGGCGCGGACGTCGAACCTGTTGCAGGCGACTCGGTTCGCCAGCATCGCGGGAGCACTAGCGGCCACAAAGTTTGGCGCCCAGCAAAGTATCGCCAACCGAAACGAAATTGACGCCAAAAGGAATCAAACATGCAACGAATGAATCGACTATCGATGGCCGCAGGACTGACTTGTTGCTGCCTGCTAAGCGGCTGCAAAGGATCGGCAACGACCGATGCAAAGAGTTCTGATCCGCAAGCGAAACCCAAAGTGGCGTTGATCATGAAATCACTCGCCAACGAGTTCTTTTCGACGATGGCCAGCGGCGCTGAAACGCACCAGCAGGACAGCGGCGAATACGAATTGGTCGTCAACGGGATCAAGGACGAACGCGATGTCAGTCGCCAAGTTGCTTTGGTCCAAGAAATGGTCGCCAGCAACGTCGATGCGATTGTCATCGCGCCCGCCGAGTCGCAGGCACTGATTCCGTCGCTCAGACGCGCCATCAAGGCCGGCATCGTCGTCGTCAATATCGACAACAAACTTGATGCGGAAATGTTGTCCAAGGAAGGACTGCAAATCCCATTCGTCGGCCCCGACAACCGAGCGGGCGCAAAAGCCGTCGGTGATTATTTGGCGACAAACCTATCCCGAGGCGACTCGGTGGCAATTCTAGAAGGCCTGCAAACGTCCGAGAACGGTCGGGCTCGCAAAGCCGGTTTTGAAGACGCAATGAACGCCGCCGGAGCAACGATCGTGGACAGCCAGTCGGCCGAGTGGGAAATGTCGAAGGCCAACGAGATTGCTTCGTCAATGCTGAGCGAACATACCGACATCAAGGCGATCCTTGCCGCCAACGATAGCATGGCTTTGGGCGCGATCGCGGCGGCCAAGAGCGTCGGGCGTAGTGACGATTTGTTGATTGTCGGCTTCGACAACATCGCTGCGGTGCAAACAGCGATCCGTGATGGCAAGGTGTTGGCCACTGCGGACCAGCACGGTGACCAGTTGGCAGTTTACGGAATCGAGACGGCGTTGAAGTTGATCGCCGATAAGACGGCAGACGTTGTCGATGTCGAAACGCCCGTCGACTTGGTCACCAAAGAAACTCTCGTCGTCAAAAACGAGCTGGACGCGAAATGACGCCGCTGTTCACCGCGACGGAGATCACGAAACGATTCGGCAGCGTCACGGTGCTCGACGGTGTCTCGATGGACGTACGAGCCGGAGAAATCCATGCGTTGCTCGGTGCTAACGGTGCGGGCAAGAGCACACTGTGCAAGATCATTGCCGGATTGTTGACGCCAGACGGCGGACGAATGTCGATAACAAACCAGAAGTCTGACGCAGTCGACGCGTATCTTCCCCGTGACAAACAGACGGCCGAACTCACCGGAGTCCAAATCGTCCAGCAGGAACTCAACCAGGTTTCGACACTTACCGTTGCCGAGAATATCTTTCTGACACGAATGCCAACCGTTCTCGGTGTGATCCGCAAACGTCAACTTGCCGATCGGGCGAGACAAATACTCGACCGCTTTGGTTTGAATGACGTTGCGACCGACACCGTCATGGGAACGCTGGGAGTTGGCCGGCAACAGATGATTGAAATCGCGACGGCGCTGGATCGTCGGTGCCGATTGCTGATCTTGGACGAACCGACGGCAGCGTTGGGAGTGCGCGAGGCGGAGCGATTGTTCGAGCGATTGCGAACGCTGCGTGATCAAGGAATTGGCATCATCTACATCAGTCATCGGTTGGATGAAGTTGCCCAGCTATCGGATCGCATCACGGTGCTGCGTGACGGAAGATTCGTTTGCACGAAAGAAACCTCGTCGCTGACCACTGACGAAATGGTTGAACTGATGTCGGGCCAATCCACCAGCAAGCATCATTCATTTCAATCGTTCGCAACCGACGAAACAGCGCTGCGGGTCGATGGCATGACGGCGGGAATCGTGCGGGATGTTTCGTTTACATTGCGTCACGGCGAGCGGCTTGGGATTTCGGGTTTGGTCGGTTCCGGCCGCACGGAACTGTTGCGAGCCATCTTTGGAGCCGACATTGCCGAGCAAGGAACGGTCACGGTCAGCGATCAGCCAGCCACCCGGTTTTCGCATCCACGACAAGCGGTCGCTGCGGGGCTTGCCATGGTCACCGAGGATCGCAAGCAGAACGGTTTGCTGCTGCGACAGCCGATCCAGTTCAACACATCGATCAGTTCGCTGAGCAAGCGGTTTGCTTCGCTGGGAGTCATTCGCAATCATCGTGAACGACAGGCGGCGATCGAGATGACCCGCAAGCTGGAAACCAAATGCAACGACATCGATCAACGGGTCGCCACGCTCAGCGGTGGCAATCAACAAAAAGTCGCCATCTCTAAATGGTTGGTCCGCGATGCTGAAGTGTTTCTGTTTGACGAGCCGACTCGCGGCATCGATGTTGCTGCACGCAGACAGATTTATCGACTGATCGAGTCGCTTGCTCAGGCTGGCAAAGCGATCATCATCGTCAGCAGTGATCTGGACGAACTGCTGGAAACGTGCGATCGAATCGGCGTTATCTCGGCCGGGAAATGGATCGACGAATTCCACCGCGACACATGGTCGTCGGATCAAATCATGCAGGCTTCATTCGCCGGATACCGACAGACAGAGGCGATCGCATGATCACGAAACAGATGAAGCGAACGGTGCTGCAGTACGGTGGTTTGCTGACGGCGCTTGCGCTATTGATTTTGGTCTTCAGCTTGCGAACGGACAGTTTTTTTCAAATCGGCACGGCGAAGCTGATTGCCAATCAAATTCCTGAGTTAACGTTGCTGGCGGTCGGGATGACGCTGGTTTTGGTCATCGGCCAAATTGACTTGTCAGTCGGCAGCGTGATGGCGCTCGCCGGTGCGGTGCTAGGCGTGTTGATGGCGAAACACGATTGGTCGTTGGGGTCGGCGATCTTGGCGAGTTTGGCAACCGCTGCGACATGCGGATGGGTGACCGGAGCGATCTCGATTTGGTTTCGGATTCCGTCGTTCATCGTCTCTCTGGGCATGCTGCAAATTGCACGTGGGGCAACCCGCCGGCTACTCGATTCGAAAACACTCACGATTGGTTCCGACGTGGCCGTGATCAGCGAACCGCTGGCCGGGATTGGCCTGTCACCGGCGTTCTTGATCGCCATCGTTGCAGTTTTTGCCGTGCAGCTTTTGATCAGCAGCACAGTGTTCGGGCGTTACTGTGTCGCCATCGGCACCAACGCGGAAGCCGTTCGCATGTCGGGTATCCGTACGACTCCGTATGCAATCGCCGTATTTGTCATCAGCGGACTGCTGTGCGGACTGGCCGGGCTGGCTCCGACGTCGCTGATGGAAGCGGCCGATCCAGGCATGGGCAATGGCATCGAGCTTTCCGCAATCGCGGCATGCGTGATCGGCGGAACCAGCCTGATGGGCGGGCGCGGAAATGCGATCAGCACGTTCCTGGGTGTGCTGGTAATCGCCGTGCTGCAAACGGGACTTAGCCGCATGTCGGTCGAAGACGCAAACAAACAGATCATTACCGGAGTCGTGATCATCATCGCGGTGTTGATCGACACCGTACGTCGCAACTGGGAGAAATCCGAAGCATGAAGATTCAGCTTTTCGCGTTGTACAACATTCTTTGCCTCACTCTGTTGATTCCGAACATCAGTTGGGCAGACGCTCCTGTAAAAATTGTGTTTGATACCGACATCGCCGGTGACGTCGACGATGCACTGGCACTTGCCATGTTGCACACCTTGGCCGATCGCGGCGAATGCACCATCGAGGCAGTGACGGTGTCAAAAACGCATCCCCAGAACGGACCGATGGTCGACGCGATCAACACGTTCTACGGTCGACCGGATGTTCCCATCGGTGTCACAAAAGGAGACTATCCAAGAGACAGCAAATATGTCGGGCTGGCCAAAACGAAAGACAACAACGCGTTTCGATATCCTCATGATTTGCTAAACAGCTCCGACGCGCCCGACGCCGTCAAGCTGCTGCGACAAGTGCTCGCGGGTGCCGAAGCGAATTCGATCTCGATCGTTTCTGTCGGGCTAGCTGTCAATGTTGCCGATCTGCTGGAATCCTCCGCCGATGAGATCAGCCCGCTAAATGGCGTCGATCTGGTTCGGCAAAAGGTCAAGCTGCTGTCGATCATGGCCGGTGCCTTCAACCCGGTCAACGGAAACGCTCATTACTTGGAAGCCAACGTCCGCAATCACGTCGGATCCATGCAACGCTTTGTCGAGCGCTGGCCCAACGAAGTCCCAGTCATCTGGAGCGACTTTAATATCGGCATTCGAGCAGCCTATCCTCGGAAGAGCATTGCCAGGGATTTTGGTTACACGCCACACCACATCATTCGCGAATCGTACTTGATGTACTGCGGTCCCGATCATGATCGTCCAAGTTGGGATTTAACGAGTGTGTTGTACGCGGTCCGCTCAAACGATGGTTACTTTGCATTGTCGCCCGCTGGGTTGGTTTCCGTTGCCGATGACGGTTTCACAGAATTCACCGACAACGAAACCGGATGCCACCGCTATTTGAAAATGAACAACCTTCAAACCGCCCGCGTGGTTGAAGTTCAACGCGCCCTCGTCAGTCAACCTCCCAGCCAAACGGAAAAAGAATGACCCGGCGATTCACGGTTTGCGTTTTCTTCATCTGCCTTGCCCTCGCAGTCCAAACTTGCGTCACCGCTGGCGAGCCGGCGAAGATCATCTTTGACACGGATATGGACAATGACTGCGACGATGCAGGGGCGCTGGCGGTGCTGCATGCGTTGGCCGATCGCGGTGAAGCGGAAATTTTGGCGGTGGTCACCAATCGCCGCGGGGCTTCGACCGCATCGGCGGCTGCGTGCGATGTGATCAACACCTTTTACGGTCGCCCCGACATTCCAATCGGCACTGACAAGGACGGGGCCAAGTTCGCATGGAACAAAGTCAGTTCCTACACGCCCGAATTACGCGACGAGTTTCCTCACGATTCGCTCGTCGATGATGAAATGCCTGATGCGTTGCCGCTGTACCGAAAGACTCTGGCCGCCGCTGCCGATCACTCCGTCGTGATTTGCAGTGTCGGTGCGGTCAGCAATCTGGAAGACCTTGTCAATTCTCGCGGCGACAAATTCAGTGATCTAAACGGTGCGGATCTGATCATGAAGAAGGTTCGCCACACGGTCATCATGGGCGGCGAGTTTCCGCGATCATCGAAACCTGAAACGAACATTCGTTTGGATATTGCGGCGGCCGTGTCGGTGGTCAATCAGTGGCCAGGGAAAATTCTCTGGCAGGGGTACGAAGTCGGCGCAACCTTGCATTGCGGAGCACCGCTCAAGAACATCACAGGAAACAACCCGATTCGGCGGGCCTTCGAGCTGCGGCCGTTCCAGAACGGTTTTGCGATCGACCATGGAAAGCCTGCCCATGACCAAGCCGCCGTTCTGCTGGCCGCTGGCGGTGCGGATCCATCGCTTTGGAACATCGTTTCCGGTGGCCGTGTGATTGTCGATTCTGACGGACACACGGAGTTCCGAACTGACCGAGACCGACAACACAGTTACGTCGAGATCAAAGGTTCAGCCGATCGGCTGATCAAGACCATCAATGATCTGATGACAACCCAGCGAGATGGCAACGTCAAGTGAAGTCACCGAACGAACAAGCGAAAATTAAAATGATGAAACATGCACTCCCAATAATCGCATTGCTCAGCAGCCTGGCTTCGACGGCGATTTCCAAGCAACCCAACGTGATCGTCATCATGACCGATGACCAGGGCTACGGCGAGTTTTCCTGTCACGGGAATCCGATCACTCAAACACCGAACATTGACAAGATCGCCGACGCCGGCGTTCGATTGACCGATTTCCACGTCGCGCCGATGTGTACGCCGACGCGTGGTCAGTTGATGACGGGGCTGGATGCCTTTCGCAACGGTGCGAGTAACGTCAGCAGCGGTCGCACGTTGTTGAAAGCGGACGTGAAAACGATCGCTAACGTTTTTCGTGACGCGGGATATCGGACGGGAATCTTTGGCAAATGGCACCTGGGTGACAACTATCCGTTTCGGCCCGAGGACCGTGGCTTCGACGAAGCTCTGTGGTTTCCCTCATCGCACATCAATAGTGTTCCCGACTTTTGGGACAATGACTACTTCGATGACACTTACATTCGCAACGGTCAGCGCAAGAAATACCAAGGCTACTGCACCGACATCTTTTTCGACGAAGCCGCAGCGTGGATGGCGCAGAAAGACGAACGTCCATTTTTCACGTACATTGCGCTGAACGCAGCACACTGGCCTTGGTTCGTGCCAGGCAAGTATCGAGATCCCTTTCGCCAAGCGATTGGCGAGAGCCCCGAAGCTGTCAACGGACTGAGCGATTCGAAGCGGGAAGAGTTGGTGAGTTTTCTCGCCATGGGTGCCAACATTGACGAGAACGTCGGCAAGCTGGACGCGCGACTGAAGCAGTCCGATGAACTGGACAACACGATCGTCGTCTTTCTGACGGACAACGGCAGCACGATGGGCCAGGACTACTTCAACGCGGGAATGCGTGGCAAAAAGACTCAGCTCTGGGAAGGCGGGCACCGCGTCCCCTGTTTCATCCGCTGGCCGGCCGGTTCAATCGGGCCGGCGCGTGATGTCGCCGAGCTGTCGCATGTTCAAGACTTGTTGCCAACGCTTGCCGACTTGGCTGGCGTCGGTGGTGCGCCCGAGCGGCTCGATGGAAAGAGCTTGGCACCGATCTTGCGTGGCGAAACCGACCGACTGGACGATCGAATGCTGGTCATCAACTACAGCCGTATGCCGGGTGCGCGAGTAAACTACACCAAAAAGAGTCCGGCGATTCCAAGACGCAATGGTGCGGGTGTTTTATGGAAACGTTGGCGACTGTTAGAGAATCGCATGCTGTTCGACATCGCCAGTGACCCGCACCAGGACCACGACGTCGCCGCCAAACATCCCGATGTGGTCGCAAGAATGCGTGCTCATTTAGACCAGTGGTGGGACGGCGTCAAAGATGACGTGATGGCACCGCAGCGAGTCATCATCGGATCGGAACAGGAAAATCCCATGATGCTAACTGCTTGCGAATGGCTAGATGTGTTCGTTGATCAGCAACGACAAGTGCGCGACGCGGCGTTGAAGAACGGAACGTGGCACTTGCAAGTCGCGAAGACTGGAACCTATCAAATCGAACTGCGCCGTTGGCCTCGCGAATCTGACTTGCAATTGACCGACGGCCTAGCAGAAACTCGCGTGACCGACGGCGTTTTCGTTCCCGGAAAAACATTGCCAATCACATCGGCAAGGCTGCAGGCGGGTGACGCAAATCAA
Organism: Rubripirellula sp.; assembly: GCA_049680385.1. Lineage (GTDB taxonomy): Bacteria > Planctomycetota > Planctomycetia > Pirellulales > Pirellulaceae > Rubripirellula. Next base: position 1,058 of record JBAUHR010000326.1, on the reverse strand, counting down.
AAACTGACTCCGCAGCCTGACAAGCAATCGTTCATCGCCGAAGTCAATCTCACCGAGGGGCCCATCGAAATGCGAGCATCGTTTCTTGACTCTGATGAAAAAGTAATCTGCGGTGCTTACTACGCCTACGTCCAGCGGATCCGATAACCAGGCAACTCCACCAAGTAGGCCGGATCAAGGAGCGCAGCGACGCAGATCCGGCATCCGTGATATCGTTTCGTACCGATAACTCACGATTGCCGGATCAACGCGTCACAAGTTCCGCCCCACCAAGATTCCGAAAATCGGAGGCGGGCGATGTCTGACTTTGGCCCTGACGAAACCTACCGTTCGTGATGACGAAGACCTTGAATAATGTGCAGACTACATTCACTGGAATCCGCGAAAGCACTAACTCGTCGATCGAGTGCGTGGTTGGGAGTGGGCGTCATTTCACCGATTCGTGAAGTTGGGGCAGGACAACATCAATTGAGGTAGGACGTCTCCCTGTGGTGTCGACGATGGAGATACGGCGTTGCCGGAGCTGCGTCGCTGCGCTCCTTGTTCCGGCCTACTCACGGTGCCAAAGTCCAGCGGACCCAGTAACCAGCGAGCGCTGAGGAAGGTAGGCCGGACCAAGGAGCGCAGCGACGCAGCTCCGGCATCCGTGATATCGTTTCGTACCGATAACTCACGATTGCCGGATCAACGCGTCACAACCCCGCCCACCAACCCTCCGAAAATCGGAGGCGGGCGATGTCTGACTTTGTTCCTGGTGGAACCGACCGTTCGTGATGACGAAGACCTTGAACAATGTGCAGACTACATTCACTGGAATCCGCGAAAGCACCAGCTCGTCGACAGAGTGCGTGATTGGGAGTGGGCGTCATTTTACCGGTTCGTGAAGTTGGGGCAGGACAACATCAATTGAGGTAGGACGTCACCCTGTGGTGTCGACGATGGAGATACGGCGTTGCCGGAGCTGCGTCGCTGCGCTCCTTGGTCCGGCCTACTCACGGTGCCTAAGTCCAGCGGCCCCAGTAACCGGCTAGCGATGCGGAATGTAGGCCGGATCAAGG
>JBAUHR010000325.1:0-10004 GCA_049680385.1 Rubripirellula sp. | reverse complement strand
GCCATCGACGGAGTCGGCAATCAGACAATCACGGGGCAATCGCATAGCGTCGATCATGTTGCCCCGACGATCGTGTCCTTTGTGGGGGACCCAACAAGTCCAACGAATGCGTCGCTCGTCGACTACACAGTGACGTTTGACGAACCCGTGGTCAATGTTGGCTTGAGCGATTTCACGCTGACATCCTCAGGCGTTACTGGCGTCATGCTTTCCAACATCTCAGGCTCTGGGACAACCTATGTGCTGAGCGTCAACACGGGGATAGGCGACGGCAGTGTTGAGCTTGCGGTATCACCGACTGCCACAATCGATGATGCGGCCGGGAATCCCATGGCGGCTTCCAACGCGACGTCCGGCGTCACGGTCATCGACAAGACGCGGCCAACGGTCAGTTCGATCACGGTTACTCCCAACGTTACCAATGCCGCGACGGCCGTTTTTGATGTGACGTTTACTGAGCCTGTGGTTGGATTTGATGCAGGCGACCTAACGCTTTCCAGCGCTGGCATCTCCGGCGTCTCGATCACTGAAGTGACCGGCACCGGAGCGTCCTACCAGGTCGAAATTAGCACTGGAACGGGCGACGGCACGATCGGAATGACCATCGAATCGGATCAGGGGATCTTTGATCTCGCTGGAAACGAACGAGTGACCGGTGCGGGGATTGGGCCACTGACTGTTGATAGGACCGCTCCGACCGCGATCAGCGTCACGCCAGTTGAATCCGGCCCTGTCAATTCGTCTACCGTTCTGTTCGATGTGCTGTTTGACGAGAACGTACTTGACTACACGCCCGCCGACTTTACGGTTGTTTCCAGCGGACTCTCTGGCGCGTCGATTGCTTGGGCCACCTATCAATCCGCTTTCGTGCGGCGTGTTGCGGTTAATACAGGAACAGGATCAGGGACCGTTTCGATAGACGTAAATTCAGGCCAAGGGGTACGAGACGCGGCGGGCAATCTGTTGGCTAATGGACTGACAGGAAATCCGGCTGTCGCGGTCGATCGGGATATGCCTTCGGTCGTTTCTATGTCGCGCCTTGATCCGACACAAAGTAACCTGCCGACCGTGCAGTATGCCGTCACTTTCGATGAACCTGTATCAAACGTTGACATCACCGATTTTCAATTGGCGATGACCGGTAGCCTGGACGGGCATTCGATCACCGGTGTATCGGGAACGTTAAACGCCTACACGGTTGATGTGTCGACGGGAACGGGTGATGGAACCTTGCAATTGGAAGTTGCGCCGACGGCAACAATTGATGACTTGGCTGGCAACTCGCTCAACACCTCTGTTCCAAACGCAGAGATCTATCTGATCGACAAGACAGCACCGACCATCGTTTCGGTTGATCGCGTTCATCCGACGGTAACGACCGGCGACTCGATTCAATATCAAGTCAGTTACAGCGAGCCGGTGCTGAACATTGACACCAGTGATTTCACTGTCTTCACCTCTCCCGCGTCGTCACCACCGCCGCCCATCAGTTCTGTTGTTGTGACGGGCAGCACAGCGACAGTCACCGTCGATGTCAGCAGCTATGAAGGTGCGGTATATATGTACACATCCAGCAATGACCTAATTGACGTTGCCGGCAATACGATGGCGACTGACGTCGTTTCGTCACAGCAGTTCTATGTTGACCGCACGCCGCCGACGGTTTCCAGCGTGCTGCTGGAGCAATCGGTCACGAATTCACTGACGAACGTATCGTTCCTGGTGACCTTCAGCGAGCTTGTCAACGGATACCATCCGTCGGACGTTGAGATCGATCAAGTCGGTTTCCCCGGTGCCACCGTGTCGTCGGTCGACTATGTCAACAGCACACAACGCCGCGTCAACGTTGACACTGGTCCGGGTCAGGGGACGCTGTCGATCGTCATCTTGGCCAACCAAACCATTCGCGACTTAGCGAACCAGTACATTGCGGTTGATTCGGGCAACCACCCCGCCTACTCGATTGACAACCTCGCTCCGCAAGTTCAGTCGATCACGCTTGCAGGTGCCGATCCGATCACAACGGCAACATTCAGTTTTGATGTCGTCTTTAGCGAACCAGTAACGAGCGTGACGTCCAGTGCATTTGCGGTTAGTGCCACCGGCGCAGTTGTCCCGCAAATCGATTCGGTCACTGGCGACGGAGATTCCTATACAGTGACTGTGACCAATACCGGTGACACGGGCACAGTGCAATTGTCATTGATCGACGACGACTCGATCGAGGACGCTCTGTTGAACCCGCTCGGTGGAACCGGCAACAACAACGGCGATTTTGATTCGCCAACATATGGTGTCGGAACGACCGGCCGAATCGCGGGACGCGTGATCGAGGACCTGGACAGCGACGGATTTGCGGACGCAGGCGAAACCGGAGTCGTCGGCGTCACCGTCTATGTCGATGCCAACGATAACGCGCAGTGGGACGTCGGCGAACCCTCAGCCGTTACGATCGCAGACGACACCGGTACGACCGGAGTTAATGAATCGGGCAACTACCTGATCTTGAACGTCGAACCCGGATCGGATCATGCCGTTCGAGTGATCCCGCCGGTCGGTTGGCTGGCGACCAATCCAGCGACTCGCGATGCGGGCACCGGCCAGCTTACTCAGGTGCAGTTGCTGCGTGACAACATCGATGGCAACAACGCTCTCGAAGAAGTCGCGGGCGTGACCGAGAGTCCCGATGGTGAGTTCGTTTACATCGCGGCTTACACCGACAACGCCATCACGGCTTACGCACGCAATTCAACCACCGGCCAACTGACTCGTATTCAGACGATCATCGATGGCAGTGGTGGAGTCGACGGACTCATTGGCGCTCAATCGATCGCGATCTCGCCCGACGGAGCGTACCTATACGTCGTTTCGGCAATCGACGACGCGCTGGTGATGTTCTCGCGTGACCAAGCCACCGGCTTGTTGACGTATCTGGAGCATCTGAAACAAGGCGTCGGTGGCGTCGACGGGCTCGGTGAAGCGACCGCGATTCGCGAAAGCGCCGACGGCAAGAATCTGTACGTCGCCGCGGTTACGAGTGGATCGCTTGCGGTGTTCAATCGCGATCCGGCGACGGGGCTGGTCACATTTGCTCAGAAGTTGACCGGTTCCACCGGAGGTTCGTTCTCGGTCGACCTCAGCCCCGACCAACGGCACGTTTACCTGACCTCCGGCAATTCCAATGCGTTTCACGTCTACGACCGCGACCTGGCGACGGGTCTGTTAACGCTGACACAATCGGTCTCGCGATCAACACCCGGTTATTCATCGCTGTACCAGCCCTGGGGCGTTTCGGTCAGCCCCGATGGACAGAACATTTACGTCGCCGCGCGACTGAGCCAAGGCATCGTTGTGCTGGACCGTGACAGCGTGACTGGTCATGTATCGTTCAACCAGTTCGTCCCCGATCCCTACACGACCAGCAACCCTGACCCGGTTTCGGTTTTGGTCAGCCCCGACGGGCATCATGTCGCAGTCACTTTCCAAACGGCTGGCGGTCTGGCGATCTACGCTCGAGATCAAACCACCGGCGCGCTGACGCTGGTGGAGTCATACAAAAACAACGTCGGCGGATTTGATCATCTGTTCGGCGCTTGGGACGTTGAGTTTTCCAATGATGGTCAGTCGCTGTATGTGGTGGCGGCCTACGACGATGCGGTGTACGCGTTTAGCCGCGATGTAGGCGATTGGGTCCCGACGGCAATTTCGACATCAGTCAGCGTCGGCGAAACCACGACTTTGGAGGCGTTTGGCATCTCCAATCTGGTCCCAATGGTCGACTCGATCTTGTATTCCGGAACAGGAGTCGTCACCGGCAGCACGGTCGATTTTGATATCGCGTTCAGCGAACCGGTCTCTGGCGTCGATGCATCGGACTTTCTGTTCTTGGGATCGTATTCAGGAGCAACTGTGGCCTCGGTCGACGGCAGCGGTGACACTTACACGCTGACCGTCAACCTGGCCGACGGATCGCAAGGCACGTTGTCACCGCGAGTCAGTTTCAGCGGCGGCATTGTGGACAACGAAGGGACGCCGCTGGGCGGTGACGGTTCAACAGTAATCGATACGATCGACGTCGATCGACTAGCCCCCACACTGTCATCATCGACCAAACTGAACACCGATCCGACCAATCGAACCAGCCTCAGCTACCAACTCGTGTTCTCTGAACCAGTCACAGGGTTGGACGTGACTGATTTTTCCGTTGCCGCTTCCGGCGTGACGAGTGCAGCGGTCGCTTCGGTCACAGGTAGCGACGACACCTACGTCGTCACGGTATCGCACACTGGCGGCGAGGGAACCATCGGGCTGGTGTTCGCCGACAACGATTCAGTGATCGATGACGCCGGTTTCCCGCTTGATGGTGTGGGAACGGCGACCAACCCACTGGCAGCCTACAACGTGCAATTGGGCTCGATCCAAGGAACCGTGTTTAGCGATTTGGATTCTGACGGAGTATTCGATGCCGGTGAAACTGGTGCGGGTGCGATGACGGTCTACATCGACTCCAACAACAACGGCACCTTCGATACTGGCGAGTCGACCGCATTGACGGACGCCGGAACGGGATTCTATGAATTCACCGGGCTGGTCGACGGCAACTACACGCTGCGTCTGCAAGCTCAAACACCCTACGTGCAAACGTTACCTGCAGCCGATGGGCCTCAGTTGGTCACCGTCGCGGTCGCAAATGGAATCGCTCTGGCCAATTTTGGAACTCATGAAGTCCTGCCGGGCAACATCGCTGGCAACGTTTGGAACGACGTCAATAACAACGGGCAACTGGACGCGGGTGAATCAGGTTTGTCAGGTGTGACCCTGTACGTCGACTTGAATTTGAACGGGGCGTTCGACAGCGCGACCGAGCCATCGGTGGTTTCCCAGACTGATGATGGGGCCACCGCAGGTATCGATGAGACTGGCGATTACCTGTTCACGGGACTTGCCCCCGGCGACTACGAAATCCGAATCGTCGAACCTCAGTACTCGCTTTCGGCACCAGGCAACAGCTGGAACGCCAACCAGTCGATCGCGATCTCAGATTCGCTGAACTTGGCCGCGGACAACAAGTCGATCACGAAGAGCCCCACTGGCAAGTTCGCTGTTGTCTTTGATCATCTTAGAAACAACGTGATCGTGTACGAACTGCCCGTCAGCGGCGTCGGCCCGATCACGCAGGTGCAAGTCCTGACCAATCAGTTCTCCGACACGACCAACAAATCCGGTGACCTCGGTTTCACGCCAGACGGCGCGTTCCTGTATGTGCTTGAACATCAAACTCGCCAAGTAAAGGGTTACTCGCAGGATCCCACGACGGGATTGCTGACCCTTGTTAGCTCAGCGACGGTTCCTTTGGGGTACAACTATTCGCTTCAGGTGTCGCCCGATGGCAGCCACTTGTATGTCGGTGGGATCAACGGCATCTCGCGATTAAGTATCAATTCCAATGGCACGTTGTCTTCGGCCAGCACGACCAGCATCGGGGCCAGATTCTCGGATCTTGTGTTTAGCGATGATGGAACGCGGCTGTATGCGGTCGATTCAGGCAACGTTGTCATCCGAGTCTTCTCGCGGAACACGTCGACCGGATCGATTTCGCAGATCCAGACGGTCAACGCTCCGGCAGGCCTCTCGTTCTCTGGCAATTTCTCAGCGGAACTGTCCGCCAACGGCGACGACTTGTATATCGTCAGTTGGGCTCAGCACACGATCTTTCACTACCGCACCCAAGCCGATGGAACGCTTCAATTTGCCGACCACGTGACGATTGGCGATACGATCAATCGAACGTATCCGCTGGACATGACGATCAGCGACGACGGCACGCGAGTCTATGCGGCGATGAGCCTTTCTGGGGCCATCATGGTGCTGGAACGTGATCTGGTCACCGGAACGTTGACGCCTGGCGAGACACTCGGCACTGCGGACCCGGCCGGACTAGGCATTAACGAGTCTTCGTCGTCGATGATCATCAACGTTGGACCGACATCGGTGCTAAGAGTGAACAGCCGCGATACATCATTGCAATTGGGGGTGCTTGGCAGCAAGGATTGGTTGGACGTCACGGTGGTCGAGGATCAAACGACTACTTTGGGCGTCCCCGTCGATGCGGCACCTCCCACCGTCGTTTCGATCACGACTTCTCAAACCTACCTTTCCGGAACCGACACGGCGAATTTCGTTGTCCAGTTTTCCGAGCCCGTTACGAGCGTCGACGTCACCGATTTCTCGCTTGCTCTCTCCGGTGTGACCGGTGCCAGTATCACCAGCGTGACGGATCTTGGAAGCGGCGCGGTTTATGACGTAACCGTTGACAGCGGCACCGGTGATGGAACGTTGCAGTTGCTGTTGGTCGACGATGACTCGATCATCGATGCCGGCAGCAATCCGTTGGCGGGAACCGGGACGGGCAACGGTGACGCGGTTTCAGTAATCCTACCGGTCCAGCGAATTGTTAATCGCACGATCTCTGGCACGGTGTTCAACGACCTCGATAACGACGGCATCCGCGACACGGGCGAAGACGGGGCCGATGGATCGCAGATCTACATTGATCTTAACGGCAACGGAGAACTTGACACCATTTCGGAGCCCTACGACTGGTATGTCAGCGGCGGCTCTTTCACGTTCGACAATTTGACTCCAGGAACCTCCACGCTTCGAGTGACCGATCGGCTGTACTTTGTCGAGTCCGCGTTTTCGACGACAACAATTGAACTGGGCTTTGACGACAATCCCTTAGTCGTCGACGTTCCGGCGACCGAGAATCAAGCTGCGTTTGTGGGAGTCGTATTCGAAGACCTCAACGCAAACGGCGTCCGTGACGCGGGCGAACCGGGGATTCCGGGCGAGACTGTCTATTGGGACGATAACAATAACGGACTGTTTGAGAATTTTGACACGTTCGTGGTGACGGCGGCGGATGATCCGGGAACGCCCGAAGACGAAGCGGGCACGTACACGCTGTCGCCGCTGTGGTATCGGCTGTACCGAATCCGCGTCGATCGTGGCCCTGAGTGGTTGCCGACTTCGGCTGAGGCGGCCAGTGAGACAATTTCTTACCCAACGCAAACCGTTGACGCCGATTTTGGACTGCAAGCTAACGAGACGTCGATCAGCGGTGTCGTGTTTGACGACGTCGACGCTGATGGCGTGCAGGGTACGGGTGAGAATCCGGTAAGCGGTTGGACAATTTTCTTGGACGCCGACAACGACGGCATTCTTGACGCTGGCGAAACTTCGCACACCACGGATGCCACCGGCGCGTATTCGTTCGACCAGCTGTCGCTCGGAAACCACCGCGTTCGGATCGTGCCTCAGCCTGGCTTTGTTTCGACGTCGCCGGTGTCAACCTCGGTGACGATCACAGCAAGTACTGATACTGCGACGGTGGACTTCGCGACTCACGTCAACTCGACAACGGTTTCCGGTACTGCGTTTGATGACGTCAACGCAGACGGAATTTTGGATGCTGGCGAAGGCCCGTTGGTGGGCGTGACGATTTACCTGGACACCAATGACAACGGTCGTTTGGACGCCGGTGAAGTCACAACGACGACCGACGCGACGGGACAATATACGTTTACCGACGTGCAACCCGGTGAAGCGGTTGTTCGTATCCTGCCGCCCGTTGGATTTGAACAGTCGTCGCCTTCAACGCCGATGGACCGGTTGTTCGTGTGGCACGGAAGCAACAAACTTCGCGAGATCAACCCGAGCGACGGATCGACGATTGCCGACTACTGGCAATCTTATTATCCCACCACGTCCATCACGGCTGACGGGCTAGCCTTTGATGGCACATCGCTGTGGGCGCTTGACAATGGTCAGAAAAAGATTTTCCAGATCGACCCCGATGCAATCACCATCGAATCGCAAATCGATATCTCGTCACTGAATCCACCAACGCACGGAATTGCATGGAATGGATTGGCCGTGATTGGATCGACAATCTATCTGTCTGGCGCAGTTGGCGAGATCGGAATGGTTGACGCAACCTCGGGATCACTGATCGGAACCGGTTCCCTATTCACGACAAACAGCGGATCTTCACTTCTGTCCGGCGTCAACGAAACCACCGGTCTGGGCGTTTCCGCCGACGGTCAATCACTGGTGATTTCCACGGACAATAACTTGTTGTTGACGTTTGATCCATCGACGCTGTTAATCAGCGACTCGGATACGACCGGCACCAACATTCAGTCGTCCGGCGTTGGCTCGGTTGGCGGAACGACTTATGTGTCACGGTACAACAGCACGTCGTTACTGACGTTCGACTCCGCTGGAACGCTGACGGGGACACTGCCGATCGGTTGCCAACCCGTCGCCGTGGCCGGTGGTGTTTATCAAGATTTGGCCGCCCGTTTGACCGTTAATTTGGATCAACAAGTCACTGGGGTGCAGTTTGGTGCATCCCAGTTTGCCGGCACCGTCTCTGGCGTTCAGTTCATTGACACCAACAACAACGGTGTGCAGGACACGGGCGAATTGCCTGCGGTCGGCGTCACTGTCTTTGCTGACATCAATGACAACGGTAGCCGCGACGGCAGCGAGCCTTTCGACGTTAGTGCCGCTGATGGGACTTACTCGATCGCTGGCGTTCCACCAGGCAGTGTTGTTGTTCGATCAACGTCAGACAGGCATCGACTAAGCGATGCCTTCACCTCGCAAGATTTGCTTTTCGGACTTCGCAATCAATCCGGCTCGATTCGAATCGACCAACTTGACCCCTCCAATGGTTCCATCACGAATAGCCTGTTCACGGTCGTCCCGTACAGCAACGGGGCGGTTTCGATGGCATTTGACGGTGAACGCCTGATTCTGATCGACAGCGGCATTGACATGCTGTACCAAGTTGGACTGAATGGATCGATCATCAGCAGCCGGCACCTGGGCGAACCCTACATCGACTCGTCGTCCGGGCAGATCGCTTACACGAATGTCCAAGACTTCGGTGCGGCGGTCGTGGGTGGAACGATCTATACCGTTCGCGAAGAGTTTGGCGGCCTGACGCTGTATTCCTATGATCCGCAGTCCGACCAGTTTGCCAAGATCCGCCCAGTGACGTTCGACTGGGGTTTGGCATCGATGCCATCGTCTTATTCGGCGTCAACGCCGTCGGCCAGTTTTGGGACGGGCGTTAGTGCTGACGGACAACGTATTCTGGTTGCAACCTACGACGACCGAGTTTTGGAAATTGATCCACAGACGGGGACCGCGACATTCAACCCTGAGGCCAGTAATTTCAACGGCTCGGACTACGCGATTGATTCGCTAGGCGGTGAAACGTTTATCGCTTACGGAGGTCGGATTGAAGTCGTCGACAACAGCGGCGTGACGCTTCGCAATATGACCGGCATTCCCACGTACCTGGGACTCGCCGGTGGGACACTGCGTGACAACGGACAATCGGTTCTGGTCAGCGCTGGCCAAACGGCGACAGTTGATCACGGCCTGATCGTCACGGCCGCATCGATCTCGGGATACGTCATCACCGACGTTGATGAGAACGGCGCCGCGGATCCTGGCGACTCAGTGGTTGTCGGCGCGACGGTGTTCCTGGACCTGGACCGAAGCGGGATCCTAGACGCAGGGGAACCATCGACAACAACGAACGCAAACGGTGCCTACGTTCTTAGCAACATCGTACCGGGCGAGTATTCAGTTCGCGTGCTAACGAGTGTCGGAACGCCAAACGCCGGAAGTTCGGGGCGTGCGTTCACGGCAGACCGAGTTCGTTTGTTCCAAGCGATTCGCGGTACAGACGACATCGTCGTGATTCAGGAAATTGATCCAATCACCGGCGAGCAATTGAACCAGTTTGATGCTCCATTGAGCTCGGCGACCAGCATCGGCTTGGCAGCCAAGAACAATCGCGTTTATTACTCGCGCAGCGGAGGAATCGACGTCCTGGACGCAGCCGATGGAACTTTGCTGGATTCGATCGTGATCTCCAACGGCACCAAAGATGGCATGGCGATCATCGGCGACCGTGCTTTTGTCCA
>JBAUHR010000324.1:0-7775 GCA_049680385.1 Rubripirellula sp. | reverse complement strand
CTTGAAGAACGCGTTCGTCACCACGTCGCTGTGTTCGCCAAGCCGCGCATCGATTCTGACCGGACTTTACACGCACAAGCACCGTGTGATCGACAACAACCGATTGGTGCCCGAGGGCACGATCTTTTTCCCTCAATACTTGCAGCGTGAAGGTTACGAGACGGCCTACATCGGCAAATGGCACATGGGCGCCAACAACGATGATCGGCGGCCTGGATTTGACCATTGGATCAGTTTCAAAGGTCAAGGCAATTACTTGCCGCCAGGGCCGAATTACACGTTGAACGTCAACGGTGAACGCGTCAAACAGAAGGGCTACATCACTGACGAGATGACCGACTATGCCGTCGATTGGCTGGACGCGCAAAAGGACACGGGCAAGCCGTTCTTTATGTACTTGTCGCACAAAGCGGTACACAGCAATTTCACACCTGCCGAGCGACATGCGGGACGTTACGCCGACGCCGACCTCAGCTTTCTGCCTCGCGGTGAAGGCATCACGGCCGAAGACAATGCGCCTCGTTGGGTACGCGATCAACGCAATAGCTGGCACGGAATCGACTTCAGTTATCACAGCGACAATGGTCTGGATTACTTGTACCGTCGCTATTGCGAGTCGCTGTTGGCGGTCGACGATAGCGTGGGCCGAGTCATGCAGAAACTAAAGGACATGGGCGTTCACGATGATACGCTGGTCATCTACATGGGCGACAACGGATTCATGTGGGGCGAGCACGGCTTGATCGACAAGCGAGTCTCGTACGAAGAATCGATGCGAGTACCGATGATGATGCACTGTCCTGATCTGTACCAAGGCGGCACTGTCGTCGAGAAGGTGATCGGCAACATTGACGTCGGGCCAACGGTGCTGCATGCGGCTGGTTTGGAGACGCCCGAATATATCGATGGTACAAGTTTTCTTGACTTGCCCAACAACCCGAACATGGATTGGCGCAAGAATTTTCTGTACGTCTACTACTGGGAAAAGAACTTTCCGCAAACGCCAACTCAGTTTGCACTGCGTGGTGACCGTTTCAAGTACATCACGTACTACGGTTTGTGGGATGCAGACGAACTCTACGACCTGACGACGGATCCTGGTGAAAAGAAGAACTTGCTATACGATCCAGAATACAAATCAGTCGGCAAGAAAATGGAAAACGAGCTGTACAAGATGCTCGGCGATGCAGGCGGAATGGACATCCCGATGAACCAACCGGCGGGCAATTCGCAAAACAAGCGTTGGATCGAAAAAGGCGGAAACAATGCCGCTGATTTTCCTGCGGCTATTGGTGTCGAAAAGCCGCTGAACAGAGAGGCTAAGTAAGGCAGGCTAAGTAAGGCAGGGCAAACAAGGACGGCCAACGCTGAAAAATTTTCATCGCTGCCGTAGCGGTGGCAAGGCGGTTGAAGCGATAAATGTTAGGCCGGTTTTCGCTGGCCAGTTTGGGATTGGCCGGTGGAACCAGCCCTACGACAATTCTCGAAATGCGTTTGATCCCTACCAGCTTTTAGCTTCCGCTAATCGTCACGACTGGCGGCCACTGGCGTGGTGGTCAGAATATATTTTTCGTCTCCGTGCGCTCGCTTGCCGAGGTGCGCTTATACTTCGGCAAGGTCCACGGCGACTTTACTAGTTCATTCGAAAAACGGGGAATCGACCTATGCCAGCCAACCTTTCTGGTCGATTGTTGATCGCGTCGCCGTACCTTAGCGACGGCAATTTTCTGCGTTCGGTCGTGTTCATCATCCGTCACGATGTTGAGGGCGCTTTTGGCCTGACGATCAATCGGCCCTCTGATCGCCGATTCCGTGACTTGGTCGAGATGTCGCCCGCCGAAGGACGTCCTCGCGATGATGACCAAATTTATCTTGGCGGGCCCGTTGATGGGCCGCTGTTGGCGCTTCACGATTTAGCGGGCGTCGGTGAACCCTGTGGCCCGTTCGATCCGACCGGCCAGCCCATGCCGCCCGGGCAAGCGGTCAGCGAAGGTTCAACGTTTACGCTGCACGATCATCCGGCCGAACCGTGGGGTTCGCTGTCGATCGAACTGGGAAATCCGCCGGCCTGGATTACCGGTGACGATGATCATATGCGGATTCTGCTGAAGCGTCCGGACGCTCGGGTTCGGTACGTTTCTCATTACAGCGGATGGGGGCCAGGCCAATTGGACGAGGAACTGCGCGTCGGCGGTTGGCTGGCGGGCGATGCGGATCCCGATATCGTGTTTGGCGACCCGGACCAGTGTTGGGAAAGGGCGGTACGGCAGTGCGGACACGATATTTTGTCCGAGATGGCCCCAGGAGTGCGATTTGGTGACTCGGCGATGAACTAAAACGGGTAAATTTCAGTTATCATTGTTCGCTGACATCCGTTTCTCAACCGCCGCGAACGCAAGTGGACTCCTTTCCTATGCGACGAATTGCTATCGGAGACATCCATGGCTGCGCCAAGGCGCTTCGAGGCCTGGTCGACGCGATCGATCCCCAGCCCCAGGATCAACTGGTCTTTCTGGGTGATTACATCGATCGAGGGCCGGATAGTCGCGACGTGGTTGACCAAGTCATCGCCCTGCGTGATCGGTGCAATGTGGTCACCCTGCGAGGCAATCACGAGATCATGCTGATGGGCGTTGTGGTCGGTGGTTTGGATGACCGAGTTTGGCTCGACAACGGTGGCCAGTCGACTGTGGCAAGCTATGGCGGTAGCACCGAAAAAATCCCAGCCGAGCATCTGAGCTTTTTTCAGCAGTTGGTTCCGTTCTATGAAACGTCGACCGAGATCTTTGCTCATGCGAATTACGTGTGCGATTTGGCGATGCACGCCCAGACTGACATGACTCTGTTCTGGACGCATTTGCCGTCCCCACTGCCACAGCCGCATCAAAGTGGCAAACGGGTCATCCTGGGACACACACCTCAACCCGACAACCGCATCTTGGATGCCGGTCACTTGGTTTGCATCGACACGTACTGTTTCGGCGGTGGTTGTTTGACCGCACTGGATGTCGGTTCGGGCGATGTGATCCAAACCAATCGCCACGGACACCTAGTGCGACCGCCACTGATTTCTGCGGCACACCAAGCGTTGAAGCTGGGAAAGAACATCACCGAGTTCTGTCGCAAGCGATTCGCGGGAAAAGGCCCCTCGGCTGCGCCAGCCCGTAAACTGGAATGCTGATCCGCGTAGCGATCCCGTGGACAGATTCGTAGCACAGGCTGCCAGCCTGTTTTTGCACGCCAAGCATCCTGCTCTTCATCACGTGATGCTTAGACGTAGTACATCACCAAGCACGCCGCCAACATGACGGCGGCCCAGAACGTCATCGTACTGCTAGACCAGGTTCCACCAAGGAGCCCACGATCATTGAAGATGCCGCGAGCTTGTTTTTGCATGCCACGCAGGACCAATAACGTGTCCTCGCGCAGCGTTCCGTCGACGGTTCCGACGGTCGTGCCGATACCTCTTATTAACTTTGGCAACGCGATTCGGTAGACCCAATCGGTGTCCAGCACCGTGGCGCGTTTTTCAGCCGGGTAAAGTCCCGACTTCATCAGCACCACAAACGCAAGCGCAGCAAACAACAATAGCTGTAACTGGGTCACCACGTGCGTCACGGTGTAGGGGTGATAGTCGATGTCGAATGGCAAGATCCGGTACAGCAGTGGATAGGCGACGCCCAAGCCGATGCACAATGCGGCGGCGATTCCCATCGCGACCAACATGTTCATCGGAGCCTCTTTGACTCGCTTGCCGCTGTCGTGCGCAAAGAACGCAAAAAACGGAATCTTGATCCCCGAGTGCTCCATCACGCCTGCCGATGCGATCAACAGCACGATCCAAACCCAAAACATGTGTTCTTCGGCGGCTGCCGAAATGATCATCGACTTGCTGATGAAACCACTCAGCAGCGGAAAGCCTGAAATCGCACCAGCACCGATGATGCAAAACAAAGTCGTCCAAGGCATCGACTTGTGCAAACCACCGAGTTCAGTTGCCTTGGTCGTGCCAACCCGCAACATCACCGCGCCCATCGACATGAACAGCAGCGACTTGTAAATGATGTGACAGAACGCATGTGCGACCGTTCCGTTGAGTGCCAGCTCGCTGCCGATCCCGATGCCAACGACCATGAACCCCAATTGGTTGTTAAGGCTGTACGCCAGCACGCGGCGCAAGTCGTTTTCGATCACCGCAAAGACGATCGGAAACAAAGTCATCGCACATCCAACCCAAATCAGTGGCTCGTAGCCCGCAAAGCCGCGGATCAACGAATACACCGCAAGCTTGGTCGTGAACGCGCTCAAGAAAACCGTGCCGGTCGGCGTCGCATTGGGGTACGCGTCTTGTAGCCAGTTGTGCAGCAGTGGAAACGCACATTTAATTCCGAACGCACACAGCACCAAAATCGCAGCGATCGACAACGGTTCGCCTTCGACGACAAAACTCTCGAACGCCAACGAGCCAGTTTGTACGTATTGAAAAACGGCGCCGGACAGCAACAGCACGCCCGATGTGACTTGGATGATCAGGTACCGCATTCCCGATCGGTACGACTTTGTCGTGCCAGTCGCCCAAACCAGGATGACGCTCGAAATGGCCGTCAGTTCCCAGTACACAAACAGCGTCACCAGATCGCCAGCACAGGCGGCGCCAATCGCAGCGCCAGCGTATACCATCCCGGCGACTTGTTGTTTCGTGTCGCGAACGTGCAACGCATAGATGGCCGCAATGATCGCAGCGCCATGGAATACCATCCCAAAGACGCGGCTGTACTTGTCGATCCGAACCGTGTTCAGCGAGGCGCCGAACAAGTCGATGTTGCCGAAGTTGGCTTCACCCAAAAGCAGAAAACTGATCAGGCTGATCACCGAAACGATCAACGCACCGCCGCCTTGGAATTTACGCGGTACGGCCAACAGCAGCAGGCCGCCGACGATCATGATCAAGCCAGGTGGCAAGTTAGCGACGACGTTCATAGTAGTCCTCCGGTTTGCCGATTAGCAAACGAAGCAATCGTCCTAGGAATACGACGACGACGAACGCGACGAACCCAAACCAGGCTTGGAAGCCAAACGAAGTTTCTAGATCGAAATGGGGGTGCGGGTTTTCGTAAAACAAGTCGGCCAAGACCAGTCCAACACACGCGACCACCAACGCACCAATCATCCGATTGATGTTCGCTGGACGTTCGAACCAGGTTGGTTCCGAATCAGTTTTGGGATGGTTCATGGTGTTTGCTTCCTGATTGCGACAGGACGTTGACTCAATTGGTGATTGGCAGCAGCACTTCGTAGATCGACTCGGCGGCGAAGAACAGCAGGATGCTGCCGATTGCTGTGATGCACAGCGGAATCACGCACGCCAGCGGCGCTTCGTGCAGGGATTTTTGGGAATCTGAACCCTCCGGTGGCGACATGAACGCTAGCACCGAAATCGGAACCAAGTAGGCGATGTTCAGCAGTGAACTGATCATCAAGATGGCAGTGAGTGCATAGTGGCCACTTTCGACGGTGCCGACCGTCAAAAACCATTTGCTCCACGCACCGCCGCCCGGCGGCAGTCCGATGATGCTGATCGATGCGATTGCGAACGCAGCAAACGTGTAGGGCATTTGACGGCCAAGGCCGCGCATGTCGCTGATGTTTTTCTTGTGCGCTGCCACGTAGATCGCACCGGCGCAAAAGAACAATGTAATCTTGCCGACCGCGTGCATTGCGATGTGCATCCCGCCACCGATCACCGCCGACGGGTTGGCGATCGCAGCACCCAAAGTGATGTAGGCCAACTGGCCAATCGTTGAATAGGCAAGTCGTGCTTTCAAGTTGTCTTTGGTCATCGCGACAAGCGATGCCACCAGCACCGTGTAACCGGCAACGTACATCAACCAAACGTTCACGCCGGACGAGTGCAGCAGGTCGATGCCGAACACATAAACGGCGACCTTCATCACCGAAAATACGCCGACCTTGACGACCGCAACCGCGTGCAGCAACGCGCTGACTGGCGTCGGTGCCACCATGGCCGCAGGCAACCATCGGTGAAATGGCATCAGTGCGGCTTTGCCAATTCCGAACGCGTACAGCCCCAGCAAAACACCTAAACCGGTTTGCGAAATCGAACCTGACTCGTACGCATCGCTCAGGATGCCGCCAGCGCGAAAGTCCACGGTTCCTGCGACTGACCATGTCCACGCAATCGCGAGCATGAAGAACGCGACCGACGTTGAAAGCAGGATGCCTAGGTAGACTCGTCCGCCACCTCGAGCTTCTTCGGTCCCGTGGTGAGTGACCAAGGGATAAGTCGAAACGGTCATCAGCTCGTAGGCGACAAACAGTGTGAACAAGTTCGCTGAAAAGGCTGCGGCCAGTGCTGCGAAAATTGCGATCGCAAAACAGCCGAAGAAACGTGTTTGATGTTTCTCGTGATGCCCACGCATGTACCCGGCTGCGTAGACGGTGGTCAGAATCCACAATCCGGCGGCGACCAATGCAAACAGCATTCCTAGCGGTTCGACTTCGAATCGAATCGCAAATCCGGGCAAGATTTCGCCGATCGTAAGTTCGGGACGTTGTCCGTCAAATACGTTTCGCGACAGTGTCCACGCAGCGACGAAGACCATCGTCGCGATCGTCACGGTGCTGCCTTCTCGCAGATTTGGAATCTTTCCAAAGGCAAAGTTCAGTGCAAACGCCAACAGGGGTAGCGTCAGGCAAACCGCAATCAGATTATCGGGCGACATCATTGCGAGCCTCCCAGCAACATGGCTGCCGCATTAGCCGCAAGCCCGGCCGAGTAAGTCGTCCACACGCCGAACAAGACCGTTGCACCGATGACGCCATAGGTTGGAACCAACATTTGCAGCGGAGCGTCAGTGGCCGATTTGGCCAAGTCGGATGGTTCGCAAAAGTAGAGAGTTTCGACGACTCGCCAAACATAGACAATCGCAAGCAGTGAACTGATCAGCATCAGCACAGCAACTTGCCAAAGCTCGGATTCGAACGCCGCCGTCAGTAGCAACCATTTGCTGATGAATCCTGCCGTCAGTGGCACGCCAATCAAGCCGAGTCCACCGACGGCCCAGGCAAACGAGGTCCACGGCATCGTGCGGCCCGCGCCTTTCCAATCGCTAAGCTGGACCGACCCCAGTCGCAACGCAAAGCAGCCAACCACCATGAACAAGCCACCCTTGATGATTGCGTGGTTGAACATGTGGGCGAGTCCGCCGGTCAGTCCGGTTTGCGTATTCATGCTGACGCCAAGCAGGATGTAACCGATCTGAGCAATGCTGCTGTAGGCAAGGAGTCGTTTGACATTGTCTTGAAAGATCGCTGCCGCCGATGCCGCAAAGATTCCGGCAAACGCCATCAACCGCAGCGCCGCATCCAAAGGCAAAATCTCGAACGCAAAGTCCGGTGTCACGATCCCGTGGATCAACCGAACAAACGTGTAGACCGATACTTTGGTCGCGGTCGCAGCGACGAAAACCGTGACGACCGAGGGAGCGTACGTGTATGCGTTGGGCAACCAAGTGTGCAGCGGAAAGACCGCCATCTTGATGTACAACCCGATCGTCAAGAACGCGAGCGCCACGAGCATCGTTCGCGGACCATCGATCGTGTTGATCCGCGATGCGATGTCGACCATGTTCAACGTTCCGGTCAACTGAAACAGCAAACCGATGCCGATCAGGATGAACGTTGCACCGACGCTGCCCAGGATCAAGTACTGTAGCGCTGCTAGGGGAGCACGCCGGTTCTTGCCCAGCGAGATC
>JBAUHR010000323.1:0-14119 GCA_049680385.1 Rubripirellula sp. | reverse complement strand
GCTTTGGCACCCGTTTGCTGTGCAATTTCGGGCGTCCAGCGATTGCCTTGCCAATCGGTACACTCCGCAGGCGGCTCATCTGTCATGCCTTCCCACCACACACCGCCGTCGGGTGTTAGTGCGACGTTGGTGAAGATGGTGTTGCGAGCGAGCGTAGCCATGGCGTTGGGGTTAGTCTTTGCCGACGTGCCCGGCGCAACGCCAAAGAAACCGGCTTCCGGATTGATCGCTCGGAGTCGTCCTTCGGCATCTGGTTTGATCCAGGCGATATCGTCGCCGACCGTCCAAACCTTCCAGCCTTCAAAACCAGCGGGAGGAATCAACATTGCAAAGTTGGTCTTGCCGCAAGCCGACGGGAACGCGGCTGTCACGTAAGTCTTTTCACCTTGAGGATCTTCGACACCCAGGATCAACATGTGCTCGGCCATCCAACCTTCGTCGCGAGCGATATTGGATGCGATGCGTAGCGCGAAGCATTTTTTGCCCAGCAGCGCGTTGCCGCCATAGCCCGAACCGTACGACCAGATTTGACGCGTTTCGGGGTAGTGGACGATGTACTTTTCGGGATTGCACGGCCATGGCACGTCCTTTTGCCCTGGTTCCAGCGGCGCACCAACGGTGTGCATGCACGGCACAACTCGCTTTTCGTCCTTTTCAATCTCAGCGATCACGGGCAAGCCGATGCGTGCCATGATTCGCATGTTGGTGACAACGTAAGGCGAGTCCGTCAACTGCACGCCGAGCTGCGACATCGGCGAACCGACGGGCCCCATGCTGAACGGCAACACGTACATCGTCCGCCCGCGCATCGAACCATTGAATAGACCTTTGAGCTTCCGCTTCATCTGGTACGGGTCTTCCCAGTTGTTGGTCGGTCCCGCCGCTTCTTTGGACAGCGAACAGATGAACGTGCGATCTTCGACGCGCGCGACGTCGGTGGGATTGGAACGGGCAAGGAAGCAACCCGGCCACAGGTCTTGGTCGAGCTTGATGAACGTGCCCGCTTCGACCATCTGATCACAGATCGTGTCATATTCGGCCTGTGTGCCATCGACCCAGTGAATCGAATCTGGCTGGGTCAGACGAGCCATTTTTTCAACCCACTTCAGCAGCGGAGCGTTTTGGCTAAGTGGCACCGACGGATCACGTCCGCCCCAGATCGAATTACTATCAGCACTCATGATGGACTCTCAAAAAGCTTGACTAACGGAAACCACGTCTGTGTTACAAAGTCCCAAAGTCCGCCTCGCTTCACAAGTCCATCTGGCGGCTTCACGCCAGGTCACGATTCGGGTTTGGGGTTTCGTCGAGACCCCGGCATCATGCAACGCATTTGCCTCGCAAGTTTCGGGGCATCTTGGATAGGGAATGTGCCCGAAGCGGTGCCCTGCGGCGAATGCCGTGCCGTTATGCTTTTCCGAGGTCGATGTCGGGCAACCGCAACCTTTGTCGCTCTTAAAAGAGTTGCCTGCTCTCTCTTTCGGACTCACTGATACAGCGAATTACTGGCTGATGAATAACGACGACATTTCATGGGACAAGGAATCGGATCAGCAATGGGCCGATGAACTAGCGGTCGATCGGCTGTGTGACCAGTTCGAGCAGGCTTGGAAACAATCGCCTAGTTCCCCGCCTCGTCTTGCCAAGTTCGTGCAAATGGCAAGCGAAACACAGCGGGAACGCCTCGCCCGCGAACTGATGCAAATCGACCGCGACTATCGCCGAACTCATGACTGCGAACTCACCGAAGATGACTACGCCCTTCAACTGAAACCGCTTGGGCTGGACCGAAGCGAACCGCCGGCCACTCAGGCCGAGATGGCGACGCTTGATTCGGGGCACCCTGATGCGAACCACTTGTCGCCCAAGCAAGGCGAGCGGATTCGTTACTTCGGCGACTATGAAATCGTCGACGAGATCGCGCGCGGCGGGATGGGGGTTGTCTATCGGGCTCGCCAAATCAGTCTCAATCGCGAGATCGCGCTGAAGATGATTCTGAGTGGCAACATCGCGGGCGAAGATCAAATTCGTCGCTTTCAAATCGAAGCGGAATCCGCAGCCGGCTTGGACCATCCGGGCATCGTACCCATCTATGACATCGGCAACTTCGACGGTCAGCACTATTTCTCGATGAAGTTGATCGAGGGCGAATCGCTTAGCGAAGTCGGTACAAACATTGGCCAAGATCCGTCACGCATCATCGACGTGGTCGCCAAGACGGCGTTGGCCGTTCATCACGCTCACCAGCGAGGAATTTTGCATCGCGACCTCAAGCCGGCGAATGTTTTGATTGATACCGATGGCGATCCGGTAGTGACGGATTTCGGACTCGCGCGCAGCACCGAACACGATCACGGCATCACGCAAACTGGCGCGGTGATGGGCACGCCGGGATTCATGTCGCCCGAGCAAGCCACCGGCGGCAGCGTCACGACGGCGACGGATGTCTATTCGCTTGGTGCAATTTTGTATCAACTGCTGTGCGGACGACCGCCGCATCAGAAAGACACGATGCTTGAAACGCTTCGCAGCGTTGTGGACGAAGCACCGCCGTCACCGCGAAGTTTCAATGCCGACGTCCATTCCGATCTTGAACTGATTTGTTTGCACTGTCTCTCGAAAGATCCCACGCAGCGATATGAAAGTGCTGTCGATCTGGCGACCGACCTGCGAGCCTTCGAGGCCGGTCAACCTCTGATGGTTCGGCCACCCTCGGTGATTGAAATCATGCGGGCGTGGCTTAACAAGAATTTCGGCAACGTGATTTGGATCCCAGTGATTGCAACCGTTGTTGGCGTCTTGTTCGGTGGCCTGATGTGGGCAGGAACGATCGGCAGTGACTATGCATCGAGGTTGGACACGTACGACAAGTTCGCGCCCAGCGACCGCCCCTGGCTTGCTAAGGACTATTCGTTTCTGCGTCCCATTTCGATTCCGTTGATGTTGTTGCTGACAACAACGATCGGCTGGGCGACTGCGAGATTGGTTAAAACGAAAAACGCGTTGGCTGATATTGGTTCGGGGCTTGCTGTTGGTTTGTTGGCCGGACTGTTGGCATTCGTTTCAGGCTTTGGGCCGGCGTTCATTCGAGGCATGACGGCGGGACCGCGAGAGGACAGCGTCGTGATCAGGCAACTGGCTTTCCCGGAGGGCAACACCGAACGCAACGTTCGCCAGTTCGTCAATGAAAAGTATCCGAGCCTGCGCAGTGTCCCCACATCGGAATTACCCGATTTGCTGTTCCGGAAAGCCGAAGGTGATACCGAAGCCGCAATCATGAATGGCACGATTCTAGGCACGCTGGTTAGTCTGATGATCTTTGCCCTGCTGGGCGTGGCGCAGACCTGGGTGGCGGGGCGGTTGATTCGAAACGAGGGCCCCTGGCGAAGTCGCATCGGCTACGTTTGCTTTACGGTGGTCATGGTGTGCGTCTTGTTTTTGCTGGGGTCAAACTTTGCGACTTGGGTCTCGATCGGGGCCGGCTACATCATCGACTGGTTCATCCCATTGTGTTTTCTTGCCGCGGCGACATTCGCTTTGGCGACCGTGTATCGGCGCTGGCCCACAGCGATCCAACTTGTGTCAGCGTTGGTCACGGTGGGCTTGTTCGGATGGTTTCTATTCACGACGTGGATGAAAATACCACCACCGGTGTTGGCTGGTCGTCGAACGGCGATTTCGGTCGCGGAAACTCGCATCGCGGCAGGCCAAAACTTGCGAGAAAACTGGATCGCGATGACGCGAGCCCGGATGTACTACGGGATGATGCTGTTTCAAAGCGGCAATGTGGATGCTGGCATCGGGCAACTCGAACTTGCCAGTGCCGCCATCGAAGAAGCGGGCAAACATCCCGGCGATGAGTACTCGATCGTGCCCGATGAAGGCATCGCCGAAATTAAGCAGACGATCCGCAGCAATTTGGTCAACGTTGGCAAGCAAGCCGGACGCTACGATCTGGCGGTCGAAACGATGGAACAAATCACGAACGACTGGACAATCGACGACTTTGAAAATGACTTGTCGACTCGCAACAGCTATGCAAACTTGCTGGGGCAAGCTGATCAAGTCGATGCGCTGGTCAAGTTCATTCATCGATTTGACCAGGACGCTGCCCCACCAAGCACGCGAGAGGCTCGCAACCGGGTGCAGTTTTTACTCCGCTATGCGGCCAGGGGACGACTTCGCGTTTTGAACGAACAAGCGGCGAGCAACCAAACGGACTGGTTGGCAGGCGCGGCGCAGAAATACGTCGCCAGCGTGGTGGGATGGACCGAAACGGAAAAGCAAATCTTCGCGAACTGGGTCGCTGAAACTCAAACCTTTCAAATCCACGGCCCCATCGCAACAACGCCCGGAATGTCGGCGAAACAGCAGTTAGATTTCCAGGCCGACATTGAATCGAATTTGATTCGCCCAGACGCACAGGCGCCGCCACAAAATGCTGTGATGACCAGTGATTTGGCGGGGCGGTATGTGAACTTACTCGACAAGTTAGGCGAACAAGAATCGGCGATTGCTTACGCCACCACAACGATCAACGTTCAAACAGCGATGCTGATCCGGTTTACAGTTGCCAGCGATGACGGGGCCAAAGTTTGGATCGACGGCAACGTGGTTCTTGAAAACGCATCAAATAAGCATCTACGAGTGAATCGAAAAACGTTCGATGTCGACTTGGCCGCTGGCGCGCACTCTGTGGTCTTCAAAGTCAGTCAGGCCAAGGGTGATTGGGGGTTCTTGGTCGGAGCGACTGACGAAAACGACTTCCCGGTATTGTTGTGGGATAAGAAATGAACCGATTCGCCAACGAAGACTCCATCACGGTCTGGTTCGATCAGCTCCGCGAAGGCGACCCTACGGCTGCGGCTAAATTGTGGGATCGCTTGTTTGAGCGGTTAGCCGAAGTCGCTCGCACGCAGCTTTCCAACCGACGTGTCAGTGACGAAGAAGACATTGCCGCGGGCGTCATGACGACGCTATGCAACGCAGCGGATCGCGGAACACTGCCCAGCATCGACAACCGCGACGATTTGTGGCGAATGTTGCTGTCGTGGACAAAAAACGACTGCATCGACCAAGGCCGAAGCGATGGGCGGGCGAAACGTGGCGGCGGTATGGTCCGAGGTGATTCCGTGTTTGATGATACCAGCAAAGCGGGCTTCGACCTGATCGCCGATGTTTCGCCGTCACCGGAAACGTTGACCGAGATGGACGAACAACTGCAAACGATGTTGACCAAACTTGGCGACCCGATGTTAAGCGAAATTGCGGTCGCGAAAATGGAGGGTTACAGCAACGAAGAACTCTCCATTCGTTACGAAGTCACCACCCGAACCATCGAACGTAAACTGGCCATGATCCGGCAGCGTTGGTCAAACGTATCGTAAAATTCCGCCACAGCATCATTTTCGAGTAGGTAGTCGTGGATCTTGTTCGAACGATCGATCACCCGCAAATCAATTCTAAATATCCGTGTAGCGTCAGCAGGTCTTAGGCGGGGGTGAGTTTGCAAGCTAGAGCCGATCGAGCTTTCTTGATGAGTTGGCCAGCGAGAGTTCGATCGACGAGTTTGACCCGCCGGATTCCCAAGATCGGTAAGTCGTACCTAGTGAACCGTCAGGAAACATTCGTGTGCCCCGCTTTGAGCGAATCCCATCGTTGATCCTCTACTTGATGACTAGGGAACCAACGCAGGGCCGATAGCTGGTGGAATGGCGAGTTTGTCGAGCAGAACGAGGTTCGACTTTAAGTTTATGACAACGCTAAATTTGTTGGCGTTCGAGATATGAATGAGCCGCCAATCACATTCGTGTTCGATTGTCGCGAAGGAAACTGTAACGCTAACGCCTGGGCAATTGGCGAGCCTTTCTAGCTGGGTATTGATGGACTGTGTATCACCAGCGAAATGTAATGTCGTCCTTTGCATGGTGGTGGCACCATCGATCAACCTGCAATCGTCGCTAACCAGCGCAGTTCGGACCAGCTTGCGACCGTGCTCGGGATACTCGGCCGAGAATGGGATACTCGACGCGGAATGAAGCTGAACAAGAATGCCGAATGTGGATTGAGTCGCGGTCGTGACCAAGATTGCGGTGACGATACAAAAGAGCGGGAACCTGATCTGTGGCATCGATTCGATCCATGTCGATTGA
This sequence comes from Rubripirellula sp., assembly GCA_049680385.1. Taxonomy (GTDB): domain Bacteria; phylum Planctomycetota; class Planctomycetia; order Pirellulales; family Pirellulaceae; genus Rubripirellula. The sequence goes on along the minus strand of JBAUHR010000323.1, from coordinate 7,967 downwards.
TCTATTGATAAAATGCCCGGCACGCGACTCCGGTGCATTGCATGATTGTCGGTCGGTTATCTTGTGTTGACAAGGTATTCAAGCGGTGAGTAGGAACCGTCTGGTCGGACCAGTAGAAGATCAGCCGTCTTGCTGTATTCCGTGTTGACGTATCGAGTCGATGAGCCATGTCCCCGAATGCCAACCTGATAGCGGCCAGGCGTCAGGTACGCGGGCAGCTTTGCAATTCCACGGCGGTCTGAAAAGGAGCGGTAGGCACCACCATCGCCGCCATCGGGGCCGACCAGAGTGAAAGAAACATGGCAGCGAGCAGCAGCCTTTCGGGTGTCGGCAGCAAGAATCCGGACTTGGCCTTGGACTAACTCGCGGTTCGCATTGTGTCGAAGCGGAACCTGCAAAGCGGCCGCTTCACCTGCACGGAATCCAGCGTCGTAGATCGCGAATATCGCGGCCGCCGCGGCAACCGTAAAAAGCAAGAGCGACAAAGAAAATCGTAAGTGTTTCAGCGGACGACTGCTTCTAGTTTTGTTGCTTGAGAGTCCATCCTGTGGGTGGGCCACCGGAATCCGAATCAGAATACGTGGGAGTGCCTTTCCTGACGACGCAGTATTGAACATCGTTGCCCATTCGATGGCCGGACTCGTAAACCCAGTGTAACTCGATTCCCGATGCGTTTTCGTGAAGTCGCCATTGAAACGTGCTGGAGTCGGGCGGCGGCCAACATCCACCAGCGACTCCGACCTGAAATAGCCCTGCTACGTCGGGTAACGTATTTCGTTGGTGCGGGAAATCAGCCTTGAACCAGCGACTCAGCAAGTCAATGTCATGGGCACCGTGGTCTGACAATTCGATCGCGCTGCCGCGACTGTCTTGTGATCGCCAGGGTGTGTAGCGCAATGGCTCAAGCCACCGGGCGACATTGTTTGAACAATCTACAAACATTGGCTGATTCTTGATCGCTTGCAGTACAAATACTTTGTCCACAAACCAACCGAGGCGTAGATCAGCTTCACGTGCACGATTAGCGTCAACGCCATCTGCGTACGGGACGATCGATGTTAGGTCCAGCGTGACCTCTTCATCGCTGGATTCGATGTGAGAAAGATAGTGGCGGTAGCGTCTTGCTGCTCCCCTTGGAATGGTCACAATCGCCATGGCTAAATCTCACTCTCGTTGGCAGCAGAACCACCACGGTAAGTAGAACGAAAAGTGTTAATGAATCGTGTTTTATCGCGTCGTCGCGGCAGCGATGGCCGATAAAACATGTTGAACTGAGCCGCGTAGCTGTGGCGGCTTACCGCTTGGACATTGTATCGAGTCAGCTTAGCCGGTGCCACGGTTTTAGGGGCTCGTGGAAGGTGGGCTGCGTGCCCGGTGGCGTGGCTTGCCGGTCGATCGGAGTAGGACACGTGCGATTTCCAACTCGATGGCAGCGGGCGCGCCTAGCGGAAGCCCAACGGCGGGCGGGCAGTTTGTGGTTGGCAGGGGTCGTCATTTGGTGGACTCCGCCGGTTTTCCTCGCGAGTGCCGATTGGGGCGGCACAGTTGGATGGCTGGACGCGTCGCAGGTAACTGCGTTGCCGACAACACGTCACCGCAACTCGGACACGCTTCCACGTCGCTCCCCAACACCTCCCGGATCCATTGCTCAAGCGAATACTCTTGTTCTGCCGCCGGTGGCTGGGTCGATACGAGTTGTTCGCGGATCTCGGCGAGTTTTGCTCGCCGCTGGCCATTGAACAGAAATCCGTAGTGGCGAATCCGCACGAACCGATCGGGAAGAACGCGAAACAAGAATCGACCGATGAACTTGTCGGCGAAAAGTTCCATCTCTTTACGGCGGTCGCCGTCGCGCCGATCTCGGTAGCTAAAAGCAACCTGACCGTCACGGCATGCCTGCAAGCGATGGCTTCTCTGCTAGGCGGGTGGCACGAATGGAAAATTAGCACGTGCTGCCGTCGCGTCTTCAGAAGATCCGCTACTACGGCTGGATGAGTTCGAACAGCCGAATCGATCGGGAGGAAGTCCGTTGGCTGATCGCCTTGTCGATGGGCGTCCTGTTCACGCTGATGCCATTCCAGAAACCTGCCGAACCTCGCCAAAAACCTCTATGCAACGAGTGTGGCGGGGAACTCAAGACGGTCCGCGTGACGAACTCATTGGGGCACGTCCTGTACAGTCGCCCGCCACCGTATCGGGACACCGGATAGATGCTTGGTCAACCAACCATCACGACCGCCAGAATCGAATCGTCACCTCGAGTGCGAGCGATGAACCTGCGCCGTGACGGCATCACTTGCACTCAAAAACAGCGCCAAAGGCAATCCCAAGGCGCGAATGATCCAGTGAGACAAAGCGATCCACTCTCTCCGGTGCAATCCTTGGCAACGCACCGGCGTCAAACGGACGCGGCGTGCCAGCCATCTCTGCTGAGCACCTAAAGCAAATCCCAAGAGCCATCCACCGGGCTTCTTGAACCGAGTCCTTGAACATCGGCTCGCAAACTCGCGATGTCAAAGACTTACTTGTTATCCGCGATTTGCCAGTATCGAACTGTGGGTGCCCGGGGCCATGCGGCAGCTCAGGATAGCGTAGACCATCACCGACGCAGATTCGATACGATAGTAGATTGCGAAGGGGAATACTTTGGCGAACTTACACGGCAAACCATGATGCTCTGCATGAATTCCCGCCTCGCGTTCAAGATCGGTGAGGTCGATTTGGATTGTGTTAAGAAAATAATCGCCCCACCCGTCGCTTTTGTCGTTAAAAAATGCTGCAGCCCGAACAAGATCATCCGAGGCCTCAGGGCGAAGTTCGACGTTCATTGACCCTCCGCCTAACGTCGTCCATCGCTTCGCTTAGAGGTACCGCCGGTTTGGGTGACGGGTTTGCAATGCGATCAGCTAGTACGGCCCCGTGCCAATCGGGTGGCGCGAACTTGTCAGCGTCGCGTTCAATGGACGCCCAGAGTAGCTCAAGGGCGTTGCGTTTATCTTCTGGTGAAAGGCTGGAAATCATCGTTTCGACGGTCATAGTGCTATCCTCCTTTGTCAGAATATCTCGAGAGAGACGGAATGTCGAGCCAGACCAGGCCACGGGGGAAGCGTCAATTGCTCAGTTGGATAAAGAATCCTTGAAGTCCGTGGTTTGAGGCGAGTCGGCTGCATTTCGCTGCTGACTAGGCCGTGATCGTTCTCTCTCGAGACGTCACAATCAATTGTTTCTAACACGTTGACACCCCAAACCACGGATTCTCCCATGATGATCCTTTCGATGGACCTCGGCAAGTTCAACACCGTCTGCTATCGCTTCGATTCCAAGAATCAACAGCACCGCTTCGAAACCGTCGCCACTAAGCGATCCCACGTTGACTCGCTCCTGGACAATCCGTTGGGAGCGTTTGGAGAAATTAAGCCGGACCTGATTGTGATGGAAGCTTGTGGTCCGTCTGCTTGGATCAGCGATGCTTGTCGGTCTCGTGGTCTCAAGACGACCGTGTGCAGCACCAACGACGAAGCATGGTGCTGGAAGAATACCAAGCGAAAGACCGATCGCGACGATGCACTCAAACTCGCCAAGATGGCGATGATGGATGCACTGACGCCAGTTCACGTTCCGTCACCTGAAGTTCGCCAGCAACGCATGCTCGTCAAATACCGCAAGAAGCTGGACGGGCGGATCAACCGCATCAAGAACTCGATCCGCGCTCTGTTCGTCGGACAAGGCATCGAGATCGATGCCGGCAAGCGTGCATGGTGCCTCGGCAGATAACGGATCGACTCCTTCCGAAAGCCGCTTGAGCAGTGCGGCGACCTGGAGCTCTGGCAAGGCGAACTGGATCTTGAACTCACACAACTTGATGATCTGACGCGGCAGATGGACACCGTTGAGAAGAAGCTCGAAACCTACGCCAAGAAGAACCCACACATTCAACGTGTCATGACGATCCCCGGCGTTGGTCGCAAAACTGCCGAAGCACTCGTTGCCGCGATCGACGATCTGCATCGATTCAAGTCGGCAAGCGATCTTGATATCACTCGCTTGCGATGTCGCCCTAAAGAATGTGGCCGGCAACCTGCCAGCACTGGATCCAACCGGATCGAGAGCACTGAAAGGAATGATGAGGCGACGCCGTCAACTGGACCGGCACCAACACGTGCCAAGGCGTCGACACCTCGAATAGTCGTTTAGTACCGAACCGGACTCGTTGATCGGACCGCGTTCAGCCAACCAGTAACAACCGGCCAAGACCAATGTGGAAACAATCTTTGAAAAGCGGCCAGACGCCTCTGGTCAAACCAAGGACTTCATAGTCGGTACCGATCACCCGGTCGCCGCGAGAGATCTTCCATTTTCAAAACGCCCGACTCGGCGACTCGGGTGCACCGGATGGTTCCCCGATTTCTTGCGGCTATGCTTCGCCAGAGTATCCAAGATTCAGCACTCGTTTACCATCCGTACGAACGCTGACACCATGCTCATCCTCAAACTCGGCACCAAAATCAATCAAGGTTCGCGGAATGCCATCATCGGTGTCCGAAGGGAAAATCTCAATTCTAGGCTCATAAAGCACAGCAAAAAGGTCTTCCGGTTCCCACATGCGGTCACGCTTGAGTCGTTTAAGAAGCACTTCGCGACACGCGAGAGCGACGGTTACAGGATCACGGCTCCACCACATGCCATGTCCTTCGTGGCGACCTGAGTCATCATAGCCCTGTTGTCGCAAGTCATCAAAAAATGTCGTGCAGATGTTTTTCACGAGTTGCTTCTGTGACCGCTTGATCGCCTGAAGCATCCTGATCGCAGCTTGTGACGGTTCGCCATCGTCGCAAATCGCGACAGGAACCTTTTTCGATCGCCTGCGTTTACCGTTTCGGATATACGAGAATTCAGCGAAAACCGGTAATTCGAGATCGGCCTCCCAACGGAGCTCGTCGAACTCTTCGCGTTGGGTAAACGTGCCGAGCGTCTTGTGGCGAAATTGTGTCATGGGGCTAAAGCGTCAGTGCAACGTTGGATCCAAAAGTAGAGTGCGACTCTTTCGGGGAACGTCCGGCATCACCGGGTCGGGAGTGTTGATGTTCCATTTGAAAACGCTCGCAAGCCCGGCTCCGGTGCAGGTACGCCCAACATGGGCGTGATCTTGTGGGGTGGAAGTCCCCTGTGCTCAGTTCCGGTTTCTTTGTTGGAAGTCAGTATACCAAATGAAGTTCTAACGAAAGACAGTGCGAGGCGTAGGCAACTGCGGGGAGGCAACGAACCGTGGGGAGGAAGCCGAGTCGGCGGATTGGCGTCTGCATCACCGATCGACGAATCGCCAAGACCCGCCTGGTGACGGACAGAAACTTGATACGAGGCCGACGGCTACAGACGAGCGGGCTGCTGACCGCGAAGTCGAACCGGAAGCCCGGCGGATGCCTTGAAGGGGTTCTGTGCGGAGGTAGATCAAGCACTTGGGCGAGGACAGATCACGGGTTCTTGGCAACAAGAACGTCCCTTACTTGGGGAGATCTCGATGCGTACCCGTGACAGTAGGGCTTGCCCGAAAGACGGGGCGGATGCGGTAACGCATTTCCGTGCAAAGAGAAGTCAGCAGAAGTCATAGTACCGAACTTTCGCACACCAGCGAAAACGGGAAGGACCGAACGTCACAAGACAAGGAACGAACCACCGATGACCTCCGACAAGCCGAACGAAACGTATCGCCAACTCCGACTCTTCGGAGATGGCGACGCATCGCAAGACATCCAGCGTGATGATTCGACTCGGGCGAGTATCGAGAAGTCAGCCTTGGGCGATGACGCCAACAACCTGATGGAAGAGATCGTCGACGACGTCATCATGGAGATGGCTTGGGCGAGAGTGAAGGCCAACCGTGGAGCCCCTGGGCCCGACGGAATCACGGCCGGAGATTTTCCCGAGTGGATTGCTTCATGCTGGTCGGACGTTCGACAACAACTCCTCGATGGAACTTATCGGCCTTCACCGGCACGACGAGTCAGCATCGATAAACCCGATGGCGGCACACGCGAGCTTGGCATCCCAAACCTGCTCGACCGTGTGATTCAAACAGCCATCGTGTTAGTCCTCACACCGACGTTTGATCCGGAATTCTCCGAGTCAAGCTTCGGTTACCGACCCTATCGCTCGGCTCGGAGCCTTTAGCAACACATCCGTGGCGGTGCAGTCAGACAAGTGCAGAAGATCATTCGCGGTGGTCGTCGCTGGTGCGTTGATATGGACCTTTCAAAGTTCTTTGACCGAGTCCAACATGACGTACTGATGGCACGCGTGTCCCGCAAGGTTCACGACAAGCGACTACTCAAGTTGATCGGACGTTACTTGCGAGCTGGGATAATGGCGGACGGTTTACACCAAGCCAGCACCGAAGGGGCGATGCAAGGCGGCCCGTTGTCACCGCTTCTTTCCAACATCTATCTGGATGACTTGGACAAGGAACTGGAACAGCGTGGCTTGCCGTATGTGCGTTACGCTGACGATTTCGTGATTTTCACGAAGACGAAAGTTGCCGCACAACGTGTGTACGCGAGCGTCGAACGCTTTTTAAGCGAACGCTTGAAGTTGACCGTCAATCACGGCAAAAGCAGCATTCGCCCGGCGGATGGTCTGGAGTACGTGGGCTACGAGTTTCGTGGCTTTGGCGGTCAAATCCGGGTGAGTGAAAAGAAGCTCGACGCCTTCAAGAAACGCGTCTCGGATATCTTTCGCAAGAACCGAGGCGTGTCGATGAAATCACGTTACGCGGAGTATCGTCGCTACGCGCTGGGTTGGTTGGGTTACTTTGCACTGGATCAAGTGAAGACCACGTTTACGAACTTGGACAAGTGGCTACGGCGACGCGTCCGAGCTTGTTATTGGAAGCAGTGGAAGAAGTCGCAAACACGACTGAAGAAACTAATTTCACTGAACGTGTCTCACCGTGTCGCTCGCGGCTTTGCGATTGAAGCGGCAAGGGAGCTTGGCGTCTTTCCACGACGTCAGGCGTCCAACGAGCTTTATCCAACGAGTACCTAGCCGCCGAGGGCATGTTTAATCTAGAAGAGCGTTGGCACTCGCTTGCATCCTTGCGACGAAACGCCTAGTGCGGACCCGCATGCTAGGTGTTGTGGGAGGGGTCCGCAGCAATGCGGCCCCTATCCCGATTCCTTTGGTTATCCGCGATTCTTGAGAGCCGAAGCGCTTCGTCCGTTTACCAGCACGCCGACCACGACGATCTCGATATCCGTGAGGTCGTAGTATATGACAGCAGTGAACCGGGGCATCCGGATAGGGCGATATCCAGTTTCGTCAATTGCGTGATGCAAGGAAACATCTGGCAATCCACGAGCGATAGTGAAGAACAGATCCGCAAACTCGTCGCCTAAGCCGAAGCTCTTTCGGTCGTACCAATCCCGAGCCGCTCGCAGGTCGAGAAAGACCTCGTCAACAAGGCGTACGTTCATTTGGCTCGATCGGCCTCTAGCCGACTGCGAAGCTCTTCGATAGTCATTCCGCTCTCCGGGTTTTCCCGGTATTTTGCCATCCTGCGATCAAGCTCAGCCTTGATTTCCGGGCCAGCTGTGGGGTAAGCGTCTTCGGGAAGAGAGTCCCAAATTGCTTGAGCAATGCGAAGTCGGTCGGATGGTGGAAGCGACGCCGCATCCGATATAAGTTGGTCAGCGGTCATTGACTGCTCCTGGCGGTTTGAGTGACGCGTCCAGTATAGCAGGTTCGCCAACGCAAGCCACCCAAACGGTGGTTCAAGCGGAAACGCCGGTTCGCACGTACTTCAGTCGGATAACGAATTGCGATCTATGGAGGCACGGTACGTGCATGTATAGATCGTGCGTTGAACTTTGTCGCCGTCTTGGGCAGCGGCGGGGGAGCGAATCAGGACAATTGATTCGTCAGAATGAGTTTACCAGATAGCCGTCATGGTTGGTTACGCACGGCCCGAATCCGGG
>JBAUHR010000322.1:0-1807 GCA_049680385.1 Rubripirellula sp. | reverse complement strand
GCTGAGTACCTCACGATTAATCAAACCACTCGATCTTGCCGAGTCCGCTCGCGAGAAACTGCGTTTGCTCGGTTTGACGACGAAGCAAATTCAAACCATTGAACAACGCGGCAAGTCTTCCGAAACCGTAACGATCTATTCGCCCGTCGGGGGTGTAGTGGTTGCAAAGAACAAGCAAGAAGGCGACCGCGTTCAAACTGGCGACCGTATCTACACCGTTGCTGACTTGAACGTCTTGTGGGTTCAGATGGATGCTTACGAATCGGACCTGGCTTGGTTGCGGTATGGGCAAGACGTCGAGTTCACGACGGAAGCGTATCCAGGCGAAGTGTTCCGCGGCCGAATCGCGTTTATTGATCCGGTGCTGAACGAGGACACACGAACGGTGAAGGTCCGAGTCAACGTGCCGAACGACGATGGTCGCTTGAAACCGGAAATGTTCGTGCGTGCGATTGTGCAGAGCGACATCGCGGCTGGCGGTCGAGTGCTGAGCGCTTCGCTGGCGGGAAAGTGGATCAGTCCGATGCACCCGGAAATCATCAAAGACCAGCCGGGTGACTGTGACATTTGCGGTATGCCGTTGGTGCGAGCCGAATCGCTCGGGTACGTCACCGCCGAGCCGACGAACGCCGCGAAGCCGTTGATCGTGCCGGTGAAGGCTGTGTTGCTTACCGGAACGCGAGCGATCGTTTACATCCAGGTTCCCGATGCTGATAAGCCGACTTACGAGGGTCGCGAGATTGTGATCGGTCCGCGAGCCGGCGATTTCTATCTCGTCAAAGCCGGTCTCGACGAAGGCGACTTGGTGGTGACCAACGGCAACTTCAAACTCGACAGTGCGCTGCAGATTTCCGCAAAGCCCTCGATGATGACGCCGCAAGGTGGCGGTGGCGGTGGACACAATCACGGCGGCATGGAAATGCCAAAGGCGGACGAAGGCGTGGCGATGGACGCGAGTCCGATGGAGTTGGTGCCAGCAGCACGCGATGCGATGCAGAGCCTCGTTGAGCAATACAAAACGATTCAGGAAAAGGTCGAAGCGGCGAACCTCGCAGAGATGCGTGCAAGCTACGAACGACTGGGACAAACTGTTGAGGCAGTGCCGGCAGACTTGATCGGTCCTCAAATGCGACCGCAGTGGCTCGAGGTTGCGATGTTGCTTCGCAATGACGTCACCGAAGGTCGCGAAGTCAAATCCATGCGTGAAGCCGACCGGGTATTCGCGTTAACTCGCCAGCACGTCAATCAGATGAAGGGCCAGTTTCCGTTGCCGATGTCACATGACGAGATGCAGATGCCGGCCATGGCGAACATGGATGCTCCGCCGGAGGTCGTTGGACAACTGAACGGCTTCGTCGCTCCCTACTTGGCACTCAGCCAAGCACTCGCGGCCGACGATTTGGATGCGGCGAAGCAAGCCGTCGAACCGTTGCATCAACGTTTGGCTTCATTGGCGCCGATCGTTTCTGAATCCAAAGCGGTCGGAATGTGGAGCAAAGAAAAACGCGACTTGTCCGAGATCATTGCAAGATTGCAGAAGGCGAATGATCTCTCCGCCTTGCGGAGCGGGTTCGCGTTGCTGTCCGAACAGATGTTGAGCCTGCAGCGAATGTTCGGGCTGCCGACTGACGAAACACTTTATGAGCTTCATTGTCCGATGGCCTTCGAGGGTCGCGGTGCGTCGTGGCTTCAATCCGATGACGCGGTTCGCAATCCGTACTACGGCGCTTCGATGCTGAAATGTGCCGACAAAGTCGAAAAGCTGTAGGCCAAGTAATCCAACATGACAAACAACGATGAGACCATT
>JBAUHR010000321.1:0-5456 GCA_049680385.1 Rubripirellula sp. | reverse complement strand
CAGTGAATGTTCGTCGAGATCGTGTCATCGAAATGTCCTCCTTCGGACAGCAGAATAACTCGATCAAATACAAACTCCAAATTCAGCTGAGGCAAAACATGTGCAACTAGATGACCACCCCCAAGGGAAAACACCGGGCAGCAACATGACGCACTACGCACACAGTTTGGAAGGGCGACCAGAAACTGAGTGGGAGAATAGGAGAAGCTGTTTTGGTTAAGCGAAGCAATGCAGTACCCATCGCGCACCGCCGTGATGTTGATGGGGCGTCACAGTTAGTAGAAGCTCATCTGCAAAACGTCGGTTCACTGTCAAGGGATTTCGCGGGCAAGCTTGGGCTTCACCCTTTTGGTGAGCTTTGTGGTCTTTTGCACGATGTTGGAAAGGTAAGCAAGCAATTTCAAGATTACCTCAAATCTGCAGTTGGTATGTTGGATCCCGACTTTGACGAGGGCTACGTCGACGCCGCAGGCCTCAAGGGCAAGATCGACCATTCGACATCTGGATCGCAGTGGATTTGGAGGCAGCTTCGCGAAGCCGATGTTGTAACCGCTCAGGCAATCGCGATCTGTATCGCATCACACCACTCAGGGCTGATTGATTGTGTTGGTGGTGGTGAAGGGAATTTCGGACAGGCGGTCTTTGCAAAAAGGATGGGAAAACGCGACTTCCAGTCAAACTTTACTGAGGTCGAGGCGAAAATGCCTCATTCGATTGCAGAAAGGTGCAAAGAAATTCTGGCATCGGAATCCCCCACCTTTTTTGAAACGTGCGGAAACATTAGTCAGCGTTATCTTGGAAATGAAGTTTCGTTCTGTGTTCAATCGGGGCTATTAGTTCGCTTCCTATTTAGCTGCCTCATCGACGCTGACAGAATTGACACCGCAAACTTCGAATTTCCGCATCTCGAGAACATGCGTTCGACACAGGGTGAGGATTGCTGGAAGGATTGTGTTGCGCGCATGGAGCACTTCATTTCCGACTTGAACGCAAAGTACGAAATTGATCATGTACGTGCGTCGATTTCGAGCCGTTGCAAAGAGCAAGCCCAAGAGCCGAAGGGCGCTTTCACGCTTAGCGTTCCAACCGGCGGTGGCAAAACGTACTCGAGCTTGCGTTTCGCACTTCATCACGCCGAAAAGCACTCGTTAGATCGCATCCTTTTCATCATTCCGTTCAATTCCATCATTGACCAGAATGCGAAAGCCGTTCGGAAAGTGTTGTCCGATCGGAAAGGTGAAACGGTGCTTGAAGTTCATTCAAATTTGACACCGCATCGACAGTCATACCACGACAAAGTCGTGGCGGCAAACTGGGACGCACCAATCGTTTTTACGACGATGGTCCAATTCTTGGAATCGCTTTTTGGCGGCGGCACACGTGGTGCAAGAAGAATGCACCAACTTACAAAATCAGTGATCATCTTTGACGAGATTCAATCCCTACCACACAAGTGTGTTCACCTTTTTAATCAGGCCGTCAACTTCCTTGTCGAACACGGCGAAAGCTCCGTCGTACTCTGCACCGCGACCCAGCCGCTCCTGCATACCGTTAACGAATCAAAGGGCCGGCTGCGGCTTTCCACAAGCAGCGAAATAACGGCCGGGACGGAACAGCTCTATTCAATGCTCCGGCGAACACACGTTCACGACATGTTGAAACCGGATGGCTGGAGTTCCAGTGAAATCGCGCAATTGGCGATCGATCAAACAGTGGCGTCCGGAAGTTGCTTAGCTGTGGTCAATACGAAAAGGATGGCGACCGCAATCTATACGGAAATTGAATTAAGGAACCGGGATTCTCAGACAGAGGTTTTTCACCTGAGCACCAACATGTGTCCCGCGCACCGAAAGGTCGTCCTTTTCCAAATCAAGCGAAGGCTCTCTTCAGCGCTACCGGTGATCTGTGTAAGTACGCAACTTATCGAAGCTGGGGTTGATGTCGATTTTGGCTCGGCGATTCGTTCTCTAGCTGGCCTTGATTCAATTGCGCAGACGGCTGGTAGGTGTAATCGCAACGGCGCTGACGAATTTGGGAATGTGTTCGTGGTCAATCCGAGCGACGAAAATCTTCATGGGTTGCCGGAGATTCAGACCGCCATTGAATGCACCAAACGTGTCTTCGCAGATTTCAATAAGGCCCCAGGGAAGTACGGCGATGACCTCATTGGACCACGAGCGATGAATTGGTTTTACGAGAACTACTTTCACGCAAGGGCTGGAGAAATGGACTATCCGGTTCCGGCATCACAGATAGGCCATGACGATACGATTCTCAATTTGCTTGGACAGAACAGCTTGGCATACGAACATTCCAAGACATTGGATCAAGAGTCTCCAAATATTTGCTTCCGTCAGGCATTCATGACGGCGGCGCGAGCATTTGAGGTGATCGATGCGCCAACCGAGGGCATTGTCGTTCCATTTGGGCGACGCGGTAGGGACATCATTGGCCGATTGTCCTCGGCCGAACTCGAACAGCAACCCTACCGCATATTGCGCGAAGCACAGCAGTTTTCGGTAAATGTATTCCCAAACGTCTTCTCTGCTCTACAGCGAGTCCATGCGATTCACCGCGTGTCGGACGAATTCAATATCTTCCACCTTGATGAGCGGTTCTATAGTCAGAATTTTGGTCTATCAACAGATGTCGTATCCGAAATGGAGGTTTTGAATGTATGAGACACCGAAAAACACGATCGAATTTCGTGTGTGGGGAAGGCAAGCGTTATTCACAGACCCAATTACCAAATTGGGTGGAGAAAAATGTTCGTACCACATCCCAACCTACGAGTCGCTAAAGGGGATCGCAAAATCGATTTATTGGAAGCCAACGTTCATTTGGGTCATCGATGAGATACGTGTCGTAAACCAAATCAGGACTCAAACGAAAGGCACCAAGCCACGTGTATTCAGCGGCGGGAACGATCTGTCCATCTACACATTTCTGGCGCACGTTGAGTACCAAGTCCGTGCTCATTTCGTTTGGAACGAGTGTCAGATGGCACTTAAAAACGATCGCAAAGATGGAAAGCACTTTTCAATTGCGAAGCGAATGCTTCAACGCGGTGGGAGGCAGGATGTCTTTCTTGGCACGCGCGATTGCCAAGGTTACGTGGAGCCTTGCGAATTTGGCTCCGGAGTCGGCCACTACGATCACGCGGGCGAGCTCGCTTTTGGCGTGATGTTTCATGGATTCGACTATCCGGATGAAACTGGGCAGCCTGAATTGTGGCGACGCTTCACACGACCTGTGATGAAGGATGGATACATTCAATTCGAGAAACCGGAGGAATGCCGTAGCCGCGAACTTGTTCGTGAAATGGAACCTAAGCAGTTCGGGCTAGGATCGAACGTGAACCCGGTTGAAGCAGAACTTACTGCGTGGGGTGGGGAATGAGCTGGATCAACGATTTGTATGAGACGTATCAAAACTGCTACGGAAATGACTATCCAGGTGTAGCAAAATTGATGCCTGTCTGTCACACAACGCAAAACGCACACATCGAAGTCGTTATCGATGTTGATGGCAATTTCCGTCGTGCAAGTGTGATTGAGCAGGGGAATGCGACGCTGGTGCCTTGCACGGAAGACTCCGCAACACGATCAGGTAGCAAACCGGTCAATCATCCACTATGCGACAAGCTTCAGTACATCGCGGGTGACTTTACGAAATTTGGAGGAGAAGTCACAAGCGGTTACAAGAAAGATCCGACCAAGCCATTCGCTACGTACGTTCATGATTTGGCCGCTTGGGCATCGTCGGAATATTCGCATCCCAAAGTTCAAGCGATATTGAATTACGTCAAGCAAGAAAACACCGTTGCAGATTTGATCAAATCGAAGATCATCCCGATTGAGGAAGACACGGGATTGCAATTGAAGGAATGGCAAGGGGAGCGTGAGAAGGCACCCAAAATCTTCAAAGTGCTTCCGAAGGGCTATGAGCCACTTGATGCCCTAATTCGTTGGAAAGTTGAAGCTGAAGAAGATGTCGAATCCGCGACCGGCAGTGACGAGGCTTTAATTGAATCCTGGATCAAATTCTATACGAGTTCTCTTTCGGAAAGAGGGTACTGTTTCGCGCAAGGAACTGAAGCAATACTCGCTGACAAACACCCATCAAAGATTCGACACGGTGGAGACAAGGCCAAGATTGTCTCAAGCAATGACTCATCAGGCTTCACTTTCCGCGGGAAATTTCTAGAAGTTGAGCAGGCTGCACGACTCGGATTTGATGTATCGCAAAAATCACACAACTCTCTGCGTTGGTTGATTGAACGCCAGGGCTATCGCAATGGCGACCTGGTGTTCGTTGCCTGGTCACCACGGGGGACATTGCTTCCTGATCCGTTCGCAAATTCCTCTAGTTTCTTCAGTAAGGGAACGCCAGTAGTTGCGAAGCCGCAGCCCGCACAACATGACGTAGGTCAGTATTTTGCGACTAGACTTCGAAAAGCACTGTCGGGTTACAAGGCCGAACTGTTGCCAAACGAAAGTGTTGTGGTCATTGGGATCGACTCTGCTACGCCTGGGCGACTCTCAGTAATCATGCACCGCAAAGTAGCAGGTTCAGAATTCATCGAACGCATCGAGCGATGGCATTCCAGCTTCGCGTGGCATCAGAACTATTCGAAGAAGTTGAAATTTGTAGGTGCACCTAGCCCGGTGGATATTGCCGAAGCCGCATACGGCAAAAAGCTAGATGAAAAACTCAAACAAGCGACGGTTCAAAGGATCGTGCCTTGCATCATCGACGGGGCTCGTTTTCCGACGGACATTCTTTTTGCTGCCGTCAATCGAATGAGGCAACGCATGGCAATGGATGAATGGGAGTGGAACAAGTTCTTGGGTATCACTTGTGCAATCTTTCGAGGATCTTCATTACAAAAGAACAGGGAATATAAAATGGCGATTGAAGCCGAAAATACGTCTCGCGATTATCTGTACGGTCGCCTCTTGGCAATCGCAGATCATATCGAAAGCAGAGCTCTTTACCTCGCGGATGAAAATCGCGATACGAATGCCGCCAGAAGCATGCAGCGGTTCGCGGATTTCCCATTCTCAACTTGGAGAACGATCGAGTTGGCCATCGTGCCGTACAGATCCCAGCTTAGGTCCAAGAGACCAGGAATGCTGCAACGGCTTGAGGCAGAGATTGACGACGTAATGAGCAAGTTTTCGTCCACAGACTTCAAAATGGATGAGCAACTCAGCGGCGAATTCCTGCTCGCATTTCACTGCCAAAGACGTGCCCTTTGGAATGTAAAGGACTCAGCCACATCCGAAGACAAAACCAATAAAAATGAAGGAAACTGAAATGACTGTTTTAAGCAAGAAGATCGACTTTGCAGTGGTAATCAAGGTGGTTCGTGCAAATCCGAATGGCGATCCGCTAAATGGGAATCGTCCTCGTGTCGACTTCGATGGATTCGGTGAGATTACGGACGTTTGTCT
>JBAUHR010000320.1:0-5780 GCA_049680385.1 Rubripirellula sp. | reverse complement strand
CTGCCGGACCTCACCACGTTCTCGCCGGCGGCCGTTGTGTTTTCCGAGGATCCGAAAAAATTGGCGCGGCGGATCGTTCAATCCGCGGGAGGCAAAGCGAATCTGCTGAGTCGGTTTGCCATTCAGGATCGTTTGAATGTCAGTGACGATCTGGCAAAACCGGGCAAGCCTCGCGAGTCTGTTTTCGATGGCCACGAGGACTGGTGGTTTCGCGGCGGCAAAGGCGACTGGAAGAAAAAGAAAGACGAACCAGCAACGGATCTAGTTTGGGTGTGGACACTGCAGGCACTCGTCGATGAAAAGTCGAAATTGAAGGTGTTGACGGAAATCAACCAAGGTGGTCAAACGCTTGTCGGCTTACGAGTCAGCGAGTCCATCTCGCCGGCGATGGACGTCTACTTTGACAAGACGAACCTGCAGCTCGTGCGAATCGATTGGCGAAAGGACTTCAATCGATTCAGTGACTGGAGAGAACACGATGGGGCGAAGTATCCGGCGAAGTGCATCGGATATCGCAAAGCAACCGGCAAGCCATGGTTTGTCAGTGAGATTACCGAGCTGCATCGCCTCAAAGAAATTCCTGGCGACTTGCCGTGACTTCGCGATGCAACAATTTCCAAATTGCGCTCAGTTCTCTCTGCCATGCTCAGTCGACGGCAGGCCGATTCCTGAAGTCGGGCAACGGTTTTACGACGCGGATCCCTCAGCCACCGGCCGAAGGTCAGCCCGCCGACTTCGGATAACCCCTTAACGAATTCCCAACGATGAAACAGAAACGATGGTTCGCGTTTGCTTTTTGGTTCGTGGCGTTCCCCATGAGCGTCTCGGCTCAGTCGTTTCTTGTTGAAGAAGGCCAGCGGCGCGCTGAGATTATCATTTCCGAAACTCCCACTCGGATGCAGCGTCTGGCGGCGGCGGAATTTCAGCGGCAAATCGAGAAGATAAGCCGAGTACGACTGCCGATCGTGACTGAGCCAACCGGCCAAGCGGTGAAGGTCTTCATTGGTGCCAGTGAGCACAATCCAGTGACCGCGGAAGGTCTGCAGTATGGAGCGTATCGCATCACCAGCGGCGACGATTACCTGGCATTGATCGGGGACGACACCGACTTCACGCCGACCGAACCCTTCGCGCGAAACAACGGTGACATTCCGCGTGCACAAGCAAAATGGGAAGAGATCGCCGGTGCACCTTACGGACTTCACGGCGGTGGCTTGTACAAAAATCGCATCCGTCTGCCAGGAAACATCGGCAAGCCTGAGGGTGCCGTCACTCAGCCGAAGGAACTCCTAGAAGCCTGGGGGCTCGACGAACGCGGCAGCTTCAATGCGGTTTGCGGCTTTCTCCGGCGTCTTGGTGCTCGCTGGTATCTGCCGGGCGACATCGGCGAAGTGCTGCCCAGGCTGGCGTCGATCCCGTTGCCGAAGATTGATGACACGGTGAAGCCCGACTTCCGCCTGCGACAGTTCAACTTTCGGTTCGGTAACTGCGGCGAAGAAACCGCGATCTGGGCCATGCGGCTTGGCATTCGTAACGACGAGCGGCTGATGATCGCGCACGGGCTGTCGCGGATGACGAATAACGAAGCGGTGTTTGCGGCCCATCCCGATTGGTTTGCGATCTACGGCGGAAAGCGTGACTTCAAGTCGGGCGACTCCAAGTGCCAGCTCTGTTACTCCAACGAAGGACTGTTTCAGGAAGCGGTGCGTTACGCGCGAACGCTTCTCGACACGTTCCCGTTGGAAACGGTCTCCATCATGCCGCCCGATGGCTATACCGCCATCTGCCAGTGTGAAGACTGCAAGGGCAAGGATTCGCCGGCACGTCACCAGCGTGGTCGCCTTTCTAATCACGTTTGGGATTTCGTCAATCGCGTTGCCAAAGAAGTTGCCAAGACGCATCCCGATCGCAAGATATTGAACTGTGCTTACGGTGTTTACACCTTGCCGCCGGACAACATCGACAAACTGGAACCCAACGTTCAGGTGTGCATCGTCGGCGGTCGGCGTCCGATCAACAAAGCCGGAAGCAAGGGCGAAGGCGAAGTCGCGCCGGAAGCTCTTCGAGCCGCCTGGGCGAAGAAGACAGACAACCCGCTGCTCATCTTCGAGAACTATCCCTTCACCGATCGCGGCTGGTATCTGCCATCTTTCGCACCGCGATCCTTAGTTGAAACGGTCAACGTGACGAAAGGAATCTCCGACGGCGAAGATATCTGGCTGAGTGCCGGACGTGATTTCGCGACGAAGAACATCGGGCTGAATCACATCCTCGTTTACTTCACCGCTCGATCGTATTGGGGTGGACCAAATGTTGATGCCGACGCGATGCTCAATGAGTATTGCAGCCTGTTTTATGGCCCCGCAGAATCGGAAATGCTCGCCTTCTTGAACTTCTGTGAAGTTCACTGGAAAGCGATGGAGAAAGACAAGGCAAAGGCAGACGAAGCTCTGAATCTTTTCGAAGCTGCCAAGTCAAAGGTCGCAGTTGACAGCGTTTACGGGCAACGACTCGCTTTGACCGACACCTTCCTCGACGGCCTTCGGATGAAGGCCCAGCAGCTTGCCCAAAAGCGCGGCCCCGTTCCGGTGGTTCGGCTGGTGGGTGATGCTTACGACATCGTGATCGACGGCCAGTTGAACGACGCCTACTGGAAAAACTGTCCGAGCGCCGCAACGGGACGACTGCGTGAATTGCAGACAGGTCGCCAGCCGATCTTTGGGACGAGCGTCAAAGCCGGCTGGGCAGGGTCGCACCTTTACTTTGCCATTCGTTGTGATGAACACCCGGGGGAAGCACCGCGAAACGCGGCCACGACCGACGACGATGCCGCCATCTGGTACGGTGATGCGATCGAACTGGAGATTGCAACTGAGAGGAACAGCTATTATCAGATCGCCATCAGTCCTGGTGGCGCTGTGGTTGATCTGGACCGTGGAGCTTCCAAAAAAGGAGCGTTTGGCTGGGACTCGAAAGCGGAAGTGGCCACGCACATCGCCGACGACCATTGGACGGTGGAGATTCGGTTGCCGATCACTTCGGATGAGAACGATCCGCTGAACCAGGTGATCGGTCGCAAGCCGACTCAAAGCCTCCCGTGGCACATCAACGTCTGTCGTCAGCGTATTCGCGATGACGGTCAGGAACTCAGCGCTCTGGCCCCCACTGGCACCAAAAGCTTCCACGAGCCACTGAAGTTCGCTCATTTCTACGACGGCAAATCGCATCGCTTTGAATTCGATCCGAACGTCACCGACTTTGCGTTGGAGTTCGCCAAAGCCAAACGAGGTCGGAAGTCGTCAACTTTCCTGTCGCTCGCGAAGCTGCCGGGCAGCACCGAGTTGCAACAATCGGCAGCGTTCGAACAAGCCGCATTGCTCGACAAGACCAACGCGCCGGCAATCATCGATCGCATCCCCATCGAAGCCGTCCGAAAGACCGTGATGATGCGACACGGCAAGGCCAGTGTCGTCATCGAGCGTTTCGCCGACGAAGACATTGCTCAGTGGCCGTTCTGGAAACGTGGTGATGGTTATTTTGCACGAGGTCGTGCTTACTCGGCACTGCGGAACGGTGAGGCTGCTGAGAACGATCTTGTCGCCGCGTTAACATGGACGAGCGATCAAAAGGTTCGTCAGGCGATCCGAGTCGCCATCGGGCGCAACCGCGAGTCCAACATGAGCGACGCCACCGGAGCACTTTCCGCCTATCAGGCTGTGATCGACCGACGGCCCAGACTCGGTGGATCGGACGAATTCACGGCCGCTCAGGCAATTGCCCGCATCCTGACATCGGAAGACAAATTCAACGAAGCTCTCGCAACACTTGCCCGCATCGACACTGAAAAGCAACGCGGCACCTGGCGTTACTCCACACTGCTCGCACGGGGCGACGTTCATCGCATCGCAGGCGACATCACCAAAGCCCGACAGATTTACCAGAACGTGTTCGACGACAAGGACGCGGATGAACGTTTTCGCAGAGCGGCCGAACATCGTATGGAAGGACTCCATCGCTAACCGAGAAGAGTTCTTTTGGCTCCAACAACTATTCCTTCCAAACCAGCACATGACATGAACCAGAACCTCTTCGCCTTTGGTGGCGAGTCCCAAAAGCGTACTATCTGTACGACGGACTTCCAGTCCGTCGAGAACAAGACGCGACGGACAAGGATGCCCGCCGTACAGACGGTGAATTCGTATCTGCTGCTTGCCTTATTTATTTTGTGGAGCAGCTCGATTGCTGGTGCAGAGCCGCTACCAACTCGCGAAGCGGGTGCAATCAAACACCTGTCGGCCAAAGGCGTTGACATCAAGACGAATAGCGACGGTCAAGCAGTACGCCTGATGTCTTCTGGCAAACCGACACTGACTGTCGATGAATACCAACTCATCGGCCTGCTCACTCACCTGGAGCAGATGGGACTCAATGCCGCTCCGCTGGCGGATGACGAATGGCAGTTTCTCAAGTCGTTGCCAAAGCTGAAGTCTCTGTCGATCTGGCACGGCAAAGGCTTTGCGACGCTCGAACCGTTTTCCAACCTGCCGGTCGAGTCGCTGACGATTGGCGGCTGTATGGGACTGCGTGATTTGAACAAGAATGACGCGGAGAAGCAGCGAGACGCAATCACGACCCTGCACAGTCTACCGAATCTGACGCGAGGTAACTGGTATCACTCGCCATTGATTCCCGACGATACGCACCTCGCACACATTGCGAGACAGTTTCCCAAACTCGAAATCCTGCGCCTCGACTTCGCCGCACCACGTGGTTCGGAAACGACGATCACACCGGCCGGACTTGCCGCCCTGCAGAACCTGCCGCTGACGGTGCTGAGCTTGGAAAACGCAGGTAGTTTTGCCGCCGAACACTTCAAGGCAATCGGTGGCATCAAGACTCTGAAATCCTTGCTGGTTGATGCCCGCAGAAAACCAGCGCCGACGGAAGCCCTGAATCAATTCCAAAAACTGCGACCGAGCGTGGATGTCGTCGTCGCTGGGACCGATGCCAAAGGGCCGCCGAGAGAGCCGCGATAGGCTTCACGCAATGCAGTATTCTCGAATCGCAGGGGGGCGGACATTCGCTTCTCTTCTATTGTTCCTTGTCGTTGTACCGCTGCACACGTGGAGTACCGAACCGCCGATCTCGGTCATGGGCTGGCGTTGTGGTTGAATCAGCCAGGTGGCCAGAGTGAAGTGGGTGTTGCCGCGCAGATGTCGGAGCTTGAAGACAAGGCCGGTTGGATTTACCGGGACGGATGCCCCGACTTGTTTGCCGCGCTCGACGCGGGAAAGTGGCGCATGTATGTGATCCCTTCGCTAAAGCTGGTCGCTCTTCGGCAAGGAGACAGCGATCGAGACCGATTCGAGGACAACGCCCTCCTCAGCCTGCTGCTTGCGGGTAAGGCTTTTGACGATTCCGTGCGAGATGTTGATATGCCGGACAACAAACGCCAAGCCGTGCAACTGTTCCTCCAAAGATTCGACCGAAACGGCGATGGCAAGATCGTCCCAGACGAAGCTGGGCACGACTCAAGAACTCGTTTGATCGACTCTTCGGCCGAGATTATCGCGCCGACAAAATTCACGTGAGCACCGATCGGGGAATTTCCTGGAAACTTTCAAGCAACCCTGAGAACTACCACCTTTCCAAGGTGATCCAAGGCGATTTGGAAGGCACCGGGCCTCCGTCAAATCTACCCACGGTCCCCCATTGATTCGTTTCATTCACCAAACCAAGAGAGTCTTCACGAAAACCGTTGCCTCCGCTGTACTCTTCAC
>JBAUHR010000319.1:0-1604 GCA_049680385.1 Rubripirellula sp. | reverse complement strand
CCGCCTTGGAGTACATCGAAGAAGACGAATTGGTCGAAGTCACCCCCGAAAGCATTCGCTTGCGAAAGATCCTTCTAAAGGAATCCGATCGCCGTCGCCAAGGCCGCAACGCTTCGTAGCACTAATTTTGTAGAGTCCATTTCCCGCCGACGTTCTTGAACTCCATGCCACGTCGGCCAACGGGAAACTTGATCGACTTCGTTTCCGCATCATAAGTCGCTTGAGCAAAATCGAGTTGCTTCAGCAGGCCGGCCAGTTCAGGTGCTTTTCGCTCCCGAAACGATTTCACGATATCGGCCCATTTGCTCTCGTCGGCTTTCATCGATTGGTAAACATCCGGCGGCATCACGCTCTGAAGAAGCCCATCGACGTCATCGTCGGCTAACTGCTTCTGCAATTTGGCGATCGCAGCGCCCACGCTTTGGGCGACGTCATCAGGAACGTTGGATCCGCCATCGGGCGCTGCCCCCGCCGGCACAAACGACTTCACGTTCTCCATAAAGAAGGCCGTGTTTTCGGCCAGCGGCGACGTGGCTTGGAAAATGCACGTGAACTGTTCATTGAACAGAAACTCCGTCGCAAAATGGCTCTCCGTTCCGTCAGCTCGCTGCCCCATCAAACCAAACCGAAACGAATCGGCAATCGGGCCTGATAAATCCAACTTGTCGCCACGCATGTTTGCGATGCCACCGGCCTTCATTTGCGTTACCAGTTGGTTGTAGACGGCCTTGATGTTTGCGACACGCTCGGCCTGTGATCCAGCGGGTTGAGCCACAGTCATGATAAACGCTTGTGGGTCGTCGGGTTTCTGCGCAATGAAAACCGGCGGCTTTCTCGACGCGAGCTTCCAAACCATGCCATCCGCCGGAATCTCGATGGTGCCGAATGGAAACAACCGGTACTCCATATCGCTGATCGCCTGAATCGCAATGTCTTGCGGCTGAGCGTCCTGGATGCTTACCGCTGGTGTGTTTTTTGCCGGTGTGTCCACTGCCGAATTGGGATTTGGTTGCGGCCCTGGATTTGCATTCGATAACTCGGCAACGAATGCGCGATCCGCATCACTTAGCACAGCTAACGGAACCTTCACTTGCTTGCCCGTGTCGGCCCGTTTCAGCTGAACCGATTCCCCGTCGACCGCAACAAACGTTGCCTGAACCGAAAATTTGCCATCCGCCGATTTCCAAGCACGCGGCGACTGAGCAAATCCGAGTGTCGTCACCAACACCACCAAAAAACACAACAAGACTCGAGCAGGCGGAAGATACATTAAGCGCCCCTTTCGGCAGGCGTTGGAACAATAGGCAAAATAGAACAAAGCTGCGGGAGCTGAACCAAAAGCGACGTATCGCGTATGATAGAGCTAGGGAGATTTTTCCGACCACAATATACGCAATCAGGTATTTCGATGCAGATCAGTATCCAATTTACAAAGGCAATCCTGCTGGGATTGTGCCTCATTGGTTTTTCCGGGTGCGGTGGCGACACGGCGACCAAGGACACGACCGATTCTCATGCCGATCACGACAATGGTGACCACGATGGTCATGATCATGACGAGGACGGACACGACGACCATGACCATGGTGATGTGAAGCAAATTG
>JBAUHR010000318.1:0-8650 GCA_049680385.1 Rubripirellula sp. | reverse complement strand
AGTGGGAAGTCTATGACATCAATTCATTCGACAATCCCGGAGTCAGCCCGTCGCATTATCACACCACAGCAATGGGACTGTACCCGTTCGTGACGAAGGATCAGTTTCTTGCCTGCATGAAGAGTTGGGGACAGGGCGATTACAACGGCGTTCGACATTTGTCGCCGCATGTGATGATGCAAATTGACAATGGCTTCGTCATGCCAAACGGCGTGCTGCACTCGCCGACGGACCTCTGCACACACGAGCTGCATGTCACGATGGATGAGCACTTCTTGGCCGAGGATCTTACGCTTGACGGACGGATCGGAGCCGCGGATGCGTTTTACGCTTGCAGAGAAGAGGACTATCCGAAGGATCGTCACGAAGATTGGGATTACCTGGTTGATAAGTTCGACTTCGCTGCCAATCAGGATCCCGATTTCGTCCGAAAGAATAGGCGTCCGGCAATCACTGCCGAAGAATTTGCAGGTGACGGTGTCGATGCAAAGTGGATTGTTTACGGTGATATCCTTGGCGACCAGAAGGCCTCGATACTGCGGCTAACGGTCCAGCCTGGCGGGAAGACTCAGTTTTGCCCGGAAAGTCCCACGCTGTTCCACACCAATGGAGGAAGCGGCCGAGTTGGAAAACTTAAAGTGCGATATCACCAAGATATGATTCTAGGCGAGATCTATCCCGAGATCGGATTCATCACTCAAGCAGCGCTCGCCGGCGGCGGGGTTGAGATCGAGAATACGGGATCGGAACCACTTGTGTTGACCTTCGATTTCCCGCAGAACGCCCATTCCAAGACGCCTGGTGCTGGTGTAACGAACTAGGTCGTCGGTGTCGGCCAAACCACGACCGCCCAGCCTCCCGTCTCCTTCAACTTGTTGAGGGAGACCGGGCTGGTGGTGAGCGAGTCGAGCGTGAGCAATTCAAGGTTGGCGGAAGAATTTTTACGACTACTTTCGAAACCCTTCAGACAATACGATCTCTTCGATCAAGGTTCGGAAACCTGTATCTTTCGCTGGCTTGCTTGTTGCAATCTTTTCGGCTTCCAGTTGGTCCTGGATATTTGGCTCGCGGCCCGTGGCGTAGGCCATCAGTTTCTCGGCTAGGTTCTTGGCGAACTTGTTGGACTGGTTCATCAAGAGTGGTTTTAGCTCGCGAATGTCTTGGAACGTTTCTCCACTTGGTAGCGATCCGTTTGTTTCCACCTTCACAAGGGTCTTGCTTTGGTGGTAGCGGTCGCGGTGGCGTCCGATTTCATCGAATGATTCCAAAGCGAATCCAAGCGGATCGATCTTTTGGTGACAGGCGGCGCAAGTTGCAACCGTGCGATGCTTTTCCAGTTGATCGCGGATGGAAACAGCACCGCGAATATCAGGCTCGAGTGGTTGGACATCCGGTGGCGGTGGAGACGGCGGTGTACCCAGGATCGACTCGAGCACCCAAACGCCTCGAACGACCGGTGACGTTTCGATCCCATTGGCCGTTGCCGTTAAAACGGCGGCCATGCCAAGTAGTCCGCCCCGCCGATGATCTGTCAGCTCTACACGCTTGAATTGGCTGCCGCTAACACCGTCGATTTCATACAACCGGGCGAGCGGTCCATTGACGAAGGTGTAGTCGGAATCCAGGAAGTTTGTGATTGGCCGATCGTGCTCGATCGCGTCGCGCACGAACATGGCGACCTCGCTTCGCATCGCTTCTTCGAAATTTTCGGTGAAGTATTCCGGGTGAGCCGACTGGCTTGGCAGCATCGTGCCCAGCTTCGAAAGACCCAGCCAAGCGTCCGGAAATTGCCTGACCAAAGCATCGCTGCGTCGATCGGCTAGCATCCGCCGAGTCTGTTGCCGAAGAGTCGTCGAATTCAGCAGCGAACCATTTCGTGCACTTGCCAACAGCGTTTCGTCAGGAGGCGCCGACCACAGGAAATAGCTCAGGCGACTTGCGATATCATAGGCGTCTAAATGATCCTTTCCCTGATGCAGAAAAATGAAGTTGGGCGAGCACAAGACAGCCTGGTACGCAGCCAGGATCGCATCCAGTGGTTCGTTGCCGCCGGCGCGTTCGCTGTGGTAGAGATCGTATAGTGACGCGAGCGTCTGATCACTGACTTCACGGCGAAACGCTCGCTCGGCAAAACGGCGGATCAGACGCTCTGCGTTCTTGTCGCTTGGGCGGACCGTCCCGAATAGTCGGCGGTGGTGCGGCGGTGGCCAGTCGTCCGAGATCGGGCCTTCGACTTGGATCTCGTAGACGCGGACGCGCGGTCCATCGTACTCCGCATAGAATTGACCCCAGGCGTCACGTTGGTTGATCAAATTGCTGGTGCCAAAAACTTGGTACGGCTTTCCGGCGGCCTTCAACGCTCTTTGTTTCTTTCGAAAGGCTGCGATCAGTACCTCGCTTCCTTCCTTGTTGTAGCTGGGGTGCATGTTGTTAAAGGGCGGAACCCAGTTGTCGATGTAGCCTTTGAATCGTTCGGGAAACTCTTGTACCAGCTTTTGTCGATGTCGCTTCACGCCCAAGGGGCCATTGGGAAACGCAATGCGTGGTTGAAAACCTTTGTCAAGCCAAACGGTGGCTTCGTACCATTGCGGTTCGTGGTCGGCGAGTTCGAACTCCGCGACGACTTTGTCCAACGAATTGGTTGTTTCCAAATCTCCCGCCGCAGCGCTGCCGGCAACGATCTGCATCCGGATAGGATCGTCCTTGGGAATCTTCAGGCGGCTTTCAGGGTACGGATATTCGCGATCAATCCCGTCGGCCTTCACACGGATTTTGTAGCGTCCATTTAGGGGCACGCCGTCGGTGAATTTTGACAGCCAAAGGAACCCGCCTTCATCGTGGTAGTTCTTGCGAATGTGTTGATGTTTACCCGGTACATCTTTTCCGTCGTGACGGTTGCTGGTCGGATAGAACGGCGCGTTGAAGGACCATTTTTGAATCTTTGGCTGATTCGCTGGCGCGACGGCCGCACGCAAGTACGTGCTCGAAGCGTCTAGGTAGCGTGATAGCAGAAAGTCACTTAGCACCAACGTTTCGCCGTTGTTACGAAAGTTACCGATCGTTTCATCGGGCGGAAATTCACCGGTGGGTTCGATCAACAGCAATTCCAGCGACAGCAACTGACGGACGCTGCGGTCGTACTCGAAACGGTTCAGTCGGCGCAGCACCGTTGTCCCAGATCGGCCGGACAATTTGCTGCTTGCCGCGGCCAAGATCTCTTGCATCTTTGCAGCCACGGCAACGCGATCTTCATCGGATGGCTGCGGTTCATCTTTGGGGGGCATCGATCCCAGGATGATTTGGTCCAAAGCGTCTTTGAAGATCTCAAGTTGCTTAATGTCCGCAGGCTCGTTCCCGAGTCCATCGAAGCGGCGATCCGCTTCTTGGGCATCACCGCCATGACAGCGGATGCAGTGCGATGACAGGAACTGTGCAGGCAGTATTTCCGCAGACTGTGAAGTCGAAGCGACAATGCCAGTAAGAAAAACGACCAGGCAGCCCGCAGACAACCAGCGATTCAAACCAAACATCACGCTAGCTCCAATCCGTTCAGAGTCCCGGTCGACTTGTTGAAACGATCCGTTTCGACTCCGAAACGCTGTAACATCGTGGTGAACAGATTCGACAGCGGAACACGAACATGACTCTTTTCTGGCATCATCAAGTGTTGCCCGTGTTTGAATCCGCCGCCCGCTAAGACGATGGGCAGGTCGCGGTTGCTGTGCGAGCTTCCGTTGCCCATCCCGCTGCCAGAGAGGACCATTGTGCAGTCCAGAAGCGTTCGGCCATCTGGTTGTTCGATCGAGTCGAGTCGACGAATGAAGCGAGCTAGGTTTTCAGTCTGCATCGTTTCGATCGCCATCAGTCCGCGACGCAGTTCCGGATCCTTTCCGTGGTGGGAAAACGAGTGGTATCCGCCGGACAGTCCCAAGTCGCCCACTGGCAATGTGCCCGGAATGCTGAGCGTCGCGACACGCGTTGAATCGGTTTGCAACGCCAGCGTCAGCAGGTCGTAGAACAGCGACAGCTTTTGCGGGAACGATTCGGTTCCAGCGGGCGTTTTCAAATCGACCTCTGGCTTGGGCTGGTCGATCCAGGCCTCGGCCATCTGCAAACGCTTTTCCACTTCGCGCACACTCGTGAAATACTCGTCTAGCTTGTGACGATCGCGGGCGCTCAAGTCGTTGTCGAGAATCTTGGCTTGTTGTCGAACAGAGTCCAGGACGCTCTTGTTGCGACGAAGTGCTTCACGCTGTTGTTTTTTTGCAGATTGGTCGCGGTCGACGAATAGAGCTCGAAACAAATTTCGCTGATCCGTGATCGGCGGAATGTTGACTCCGTTGCGCGTCCATGAGTTTTGGGGAGCGAGCGTTCCGTTTCCTTCGCCGACACTCGCGACGATGGATGGAAATCGAGTTTTCGAACCAACATATTCCGCGGCGCGCTGATCGACCGTGATGTTCTTTGCCGCAAACTGGCTGGCCTCGTTATCACGGATGCCACTCAGAAAGGCATGCACGCCGCTGTGACCACCCGAGACACCGTGATCCAAATTGCTGAACACGGTGAACTTATCGCGGGGAAGCGGTGCAAGCAGCGGCGTGGTCTCGTAGTCACGACCGGATTGCTTGGGGAAGAACACGTCAGGAATGTAGCCAAGCGGATTCGAGACGCAGACCATTCGCATCGGTGCCGTGGAAACGGACTCGGTGGCTTCGCTTTCTAGCAGTGGAAGTGCAACGGAAAGGCCAAGACCACGCAGAACGGTTCTTCTTTTGATCATTCAAGCACCAAGTTTAGGGTGTAGGGCTGTCCCATGATAACGCGAGAACACGGGGCGATAACGCGATAACGCGGGGCCCGCGAAAAATCAAGTATTCAGCACGCAAGGCCCGCTTTCAATTCTGCACAATGGTTCTGAACGCGATTTGCACTACACTTTGAACACCGAATCAATGTGAGATTTCTGTAGATAAGACGACTGGATTAAAGATGGCCGGAGCAAAGGTGTTGATAGATAAGTTTACGACAGTCGCCTTGACCGTATTCACGCTGACCTGGACAGGTTGGACAGGTATGGGTTTCGCTCCGGAGCTTTACGCTGCCGAGCCTGCCTCTGGTTTCACCACAGACGGGCCGAGCAAGACGCTACGCCTTTGGTACGACGAGCCTGCCCCGGACAGCAATGATGGCTGGGTTAATCGCTCGATTCCGTTGGGCAATGGCTACATGGGCGCCAATGTATTCGGCGGTACGACGAGCGAACGAATTCAGATCACCGAGAACAGCCTGTATGACACGACGGAAGGTCGAGGCCTTCGCCACGGAGGCCTGAACAACTTTGCCGAGGTCTACATCGATTTCGGCCACAACGACAGCAGCAAATACGAACGGGATTTGAACCTCAACGAAGGCGTCTCGCGTGTGAGCTATCAGCAGGGCGGCGTGGATTACGTTCGGGAGTACTTCACTAGCTATCCCGATAAGGTGATGGCAATCCGTTTGAGTGCGTCAAAGGCAGGATCGTTGTCGTTCACTCTGCGCCCTACCATCCCCTTCTTAGGGACCGGAAAAGCTGGTGCCCGCAAGTCGGGTTCTGTTGTCGCAAAGGATGACACAATCACTCTGTCCGGCGTCATGGAATACTTTGACGTCAAGTATGAAGGCCAGTTCAAGGTCCTTCCTGAGGGCGGGACGATGAAGGCCGACAATTCCAATTCAAACGGAACGATTACCGTGTCGGATGCTGATAACGCGGTAATTCTGCTCGCAGTCGGAACCAACTACGAGATCGATCCAGAGGTGTTTCTGACCACAGCGAACGCCAAAAAACTGTCGCGTTTTCCTCACCCCCACGGTAAGGTGACTCAGTACCTGGGTGATGCGGCGGCGAAGTCCTATGAGCAGTTGTTGGCCAATCATCAAGCTGATTACAAAGAACTCTACGATCGTGTCAGTGTTGACCTCGGCGCCACACTGCCGTCCATCTGCACTGACGAACTGGTCGATGCCTACCCCGATGGCGAATCGAGCCGGTACCTCGAAGAACTCGCGTTCCAATTCGGGCGTTACATGCTGATCTGTTCGTCCCGCGAAGGCACGCTGCCACCTCACCTGCAGGGGATTTGGAACGTCTATAGCGACCCACCGTGGGCGTCGCAGTACCTGCACGATACCAATGTGCAGATGGCTTACGCGCCTGCGTTCAGCGCCAATTTGCCGGAACTGTTTGAAAGCTATGTTGGCTTCTTCAACGCGTTCGTGCCCCGGCAGCGCTTGCACGCGACGCAGTACATCAAAGAGTTCAACCCATCGCAGCTCGATCCAAGTGGCGAAAACGGATGGTGCGGACCGTTCTGGACCAACCCGTACGAAGTCCCTGGCAGGTCGATCGTTGCTGGTTTTGGCACGGGTTCTTGGATCGCTCAAATGTTCTGGGACTATTACGACTACACGCGTGATCCAGACCTGCTTGCGGACAAGGTGTATCCCGCGATGTACGAACAGGCAAACTTTGTTTCCCGATTCGTGAAAGACGTTGATGGCGTCCTGCTAGCGAACCCTTCATCGTCCCCGGAACAAAAATTACGGAACACCGTCGGGACCACTTTCGACCAGCAGATGTTCTACGAGAATCACCACAATACTTTGACGGCTGCAGATATTCTCGGGCGCAGCGATAGCCGCCTGCCCGTACTCAAGACGCAGTTGCCGCTGCTGGACCCGATCCAGATCGGTAAGTCCGGACACATCAAGGAATTTCGTCAGGAGCAATTCTATGGCGAGATCGGCGACCCCGAACACCGGCACACGTCGATGCTGCTTGGGTTGTACCCGGGCCAGTTGATCAACGACTCGACGCCTGCCTGGCTGGATGCCGCCCGCGTTAGCCTGACCAAGCGGACCAACAAGAGCAACATTGGATGGTCACGCGCTGAGCGGATTGCGATGTGGGCAAGAGTTCATGACGGCGAGGAAGCTTACTCGTTTTATGAGTTACTGTTAGGCGGAAATTACCTGCACAACTTGTTCAACGACCACCGGGGTGGACCACTGTTTCAAGCCGATGCCAACTACGGCGCTACGGCCGGCGTGGCCGAAATGCTTTTGCAAAGCCATGATCATGTCGTGTCGCCTCTGACCGCGATCCCCGCCGCATGGTCGCAGGGCAGTTACCGAGGCCTATTGGCGCGAGGTAACTTCGAAGTCTCTGCACAGTGGAGCGATGGCCGCGCTACGCAACTGATCGTGTTGTCCAAATCCGGTGGAGATTTGGATTTAAGGTACCCCAACGTCGCCAAGGCCGTCATCAAGACTGCCAATGGTCAACCGGTCGTTTTTGCCGGCACCGGGCGTGACCAAGTCCGAATCAAGACCACCAAAGACCAGACCTATGTTGTCACGGACATCCCTGCCTTCATTCCGGTGATCGCGCCAACAAACCTGCGGATCAGCGAGGCGTCGACTGCGGACAAGATCCAGCTTTCCTGGACCGGCAGCCCGAACGCAACTTCATACAAGCTCTACCGTGCGGTGGGCAACGCACCTCGTTATGAACTAGTCGCTTCCGGCATCACCGACACCGATTATGAGTACCAGATCTCGGACGCAAAGCAGATTGAACAAATGACGATCAAAGTCACGGCGGTGAGTGCTGGCGGCCGAGAGAGCGGCGAAGGTGCCACAGTGGTTCGGCTGTTGCCGTAAACAGCGTTGGTCGATTCAGCAAGATAGTCTTGATCAGAATCGCTCTCTATGAACGAAAGCAAGCAGGGCCGGTTCTGACTTGAAAAAGAAAACCGGCCCTGCATCGATAACAATTTGCTAACGGCGCTAGCTGACTGCCATCGCCACTTCACGCGATTTTCGTGACAGCAACTGGTTGGCTTGATCGTCGTCGACAAACTTTTCCGACTTAGGATCCCACTGCAAGTCTCGGCCCAACATCAGCACGATGTTGCAGAGGTGACAGGACGTCATCGTTCGATGATGCGAACGCACATCCGAAATCGGCTCGCCCCCATCGGCGATGCATTCGAAGAAATTCTTCATGTGATTCCCAGGGCTCTTTCCTTTGCAGAGCTTGCTGATCAGGCCGTCAAGTTCCGCACGGTCAGCGTCCGTAAGATCCTCAACAGGTTTGCCTTCAAGTTTGCCGCGATTGACAAAGATGCGTCCCTTCTCGCCTTCGAACAGGATTCCGTTGGGGAAGTCGACGTTTTCGTTATCTCGTTTGTAGTGATCGTTCACACTCATCGAGTTGCCGTTGGCAAAGGTCAAGTCAATGCTGAACTTCGTCGCGGTGTTGTAACCGTTTGGCAATGATGCTTCGCCGTTCAAGTAAGCGTTCCAGTTGAAATTCGTCGGCACGATTGCTGGGAACTCACCCTTGCCCGAAATCTTGACGGGGCCGTCTTCGCCGGGGGCCAATGCCCACTGAGCGATGTCGATGTGGTGAGCCCCCCAGTCAGTCATCTTGCCGCCCGAATAGTCAAAGAACCATCGGAACTGCTTTCGACGCTGTTCGCTATAGCCAGCTTCCTGAGCTGGCCCCACCCACATTTCCCAATCAAGATCGTCCGGAGCAGCGGTTGACTCAAATGGGCCATCCTCTGGTGCTCCGCCGATTGCAATGTAGGCGTTGACGTTC
>JBAUHR010000317.1:0-20728 GCA_049680385.1 Rubripirellula sp. | reverse complement strand
AAGCCGAACAAATCAAAAGGCTGCCGTTCCCCAAAGCCGAGCCGGATCGGTATTGGGTCCGAACTCGCAAGGGCGACGCGGGACCATTCACGTTGCCAAAGCTCGCAAAGCTGGTAGCCGCCGGACGCGTCAAGCCAGCCGTCATGGTCAGCCGAGACGGAAAACGGTGGAAGCAAGCCCAGCAAATCCCCGGACTCCCCTTCCCTGCTCCGGTGCAACCACCGGTTCCCGAAACACCTACGGCAGTCGAACCTTGCGAAACAATCGCTACAACCGTCACCACCGAAACACCTGAACCTGAACCGCTTGCTGCCGAAACAACCGACACTCAGGAACCAGAACCTCAAACGACGAACACCGAATCCGTCGCCACCGAAACGCCAGAACCTGAACCAACAGTCACCGAGACAACTGACACACCAGAACCGCTGGTCCGATCGGCTGCTGCGACGACTCGTGAAGCCGAGTTCTTGTGTCGTTTTGGTGCGATTGGATCCGTTGATCAGCAAGCCAACTCCCCGATCGCCGTCCAAGTCCACCGTGCCAGCGAGGTGCGTCCCGTCACCACGATCGTGACCAGCGGACTGAGTGACTATTCGATGCCAACGCCAGCGAGTGCGAACTCACCACGCGCCGAATTGGTTCTCTATACCGACGACGTCAAACCCGAATATATCCATCTGTTACGTCGAATCGCCGAAGCGACCATCGATCAAAACGATTCGCTGGCGTATGGCAGCTTCTACGAACACGGATCACCGATCTTCCCCGGAACCGAGCTCGACGGCTGCCTGTTCATGATCCCCAATATCTCATCCGACTTTGCGATTCGAAACGCCGTCGTCATCGACGACCAACCACTTCAATTGCTTTGGGTCGTGCCAACCACGTCGCTTGAACGCGCACTGATCGCGCGACAAGGCATCGCCGTGTTCTGCCAATGGATGGATCGACTTGGGCAAGGACTGCTGATCAATCCACGTCGCAGTTGCATGGCGGGTCTTGCCCGCGTGACAAACTAACAACGCGCGAACAACAACGTAGTGCCGGCCGCTAGCCTGCATCACACAAGACTGGCAGTCCGTGCTACGAGTTCGCAGGTATTTCACGCGGCCCCAACAACCGCGGATGGACGCCACTACATGCGGTTGCTGGTGCCCTTGGTCAGCGCCATGAAGGCGGATTCGAGGTCCAGTTCTTCTTCGTTGAAACGGCACAGGTCGATGCCGTTTTCGATCAACAGTTTTGGCAGATCGCTGTACACGCTGACGTCACTCTTCAGCACCACTCGCATCACGCCGTCGCCGAGTTCGCAGGCCTGGACTTTCGCATGACCGGCTAGCAAATCCGAGATCGCCGACATCTTTTCGCGATCATCCGGTTGGACGACCAGGACTGTATGCTGGCGCACCATCCGAATCACTTCGGCCTTGGTCGCGTTCTGTTTCAGTTCACCCTTGTCGATGATGCCGATCTTGTTACAGACGTCGGCAAGCTCTGGCAGAATGTGGCTGCTGACAATCACCGTCTTGCCCATTTGGCCAAGCTTGCGAAGCAGGTTCCGCATCTCAATCCGGGCACGCGGGTCCAATCCCGACAACGGCTCGTCAAGCAACAACACCTGCGGATCATGCAGCAGGGTTCGGGCTAAACCGAGACGCTGCGTTTGGCCTCGCGAGAGCGTGTTGGCGTAAGCATCACGTTTGAAATCCAGATCGACGATGTCCAACATTTCGTCAACGCGTTTCCGTCTCGCTTGGCCAGTGATCCGGTACGACGCGGCAAAGAATTCCAGATACTCGACCACCGTCATGTCGTCATAGACACCAAAAAAGTCAGGCATGTAGCCCACCAATCGGCGAATCTCTTTCGGCGCCGTATGGACGCTGTGACCGCACACATACGCCTCGCCCCAACTGGGTTCTAGCAGCGTTGCGATGATCCGCATCGTCGTCGTTTTTCCAGCGCCATTGGGGCCGATGAAACCAAACAAGTCGCCCGCCTGAAGATCCAGGTCGATTGCTTTGATTGCGAATGCATCGCCATACTTCTTGGTGAGATCGACTGTTTTGATCACGAGCAAATTCTACGCAAAAGTTGAAAAATGATTGGTAAAAGGCGATCTAACGTTTCTTTGCCGTCACCGGCATGATGACTCGAATCATCGACAATTCTTCGCCCACGGGCGTGAACGTGGTGGCATCCCCAGCAATATTCACGGTGGCATTGTTGTCCGTCAAACTGACCGACGTCAGCCCGTTATCGAGCCGACCGTAAAGGATGCAGCGATCGTCACCCAACGTATCGCTGAGGTCCAAGTGACCGAGAGGTTGGTTTTGCAAATTGGTGTACTGGGTCCCGCCGGTTGCCTGATGAAACATCAACATCTCTGCAACACGAACGGCGGTATTAGACGAAGTCGGGTCCCAAGCCTGAGTCTCGGTTGAACTTTCCAGCGCCTTTTGCCGGCTCAGCAACCAACGAAAATTCTTCTGACGCAGCTTCTCGACCGCACCAATTCGCTCGCCCGCTCGCAATCGCGTTGGCAACAAGTAGGCCCAGTTCCGAAACACCAACTTTGCATCCAAGACATCAAACGGCAATGGATTAATAAATTCTCCCTGCAACAACTCACTGCCCGATCGTCGCTGCAATTCAACCTTGGCTCCCATCTTCGGCGTGAACTTTGACTCGCCAAAGAAACCCTTGCTGCTGCGTGGTGCCAACGGCAAGCCTTCGATCACACTACTGATACGTGCGTCTTGCTTTCGAAACACAACGTCGTAGGCCGGCAATCGCGAATCTTCGACCGAAACCTGGACTCCACCAAATGACTCACCGGGGTACCCAAACGGAGCCGTTCGCGACAATGCTGTCTCCGGTGCAATCGCCAGCATTTCCCCAGAGGCATCGACAGCAACGTCAAACCGAGAGGCATCGTGAGCGTAAACGTAGTTCACTGAATAAGACCGGCCGACGTCGTTGATGGTGTCGACGTCAACGATTTCAATTCGGTTGCAATGAATGTTCCGATCCTCGCCTGTCGATTCGGCCGGCGGTGCAGACAGGGTTTGGGAAGCGGTCGTTGACTGCGACACCAACACCCACGACAAACCGATGACCGTAATTGGGAACGTCAGCCATCCCAACAGAGGTTTCCCAAGCACTCGGTTGACCAGCAGGTAATCCAGTGGCCCAATCACTGCGATCAACGCCATCAGCGCGAGCGCCAGCACCGAAAAACTGAATCGCCGCTGAATCGAAAAACGGTCCAGCACCGATCGCGTTTGCCCCGCCAAATCGTTGTAAGCGGTGGGCAATTTGGCACGTTCTTTATTGCGTTCATCCAACCGGATCGTAGACCCAGTCAGACGCGAAACCAAGTCCAATCGCTCGGGCCACTTCACGAACTGCGAAGCCTCCAAATCCGCAGCGACCACCACTGCCGATCCGAAACCGATCGTATAACTGACCGCGATCGGCGTGCTGATCCGGCGTGACGTGCGTCCCATGACCAGAATGTCGCCGCGATCCTTGGGCAACCGAACGCCATCAAACGGTTGCAGCGGCGATTGGCTCGATGTGTACGTTTCAATGCCAGCGGGATCGATCGTCGTCGTCGCAAACGAATCAACGGGCAACAATTCGCGAATCCAAGGTGCTGCGGCAAGCAGGTTTTTGGTTTGTGCCCCAAGCGTCAAGAACAGCTTGCCACCCGCCGCAATCCAATCCACGATCGCTTGAGTTTGTGCGGGTTTCAAACGACCAAGCAAGTCGGTGCCCGAAGCTCCCATGACGATCATGTCGATCCCGTCGAATCCCAACATTGAGTTCGGCATCACATCGGCGGACTCGGGGCGAGTCACAGCGATCGAGGCGTCACGATCAAGCAGACGATTGACGCCGATTTGATCGATCCCCAGCGGATCACCGATCACTAATACCCAAGGCATCGCCAGTGGAATCATCGCTGGGCCGCGTGATGGCACGCCGACCGTGGGAAGCCGACTGGTCGCCAGTGGACGCCCGCTCGATTCCGATGACTCGCCATGCAAGACAAGCGGCGCCGCTTCGCTGCCCGGGATGACGTAGGTCCAATCAAATGTGTTGGACTGATCGACTGCCTGATCAGAAACCTGACCAGCAGACGAGTCGCTACGTTGGTATCGAACTTGCACGCCGTCCCCATCACGGGTTTCGATTGCGTTCACGCCCATTTCAACCGCAGTCCGAATTCCGACCCAACGGCCGACACGATAGTGACCGTCGATTCCGACGGATACTTGGGACGCTTCGTTTGACTTTGCCGGCAGATTCGTTTCCGCCTGTGCTGAAACGCGTCCGCCTAGAATCAGCGAAGCGAAAACGATGGCTGCGGCAAACGGCAAACGCCAACTTGGCTTGGTCGAGAATCTTGGCCGATCGAGTCGAGGAGGATTGGCTGGCAAGTTAGGCATCGGGTCGCAGAATCGAGTTGGGACAATCGCCGCTTCAAAATCGTTTCAGAAGCGTTTCAAGATCAAGGCTTTTCCGAGTCGGGGCATTCGCACACCAACCGTTTACATCCGGGACATCCGTGGCCGTACTTGGCAACCAAAGCAGCGTTCAAGTCGACGCCCGCGACGTTGGCAATCGTCGCCAACCAGGCAATCACGTCAGCAAATTCCTCGGCCAAATTTTCTTTATCGTTGCCCCGCAGCGCCGACGCCAACTCGCCAACTTCTTCCATCAACCACATAAATGTGCCATCGACGCCCCGAGCGACGTCCTTAACAAAGTACATTTTGTGAATATGCCGCTGTAGATCGGCGACCGACAATTCGTCGGCCGGGCTGGGTGTTGAGGACATCTGGCTGGTTTGGACCACGGAAACGCGTAGAAAACAGAACTTTGGTGAAAAGCACCGGTCAGCGACCGTAACGTATCCCGCTGCCCGATCACACGGTAGTCAACTACAGTGTTTACGGTCGTTTGGTTCCGTTCGATCTTGCATGACGCTGAAAATTCTTTCAGCCGACGACTTTCCCCGGTTAATATCATTGCAGATGACAGCTCCCCTGCCCTCACAAAGCTCGGCCAAAAAAGCTGACTTTCATCGCTATCCGTTCTATTCACCGCGTTTTTGGCACGGAATGAGGCCCGGTACGTGGTGGGGGCTATTGAAAAGCGGGCGTTTCCGGATCCACCCAACACGTTACGGGATCCTGATCGGCGTCACTTTGGCGACTCCATTCAATACGGTCATGGCCGGGCTGCAATGGTTGATTTTTCGCGGAAAACTGGCCAATGCCGAAATGCACGGCCCGCCGGTCTTCATCGTCGGACACTGGCGCAGCGGAACAACGTTGCTGCACGAGTTGATGGTTCGCGACGAACGACTTAGCAGCCCGTCGACGTTCCAATGCTTCGCTCCCCACCACTTTTTGATCTCGCAGTGGTTCTTTCAGCGGTTCGCTGGTTGGTTGCTGCCCGGCAAACGGCCGATGGACAACATGGCCGCCGGTTGGGACCGCCCCCAGGAAGATGAATTCGCCCTGCTGACCCTTGGTTTGCCATCCCCGTACCGCCGGATTGCGTTCCCAAACGAGGGGCCAACCGACATGGACTACTTGGATTTCGAGGGAGTCCCCGACGCGGATGTCAAGAAATGGCTAGCAAGCCTGAGACATTTCCTGTTGAGGGTCAGCACGTCGACCGGTCGCCCACTGATCATCAAGAGCCCCACGCACACCGGCCGAGTCGCCCAACTTGCCCGCGAGTTTCCCGACGCCAAGTTCATTCACATCACGCGAGACCCTCGCGCCCTGTTTCCGTCCACGGTTCGGTTGTGGAAGGGACTCGACGATGTCCAGGCTCTCCAACACCCCAGCGAAGACGAACTTCCCCAATACGTGATCGCTTGCTTCCGCCGAATGTACGCGTCCTTTCACCGCGATCGAGACGCAATCCCAGCCGGTCGGCTGATCGACATTCGATACGAAGACTTAATCGCCGACCCCACAAAGACGCTCGAAAACATTTACCAAACATTGCACCTGAGCGACTTCGATGCGGTCCGTCCAGACATCGAGAACTGGGTCGAGACCGAACACCGCGGATACCAAACCAACCAACACCAACTCGACTCTGAAATCGAAACGTTGATTCGACAAGATTGGGCCGAGTACTTTGATCGATACGGCTATTAAATGAAAATGCAATTCACCCTTCGCACGCTGATCCATGCTTCCGCGATCGC
The DNA here is from genome assembly GCA_049680385.1 of Rubripirellula sp. Lineage (GTDB taxonomy): Bacteria > Planctomycetota > Planctomycetia > Pirellulales > Pirellulaceae > Rubripirellula. The sequence continues at coordinate 14,490 of JBAUHR010000317.1, read as the reverse complement.
ATCTCTAACACTGTCGGTCACCCTGCTGTCTGGTTGCAGCAAATCCGAACCATCTGCCACGCCCACACCCGAAGCCGCGGCAGTGACCAAACCCAAGGCACCGATTGCTCCGCAAGCCTACGAGGCAAGCGCCGAACAGTTGCTGGCCGTTCGCTTGCCCACCGATGAGGCCGCCCAAGGTTGGATCCGATTATTCGATGGCCAAACCCTATTCGGATGGGAAATCACCGGCGCCGCCAACTGGCGAGTCGAAGATGGAAAAATCATTGTCGATGACGGTGAAAAGTGCCTGCTGTGTACGTCGATGCCATGGCAAGACTACGAATTAGAATTGGAATACAGCGCCGGCCCAAAAACCAACAGCGGCGTGTTCCTAAGAACTCCGCTAGCCCCCGAAGACCCGGCGCTGGACTGCTACGAAGTCAACATCGCCCCCACCGACAACCCATTCCCAACCGCGGGAATCGTCGACCGCCAAAAAGCAGACGACGGTGTCCAAGCCAACGTCGCCGATTCATGGCGAACGATGCGAATGGTGTTGGACGGCAAGTCATTGAAGGTCAGTGTCGATGGAAAGCTGGTCAACGATTTCACCGATCCTGTTGGCCTATCGCCAGGACGAATCGGGCTGCAGCACAACAGCGGTCGCATCGAGTTTCGCAACATCCGATTGCGACCACTGGGGCTGACCACGATGCTTGATGAAGACCTTGCACAGTGGACCAAATACCCCAAGATGCCTGGTGAGTTCACCATCACCGACGACGGCGCACTGCACGTCCAAGGCGGACGCACCCAGCTTGAATCGAAAGAATCGTACGGCGACTTCGTGATGTTGGCAGAATACCGATTGCCCAAAGCCGAACTGAACTCGGGAATTTTCTTTCGCTGCATTCCCGGCGAAGAAATGATGGGCTATGAATGTCAGTTATCCAATGAAGCCATCAATGGCAATCGACTGGCCCCCGCCGATACCGGCACCGGTGGAATCTTCAAACGCCAAGATGCTCGCTTCGTCGCCGGCGAAGTCGACGAGTGGACAACGCTAGTCCTAGTCGCACACGGACAAAAGATCGGGGCCTGGGTACAAGGCGTCCAGGTCAGCAACTGGTTCGACGACCGGAAGCCGGACACCAATCCTCGTCGAGGACTGAGACTGGAACCGGGCACCATCATGATCCAAGGCCACGACCCAACCACCGACGCGAAACTAAAGCAAATCATGATTCGCAGCATTGAGTAAATCTGCATCGGCCCGCGTCCGAGATTAAGATCAAGCCTACTGAGCTACTGAGCTGGCGACAACTTAAATGAGGGTCGGCAAAATGAGCCGACAACGCTGGCCAAGTGTATCGCGTGGCCCCCGCGGCTAGCCACCTTTGAATTTTCACAACGACGAGAAGTGCCTTGATGAAGTTTGCGTCTATCTTGACTCTCATGCTGCTGAGCCTAAGCGGAACCTGCTTGGCCGCTCCACTGGTGTATGAAGGCACCGCAGGAATCGGCCACGGCAAACACATTGTGTTCTTGGCTGGCGATCATGAATACCGTTCGGAAGAATCCTTGCCTGCTTTGGCCAGAATCATGGCCAAGCATCATGGTTTTAAATGCACGGTGCTGTTCAACATTGATCCCGACAGCGGCGAAATCGTCGCGGGTAAACCCTCAAACATTCCAGGAATCGAGGCGCTCGACACGGCGGACCTAGCCGTTGTGTTCCTGCGCTTCCAAAACTTACCCGCCGATCAGATGAAACATTTTGACGACTATCTGCGGCGAGGCGGACCGGTCGTGGGTTTGCGAACGTCTACGCACGGTTTTCAAATTCCAAGCGATCAACCTTACGCGAAGTACTCGTTCAATTCGAAAGACCCCGCTTACGAACTCGGTTTCGGCCATCAAGTACTTGGGCAAACATGGGTCGGTCACTACGGCAAGAATCATGTGCAGAGTACAAAAATCACCATTATCGACGAGATGAAGAATCACCCTGTATTGCGCGGGGTCAAAGACGTGTGGGTTCAAGCGGGTGGTTACGTTGGCAAGCCAACCGATGGTGACATTCTGACCATGGCCCAGCCACTTGACGGCATGACGCCCGATTCGCCGCCGTCAGCGACGCAGCCGCCGATGCCCTCGGAATGGACGCGTACGTACCCATCCGAATCGGGTAAAGAAGGACGTGCATTCACGTCGCTGTATGGCACCCCCGAAGACTTGACCAACGACGGTTATCGTCGCTTGATCGTTAACGGAATTCTTTGGGCAGTTAGCCTTGAAGACTCGATCACACCCGATTTAAACATCGCTTTGGTTGGGCCGTTCCAACCCAACACATTCGGCAATCAAACCCACGCCCGCGGCATCAAGCCAGAGGCCTACGCGGGCTTTGAAAGTCCGATTCCGGCACACAACAACATCGAGCCGCCCAAAGCAAAGAAACCCAAAGCCAAGAAACCAGCGGCACCGAAGAAAAAGGCCACCGAGTCGCTTTAACTCGGGCAACACCTATTCCGCAGGATGCGGGTGATCGTGACCACTGTGATGGGCCTCGTAGTGTTGCCGTAGTAGATCTTTTCCATAGTCGTTTCCGTTGGGTGTCCGGACGACTGCATGGATGTGATCGCGACTGGGTTCACCTGACCGAAAAGGCGCGACACGTCGCTGGTGATCAAACTCGATCAACACAACCGGACTGTGGATCCGGTAATAGAAAACGCTGTCCTTGTTTGTGCCGCCGACCCAAGCGAAATAGGTGCGGTCAAGATGCTTGCGAACTTCGTCCATTTTCACCGCCGCATGGGCGTCGTCCATGTTGCCGACGTACTCGCCGATCACAGCCAGCAACGATTCCTGCTGAGTTTCGTTCAACTTCGCCGCAACCAATCCGGCATAGTCCAAGTCCACGTTGTCTTTGTAGGCTTCGGTCAGAGCGTTATTCCCATCCTTCACGGCCGACAAAGTTGCTTCTTGCTGCTGTTCCGGGCTGAGTGATTTCATGAAGGCGAACCCTAAATCTTGCTCGGCTTGCATGACAATGGTTCCCTTGAACTTCCCGCTGGTCGCGTGAACGGGTTCACTGCCAATAAAGACTGGCGACATCACAACCTGATCGCCCAAGACAAAGTAGTTGATCACCAAGTGGTGGCCATCGATCTGCCAACCCCAAGGTTCGGTTTCCGATGGCTCGCCCATGATCGTGATCCAGTACAACCATTCGCCATACTCGTCGAAGTTGTTGGCCAGTTCTGCGAGCGTCCCGTTTAGCTTCATGATGTCTTGTGACATCTTCAGCCCCTTGGCGCTAAGGCTCGAACGCATCAACCCAAAGGCAAGTTCTCGCTGCGTGGGATCCATCTCGTCAAAACCCACGCCTTGTCGCTTGTAAGAATGTCGGTTGTCCCACTTTCGCCATTCCGAGTCGTCGACCGGAAACGTGGTTCGCTGTTTTTGCGAATCAGTCAAACCCGCTAGAAAAGCGTGAGCCGCATCGACAACCGGCCTCGTAGTGACGCCGGTTGACTCGATCTTAAACAGACCATTTTCGACCTTTCCGTCGGCGACGACACCTCGAAACGGCTGCGCAAGCGAGGCTTGACGATCACCGCCGCGTTGGGCATAGGCGGTGATGACAATGGCGACCGCAGTGACCGCAATCCAAATTCGGTAATTGCTTTTCATGTTTAAGAACTCAACCTGTTAGAGAGATGACGAGAAGCACCTAGGCGTCGACGACGCCGAACAACGAAAAACCGCATCCATCCGTGACCGCTAATTTGTGTTCTTGTACCAGCGGAGACTGCGAAACTTGGGCTCGTTGCCTCGCCAATTTTGACCGACGATGCGTGACGGCGCGGACCCGCGTTTAGCCGGATGCAACCGCTCGGCATCGGACAGTTTCAGTTCGCGTGCCCCCGTCCAACTCGATAGCGATTCGCCCGCATGATTGCGAAAATCAGCAAGCGACAACGTCACTTGCTGCCACTGATCGGGTTGCTGTGGACTTGACGCCGCAAGATCGACGACGGCAGCATGATCGTCGATCATCACGACTAGTTGATTGGGTTGTTCACAGCGAACTTCAATGGCAAGTCGGGCGTCGTCGCTCGGTGCCTTGAATTGATCATCGTATAACTTGTGCGTCATCCGCGGCCAGGTTTCCGGCTTGTTTGAAAACCACTCTTTTTGCCAGTCTTCGTCGAACGACTCAATCATCGATTCGGGCCGAAGCGTGGGTTTTACACTGGCGGCTTTCAAGTCTTGCGGCGACACCTTATCGAGCAGCGATGACACGTTGAACGATTTGGCGTTGTAGATGCCGTAGTAATAACCAGCGCCTGATACAGGCTGGTCCAATGCGTAAGTCACGTTTGCATAAACCCACAGCGGTTTGTCGACGGTGCCCAAAGGAAGCGTTGCTATCCATTTGCCGTTCGAATGAGTCGCTTTGGCATAACGCCAAAACCGATTGACGGTGTTGTCGCGGTCCGAGGACAGTTCCGTATCTTTCCCGTGCTGGGTATAGAACACATCGACCGACAACGGATCGCGATTCGTATCGGCCGTAACGGTGATCTTTGGCGATGCGTCTTTGCCGATCAGTTGAACGTCGGTGAGCGGCGTTTCGGGAAATTCAAAACTGCCTTTGAGGTGCTGATCGAACCACAGCAAGCTAGCGACTTCGTACTCGGCCGAGTCTTGATGACTGCGATGCGGCGAACAAGTGACTCGCCAATCGTCACTTTGGACTTCGCCGACGGCACGAGGAAGGTCGCCGATTCGTCCGTGAAAGTCGTTTGACGGGCTTAAAAAAATGATCGGGCAAGTGATCTGTTTCAAACTGACATCATCACCGATCGTTTTTCGAAACAGCTCGCTTGCGTTGTCCCGATCACTGATTCCGCCGCACGACGGCGCAGCCGCTTTGACCCGATCGTCGGCGCTGGTCATCACCGTCAACTTGCCGCCCATCGAATGGCCGTAGACGCCAAGCCGGTCGGCATCGACTTGGGGCTGCTGTTCCAAAAAGGTGAGTGCGCGTCGTGCGGCGATCGCGCACAGGAACCACGGGCTGTTGCGAGGCGATTCGATATCGTCGATCGTCCATGCGGCTGGCCCTGTGGACAAAAAGTTATTTGCCGGATTGCGACACGGCGCGTGGTAGCCGTCGACCGCGCCCCAGTCTGTGGTCAACCTGTAACGAGGGTCGTCAGTCTTGTTGTCCCAAAACAGCTTCACCTCCGATTCCGAAACGCGATACTGGGGAGCCGAGATGCGACCGGCCCAGGCAATCGAGACGGTCACATAACCACGCTTGGCATTTGCTAAGCACGCCCGATAGTCGGCGAACTGTCCGCCGCCATGGATCTGGACAAGACCTGGGATCTTCTCGCCGCTCTCGATCGACGACACTGGGACACCGACAACCGCAGCGAGCCTGGCTGTTTGCCCCTTGAAGACTCCGATGCGAAACCGCACGATCCGCAGCCGCACGCCGTCTTCGTCCCATTGATGCAGTGTTTCCGTTTCCAGTGGTTCGGCGCGAGCGTCGAAGTCGCCCCACATCTCAGCGAAAGTCGCGGGCGCCACGCCGGCGGTCAGTCGCGGCAAGGTCTCTGGTTCTCGCACGACCGCGTTATCGGCCAGCGCTGGAACCACGATACGGGCGAGTAGAAGGACCAGGAAAAAGAATCGAAGCATGGAACGAACGTTTTCGATTGCGAGGTGAGGTCGAAAGATTTAGTCGCCGGACTCGTAGTTCAGGCTGCCAGCCTGCATTACAACTGTTGTTGCCGGCTGGCTTCAGCTAACCGACGACATCTTCGTTGATGTCGGCATCGAGTTCGGGATCGTCCGACCATGATGTCCCATCCATTTCATCTTCCAGACCGTAGCCTTCGTCGTATTCGACGACGTAGTTGTCTTGGCCGGCGGTCCGCTGCAGCTTGTCGGTGATTTCTCCGATGCGTTGATCGGTATCGTACGGGCCAGTCACAAACACGGGTTGCCCGTCGCGGCCAAATTCGAAATCAGTCTCGCACTCTGACGAATCGATGTCATCAAAGACGGCTGAAACTTTGGCATAGTAGGGCGCGGGCTGAAGTTCGAACTTAGCCGCGAATGCGATCGCTTGTTCGATCATCTTCTTTGCTGCGGGCGGAGCGACGGCAACCATGTTCTCGGGCCCCGACTCGATCGTGCTATTGAGCTGTGACGGGAAACAGAAGAACGCGTTCGCGTTTTTGACGCCCAAACATAACCCGTCGATCAAGAAGCGGACCACACACAAGCGACCATCGGGCATACGCCGACTGACCAACACACTGCCAAACTTGCTGGGCGAATCGAATAGACCTTCCGCGGCCAGGCAGCGTTCGATTGGACCGGTGAGTCCGGCTTCGAACTGTCCGGCAAACGACTGCATACGGTTCTTTTCACGCGCTTGTGATTTTTTACGAGCAAGCTCTTTGGATCGTTTCTTGGCTAGCTTCTTTTGACGCTGTTGTTCTTTGGCGGCCATGCGAGGTCGTTCCTATCTTCTCGGCGAATGAAAAACAGCCAGGGCGAATCCTGGCTTACGGTGATGCCAAACTAGTGGTGATGCCAAACTTACCGTGATGATTGTTTACGCGTTTCAGCAGCGAACGCACGCAGTGGTTTTGGCAGTGGGAAGTGGACAGATTCTTCGCGGATCGAAGCGACTTCGACCGTGGCACCAAAACGCTCGACCAACCAATCGATCGTGGCCTGGACCACCGACTCGGGCGCGCTGGCACCGGCCGTGACCAAGACCGTGTCCGCTTTTGAAAACGCTTCGGCGTCTAAGTGTTCGGGACCATCAACCAAAAACGCTTGCTTGTGCTCGTCGGCTGCCAACTCGCGCAGCCGCTGGCTGTTGCTGCTGTTCTGGCTGCCCAGCACGACGACGACATCGGCCTGATCGCTTAACACTCGAACCGCTTCCTGGCGATTCTGGGTGGCGTAGCAGATGTCGGCTTTGGGCGGACTTTCAATGTTCGGAAAACGCTCGCGCAGCTTGGTGATGATGCGGTTGGCATCGTCAACGCTGAGGGTTGTTTGGGTCAGATACGCCAGCTTGGTTTCGTCGGCGACTTCGAGCGCGGCGACACCCGCTTCGTCCTCGACCAACACGATCGCTTCGGGAGCTTCACCCATCGTGCCGATCACCTCGTCGTGACCTTCGTGGCCAATCAAAATGATGGTGTAACCACCCTTGGCGTACTTAATCGCTTCGAGGTGAACTTTGGTGACCAGTGGGCAGGTTGCATCGAGCGCGTTCAGGTTGCGGGCACGGGCTTGCTGGCGGATCGCTGGCGAGACGCCGTGAGCGGAAAACAGCACGACGCTGTCCTCGGGGATCTCTTCGATCGTGTTGACGAAGACCGCGCCTTTGGATGAAAACGTGTCGACCACATATTTGTTGTGAACGATCTCGTGATACACATAGACCGGTGCCCCAAACTTTTGCAGCGTCAATTCCAAAGAATCGACCGCCATGTTGACGCCGGCACAGAAGCCTCGGGGCGCGGCCAAAATAATTTTCATTCGTAACGCTGGAACTGGAGGGATGTGTCCGTTGAATCGTCTTTCCCAAGATAACCGCGAGACGCCCGAAGCGTCCAACCGGGGCAACCAGGAAGTCAGCCATTGGAACGTCGACCCGGCCGAATTGAGCCGCGGCCGAACGATGACGGCGGCAATCGCCAAGTCTCATTACGAGAACTTTTTGGTTGCCAGCATCTTGTTGCCGAAACGCCTAAGACAGCCTTTTTACGACGTTTACGCGTTTTGCCGGACGGCGGACGACTTGGCGGACGAGTCACCGTCGCCGCAAATCGCGACCAAACGACTGGCGGAAACCCAGCAACAACTCGACGCGACTTTCGCGGGTTTTCCGCCAACGGCCCCGTTTGTAGCACTAGCCGACACGATTGTTCGGTTCCAGTTGCCGAAGCAACCGTTTGATGACCTGCTGAGTGCTTTTCGCCAAGATCAAACAACGACGCGGTATGCCGACGTCGACCAACTGATCGATTACTGTTGCCGGTCGGCCAATCCGGTGGGGCGAGTCGTTTTGCAGATGGGCGACTGCTGTGACGATGATTCGGTCGCTCTGTCCGACCAAATCTGTACGGGATTGCAGTTGGCCAATTTCTGGCAAGACGTGAAGCGAGACTTTGAAATCGGGCGGATCTATTTGCCGGCCGACCAGATGCAGCGTTGCGGTGTGACCGAGTCTGATTTGGCGATGGGCGTTGATCGTAACTCAACACCAGCCGGCATTCGCGATGCCGTCAGCCAACAATGCGAGCTGGCCGAACGTTTCCTTCGCCGCGGTTTGCCGCTGGCCGACCGAGTGCCATCCTGGTTAGCCGCCGATGTACGCCTGTTTGCGCACGGCGGTCTGGCAACGATCAACGCGATACGGCGGATCGATTTTGATGTCCTACGAGTGCGTCCAAGAGTCTCGAAGACCAAGCAGGTCGGGATGCTGACGCGAGCCTGGTTGGGTTGGCTGTAGTTCGCGCTGTTCTCGGTGGCTGGCCGGGCGGCTATGCTGCTAAAGAAATGAACCGCCCCCCATCTGTCGCCGCTAGCTATCGCCACGTCCGACGCATCTCGCGGCGCAGCGGCAGCAATTTCTATCGCTCGTTTTGGTTGCTGCCGCGGCCCAAACGCCGGGCGATGTGTGCTCTCTATGCATTTGCACGAATCACCGATGACTTGGGCGACTGTGATGCTCCATCGGCGACTCGGTCGATTTGGCTTGATTGGTGGCGCCGAGCGACCGAAGCGAACATGTCGGATGGAGCGCCGATTGACCAAGTGATTTTGCCAGCCGATGTTTTGCCGACGATTTCAAAGAAACGCATGCCGGTTAATCTGCAGCGATCGGCCAATCAGGTCTTTCCAGCATTACGCGACGCGTCGATGCGCTACCAAATTCCGTCGCGGTACTTGTTAGAGATCATTGATGGCGTGACCGCTGATCAACAGAAAACTCGTTTCGACACCTACGAACAACTCGAACACTACTGCTATCTGGTCGCGTCATCGGTCGGATTGGCGTGCCTGCATATCTGGGAATACGAAGATCCGTTGCCGACCGCCGCAGCGATCGACTGTGGCTTGGCGTTCCAGTTGACGAACATTCTGCGCGACATTTCCGAAGACGCCGAGCGTGGCCGAATCTATCTGCCGCGACAGCACTATGAACGACACGGGCTTAGCGAGGACGACCTGCTGATGCCGCGGCCCGACGATCGGCTAAGGTGCTTGGTCGATGACGAAGTCCGCCGAGCGGAACGCCTTTTCGAATCCGGATGGGAAGTTTGGAATTCACTGCATCCGGACGGTCGGCCGATGTTCAGCATGATGTGGCGACGGTACCGCAAACTACTCGCCAAGATCGCCGCCGCCCCCGGATCCGTGCTGCAGCGACGCGTTGGATTGTCTAAGCGAGAAAAGTTCGATTTGGTTTCGCGGCACTTCATCAAGCCGATGTTTCGTCGCCTGCCTGCGCCACCGCACGAACTTTTTAGCGATAACGAGACAAGGCGTTGACGGACAGCACAGCGAAACAACGCGTTGTGATCATCGGTGGTGGATTGGCTGGGTTGTCGGCGGCCGATGCGATCATGGATGCCGCGCCGGATCGCTTTGAAATCACGGTTTTGGAATCGAAGCGAACCGCGGGCGGTCGCGCCGGTTCGTTCACCGATCGCGAAAGCGGCGAAACGGTCGACTACTGCCAACACGTTGCGATGGGATGCTGCACCAATCTATTGCAATTGATGCGACGCCACGGCCTTGGGGACCAGTGGCAACGGTATGACCGACTTCAATTTCTGCATCCGAACCATTCGCCTAGTCCGTTTGCCCCGTCCCGTTGGTTGCCGCCGCCCTTTCATTTGGCGCCGGCGTTTGGCTCGCTGCGTTATCTTTCGTCGGCCCAGAAACGACAAATCGGCCGCGGACTCTGGCGACTGATGCGGACAACCGAAGCAACGCTCGTCGACCAAACAGCCGCGACGTGGCTTCGCAAAAACCAACAGGACGACGAAACGGTCACTCGGTTTTGGGACGTCATTTTGGTCAGCGCGTTGGGCGAAACCACTGACCGAGTTTCGATGGCGGCAGCTCGCAAAGTTCTTATCGACGGCTTCGCAGCCGCGCGTGGCGCGAGCGACATCTGGATTCCCAAACTTCCCTTATCCGAACTGATCGGCAACCAACTGGCCAACTCTATTACCAAACGAGATGTTGATCTGATCCAGCAGTGCCCCGTTTCGCAGGTCGATGCCGGCGAAGACCAGCGGGCGATCGTGCAGGCAACCGATGGACGCTGCTTCATCGCCAATCACGTCATTTCAGCCGTTCCCTGGTTTCGGATCGAGTCACTTTTTGCCGGCTCGTCGGTGATTCTGTCGCTGCCGGCAATCGGCCAGTGGACTGGGCTGCCAACCTCGCCGATCACTGGCGTCCACCTTTGGTTCGACCGGCCGATCATGGACATGCCGCACGCCGTGATGGTCGGGACAACCGCGCAGTGGATCTTTCGCGAACCGCTCGTTGCGAATCATTCGAATCCATCCGGCCGACACTACTATCAAGTCGTCGTCAGCGCTTCGCATCAGACGCGGCAACTTTCGCAAAGCGAACTGATCCGCACCGTGCAAACAGAACTTGCCCATCAGTTCCCAGCCGCGCGGGACGCCAAACTGTTGGCCAACCGAATCGTGACCGATCCTCGATCCGTGTTCTCGGTCACGCCAGATGTCGAGCGACTGCGCCCGCCCGCTCGCACTGCCCTGCCCTGGCTGCATTTGGCCGGCGATTGGATTCAAACCGGCTGGCCGGCGACGATGGAGGGCGCCGTGATCAGTGGCCAAATGGCGGCGGCAAGTGTGCTGGACCAATACGGCATTCCCGAACACCCGATCGATCCTGGAATCGACCGGGGTTGGCTAGCCAGACGGCTGATCCGTTGACCCATTCTAAAGTTAGATGTAAGGCCGGTTCCCACCGGCCAACTTGGGATCGGCCGGTAGGAACCGGCCGTACGACTGCCGCAGAACGCGAGTAAAACTGATTGGGGACAATCGCTCGCGAGCAATGCGATGACGCTTAAACGTTGATTCGGCGAGTCAGCACTTCGGTCAAGTCGTCGATCTTCACTCGTGATTGTTCAAGCGTATCGCGATCACGAATCGTGACGGTTTGATCGGTCATCGTTTGCGTGTCAACCGTGATACAGAATGGTGTGCCGGCTTCGTCTTGGCGTCGATATCGACGGCCGACCGCACCTTTTTCGTCGTAGAAAACGTTGAACTGTTTTTTCAGCGTGCCGTAGATCGCTTGAGCAACTTCGGGCATCCCGTCTTTCTTGACGAGCGGGAAAATGGCCGCTTTGATTGGCGCCAAACGCGGGTGCAATTTCATCACCACGCGAGTCTGCATGTTGCCGTTTTCGTCCGGCGCTTCGTCTTCGGTATAGGCTTCACACAGGAACGCCAGCACGCCGCGATCGGCACCGGCCGACGGTTCGATGACATTAGGAATGTACTTCTCGTTCGTCGTTTCATCGCGATAGGACAGATCCTTGCCGCTGCCGCGATACTTTGGCTTGCCATTTTCGCCCAGCTCGACCGTCATCGGATCGGTCTTCGGATCCAACTTGCCTTCCATGTGGCTGCGCAAATCAAAGTCGCCGCGGTGCGCGATCCCCTCCAGTTCGCCGTATTCGCCTTCGGGCAAGAACGGGAACGCGTACTCGATGTCGGCAGTACCGACGCTGTAGTGCGCCAGTTCGTCCTTGTGATGCTCGCGCATGATCAGCGACTCGTCCGACAAACCTAGTGACTTGTACCAAGCCAGTCGGCGGTCACGCCAATAGCCATACCAGGCGTGCGATTGATCCGGTGCGCAGAAGAACTCAATTTCCATCTGCTCGAATTCTCGCGACCGGAACGTGAAGTTCCTTGGCGTGATCTCGTTACGGAAACTCTTGCCGATCTGGCCGATACCGAACGGCAACGAGACTCGGCTGCTGTCCAAAACGTTCTTGAAGTTGACGAAGATACCTTGGGCCGTTTCGGGTCGCAAAAACGTGTAGTCGTCTTCGCCGCCAAGCGCGCCTACGGTCGTCTTGAACATCAAGTTATACTCGCGTGGCTCGGTCAACGTGTCGAGCGTCTTCGCATCCGGTGCAAGCACTTGTGTCGTGTCGCCGAGCTTATCGATGGTGATCGACTGGTCATCGACGGTCAGCTTGTCAGCGTCCTTGGCTCGCAGTTTGAAGTACTTCATGCCGCGGCGGCGAACTTCGTCGAGCTCCTGTTCTTGTTCGGCCATCGTGGCGACAAAAACCTTTTGGCCCTTGCTTTCGACCCAGCGACCGCGAATTTGGTCAAACCGATATCGTTTCTTGGATTCTTTGCAATCGACCATGTGGTCATGGAACAGGTCAAAGTGGCCGCTGCACTTCCAGACTTGCGGGTGCATGATGATCGTGCAATCAAGCCCGACCATTTCAAACGTGCCGGGAGCGTCGTCTGGGGCGACCAATTCGTTGTGGCCGGCGATCATGTCCTGCCACCACGCCTCTTTGACGTTCCGCTTCAGCTCGACGCCCAGCGGTCCATAGTCCCAAAACCCCTGGATCCCGCCATAAATTTCGCTGGATTGAAACAAGAAGCCACGTCGCTTGCACAGCGACACAATTTTTTCCATCGATTTCATGGCAGAAACATGATTGGGGTGGGGAGGCGAAAACGCAGAATGTAGGCGTTTCAAAGAGATTGGGCGACCGGAGGACCAAGTCGGGCTGTCGCGTGCATCGGACACGAAGACCCCATGGAACTGGCTTGGTAACCCGACACGTCAGCGAGGGATTTCATGCCGGTCCCTCGCTAACGCGTCGGGTTACCATTTTGTCTGGGACTTTAACTCGTCCGGACGACTAGTACTGGCGGACTAGTACTGGCGGACCATGCCACTGTTAAAATTCGGCTGGGTTGCGATCTGGGATTGTCCGTTGGCGTACGAAGTCTCGGCATTGGCACTGATTTGACGAGCCAAAACGGCCACTCGTTCGGCCGCCATTGGCTGCATGCCGTTGAGAGCGAGACTGCGTTGGTAGTTCTGGACCGCTTGGTTCAAATCCCCGGATTGCTCACGCAACCGGCCCAAAGCCAACCAGGCCCTCGCATTATTTGGATTTTTTTGGACCGCATCTTCCAGGTATTTCAGTGCTGTGCCTGGATCGGCGACCTCTTCGTACAACCGCGCCAGCTCGACGCGAGGCTCGGCAAAGTCAGGATTCTGGGCAGCCCAGTTCTTCATCAGAGCGAAAGCGCGGTCGGGACGACCGGTGTCCGTCAGCAAAACCGCTAGCCCACGGTGACATTCGACATGGTTGGGGTCGTGGTCGAGACATTGGTTGTAAAGAGCTTCGGCTTGAGCCAACTGCTGGGAATCGCTGCGTTGGTTGCCCAGTCGGTGATTGGTCGCTGCCAGGTTGTAGTAGCCGTCAGCATTGTTCGGGTCGGTGGTGATTACCTTTTGAAACTGTTGCAAGGCTGCCGAATACTGACCTTGCTCGTAGAGCCTTGCGCCGGTGGAGTTTTGTCCACTAGCCGCCCACTGACACCCCCCCAACGAGAGTATCGCCGACGACAACAGCAACGACACCGCACTCATCGACTTGCCTCGACTCAAATTTCGCCTCGTTAGCCCTCTGCGGTTCAGATCACCGGGATTTTGGGCGAGCTGGTGATGCGAACGATGGCGATTGCGATAGATAAGGGCCATTTGATGAGTACTTCCGCGGGCACGAGTGGCATTGGACCGCCGCCAGAGGAAGCCCTACGGCTCGGTCCCAGTCGATCGGACACTAGCAACCGCCAACCAAACCACGCAATACCGGAACTTTTGGCACACGATGTACGTCCAACCGATCTCCTCCTGATACCGCGCAGTTCCGCCTGCGGACTGGCCCATTTGGCAACTCTAAATGGACTGGGCACGCCCGGAAAACGCCAACAATTGCTACAAACTGACCTAAACCCCGTCCCCCAGCTGATTTCCGTTGCCAATAGCTAGCGCTCGACTACACTCTGGTCCTGGTTCTCGCTCGGCCTTCGGCCCCCTCGTCCCCGATGCGATCAACGCCGTTTTTACCTACGATTCCCGATTCTCGACCGCCGTCTCGGTGGCCGTGGGTCTGATTTTTGCGACCCGATCGAGTCACGATCGCTGACTTTTTCGCGCTACCCTGACACCAATCGTTCGATCGAACCAGATCGTGGCGATCCCATAATTCACCTTTCGAACAGTCTCTTTCGAACCGCTAATGGATCAGCGATTCGGTAGCGACCGATCGATCGGAAACAAAACAATTACTTTGCCAACTTCGTTTGGCACCTGACATACGAGGCTTTGTTGATGACTCTTCGTGATTCGCTTCTT
>JBAUHR010000316.1:0-6720 GCA_049680385.1 Rubripirellula sp. | reverse complement strand
AGCGATCGCTGGAAGCCCAGAAGACACCGCGTCGTATAACGTGAATATCGGCCCGTCGAACGAGGCGCCCACTGGAATCAACCTCGACAATTCAAGTGTCGCGGATTCCGCATCCGGGGCGATTGTCGGGACCGTAACAGCCGTCGATCCCGACGCCGGTGACCTGCACACTTGGACCGTTGACGATGCAAGATTCGAAATCGTAGCCGGTCAATTAAAACTCAAAACCACACAATCGTTGGACTTTGACACCGAACCCACAGTCAACGTGACCGTGCGAGCAACCGACTTAGGCGGCCTGTTTCGGGACGCATCGTTTGTCTTGACTGTCAATGCAAGGGAATCGTCCTCTGTTCCATTGCTGCCGTCGGGATTGTTGCCGGATGCTTCCAAGCAAGCCGACACGACAAGTTCAGCAAGCGACTCAGAGGAAGACGCGAGCCAAGAGAAATCGAGCGATTCCGACGGCGACAAAAATGCGATCGTTAGCGGTATCGTCACGTCAAAGAATGCCGATGACGAGGATGACGACAAGCAAAACATCGTGATGCCAACCACCGTCGAAGATACCTACACTTCGTCGACGGTTGCTCAATCGAGCGATCCAGCAGCGCTGGCGGCGATCCTTGGCCAGGACGGAAGCGATTTCGATTCCCAAAATTCTCAGAACGAAGAAAATCGCCAAGGCACGAAGTCTTCTGTATCGCGAAGCGGTGTTCTTGACACACAATCCGAATCGACTCAGTCCCAACTGAACTACATTTTGCTAACCCAACCGGGTGCAATGTGGAACGAATTGGACCAACATCGCAACCAGCTTGAATCACAAATCCAGGGTGACCTGATCGTCGTTGGCGCGACCGGTGCTGCGGCTTCTAGCGTGACCGTTGGTGTCATTGCCTGGGCGCTGCGCAGCGGTGTTCTGGCGTCCGGACTGCTGGCTCAAATGCCGGCCTGGCGCGCTGTCGACCCGTTGTTGATCATGCAAGGATCAGGCGACACCTCCGACAGCGAGTCGCTCGAGGAACTGATGGCTCGCCGCAGCGAAGCGCTCGACAACGAACCCAACAACCAATCCGATCGAACCTAACCCAACCTCATACACACCCATTGTGCTCGGCAATTGCAATATCTGCGAGCACAATTCCCACCTAACGACTCACCATGAAACGTCTTTACTCACGAATACCGATTCGCCTCCGTATCTCGTTCGGCCTGGTCGGATTGATGGTCGGCACGATTTTGTGCGCAAGCGCGTTTGGGTTCTTTCCTAACGAGCAACGTGAACTCCTGCACGGTCGCTCAAAGCTATGTGAAGCGTTAGCAATCAACGCGACGGTTTTGATGGCCGAAGAAAAAACCGAAGCACTCAACATGGTGCTTCTGTCAATCGTCGCTCGAGACGAAAAAATCACGAGCATTGGTTTCCGATCTGACGACGGCGAACTGTTGGTCGCCACCGAAAATCACGACACCGCATGGACCGGTGGTACCGACGTCGACGCCGATCACATGTCCGTTCCCGTGTTCCGCAGCGGTAAGCGATTCGGGCGTTTGGAAGTCGCTTTCCGATCGACCGGTGGCTTCTGGGGGCTGAACTATTGGGCACCTGCGTGGCTGATGATTGTGTTAATCCCTTCGTGCCTGATTCAGTTTTCGTTTTTTCTGCGTAAGGCGCTCGAGAGCCTCGACCCTCACGGCGCGGCTCCTAAACATGTGCGTGACACCTTCAATCGTTTAGGTGTCGGACTTCTACTGATTGACGACCGCGACCGAATCATCTTGGTCAATCAACTGCTGGCCGATTGCCTGCAAAGGGATGTGAAAGAAACCGAAGGCCAAAAAACGTCCTCGCTCCCGTGGATTTGCGAAGACGAGTTGCCTTGGGACGAGTCTCTTCGGACTGGTCAGATGGTGAACGGCCGTCTGATGAAAATCAAAGTCGGTGACCACCATCGAACATTGAACGTCAATAGCACGCCCATCATTGGGTGTGGAACGATGGTAACGCTGGAAGACATCACCGTCTTGGAAGAAAACAAAGTCGAACTCGCCAAGGCGCGTGACGCCGCCGAGGCAGCGAACCAATCCAAGAGTGCGTTTTTGGCGAACATGAGTCACGAGATCCGCACGCCAATGAACGCCATCCTTGGTTTCACCGAGGTTCTGCAGCGGAACATCGAACACGACGAAAACAAGCGGCGAAAACACCTTAACACCATTCACTCGAGTGGTACACACTTACTGAACTTGATCAACGATATCTTGGACCTGTCCAAGATCGAAGCTGATCGATTGGAAATCGAATCACTTTCGACCGAGGTCGATCGCATCGTCGCCGAAGTCGTTACGGTCATGCGAATTCGTGCGGAAGAAAAGTCGATCACGTTGGAATACGAATTTGACGGAATGATTCCCAAAACCGTCCAAACTGACCCCGCCCGACTGCGACAGATTCTGACAAACTTGGCCGGCAACGCGATCAAGTTCACCGAAAATGGTGGCGTAAAAATCATCACGCGATGGGAAAACGCGGGCGGCAACCCCGTCATGGTTTTCCAAGTGATTGACTCGGGCATCGGCATGACGGCTGAATCCACCGAAAAGATTTTCAACCCGTTTTCACAGGCCGATGCCAGCGTGACTCGCCGCTTTGGTGGCACAGGGCTAGGATTGTCGATCAGCAAACGATTTGCGGAAGCGCTCGGTGGCGGCATCGCCGTCACCAGCCGAGTGAACGAAGGAAGTGTCTTCACCGTCACGATCGACGCTCCTTGTGAAGGCGAAGTCGAACTGCATCATCCCAACATTGAAGAGCTGGAATCCGCCACCGAAAGCGAAACGCATCTTGCGATTCGGTTACCCAACATGCGAGTCCTACTGGTCGATGACGGTGAGGAAAATCGCGAGTTGATGAGCGTGATTCTGGAAGAGTCTGGCGCCTTGTACCGAACTGCCGAGAACGGACTCGAAGCCGTACAACTAGCAACCGCCGAAGAATGGGACGTGATCCTAATGGACATGCAAATGCCCATCATGGATGGATACACCGCAACGCGGACACTGCGTGCCCAAGGCTATGACAAACCCATCATTGCCCTGACTGCACACGCAATGCAGCACGCCGAACAGGAATGCCTGGATGCCGGTTGCACGGGATTCCTCACCAAGCCAGTCGACTTCGATCGTTTGATTTCCATGCTCGCAGAAATCGCCGGGCTCGAAGTCAGTTTGGAAACCGGCGTTGCTCAAATCCAGATAGTCGACGCGTTACCAGCCCCCGAAGTATCCAGTACTGAACCGATTCGGTCGACTCTACCGATTCACAAAGAACGGTTCCGCGAAATCGTCGCTCAATTCGTAAACCGACTCGACGAACGATTCGACATGATCGAAAAAGCCATCGTCGACGAAGATCGATCCTCACTAACCGAAATGGGTCACTCTCTGAAAGGCTCAAGCGGCAACTGCGGGTTCGCAGGGATGTCTGAACAAGCCGCTCATTTGGAGTCGCTGGGTTCAGACGGCGACCTAGAAGAAATACGCCAGATCCTCGTTAGTCTTCGCGAAATGAGGTCACGAATCGAAGTGCCCGATTTCGTTGAAACGACTGAATCCAACGCCACGTAGCTGGTACTAAAACAAGGTCGAACGAACTGATCGTAGCATGGCCTACGATCCAACTAACCGTCACAACCATCCTAACGAATAACGAATTCGCCTCACTCTGCCCCACAAAATCCGGAATGTCTGTGTGCTGACCTAGGCTTTAAGACTAGCAGGCAATTTCGGAAGAGAGCTCTCGAATCCCTATGACCAACATCACTTCAATTCCTGACACGTTCAGCGTATCCGACCAAGACCCATCAAAGAGCACGTTGGTCTTGGGCTCTGACTTCTCGCCTGTCTCCGCAGAGCGGAGCAGTGTGGCCGTCCGCGAGTCGCAAGTCATGATCGTGGATGACGAATCCACCAACATCGAAATTGTGCGAGCCTACTTGGAAGAAGATGGATTCGCAAAGTTCATCACCACCACCGATTCGACCCTGGCGATCGACAAGATCCGAGACCAGCGTCCCGATATCGTGTTGCTTGACATCAACATGCCCAAGGTATCCGGGTTGCAGATCCTTGAAACGATGAAATCCGATTCGGAACTCAAGCTGATTCCGACAGTGGTGTTGACCGCCAGCACGTCGTCCGATGTGAAACTGCAAGCACTTCGTTCGGGTGCTTCCGATTTTCTTGCCAAGCCCGTCGACCCCAGCGAACTGATCCTTCGCGTCGAAAACGTGTTGGCCGTAAAGGCGTACCAAGATCACTTGGCGCAGTACTCTGAACAACTTGAACGACAAGTCCGCGTGCGAACTCGCGAACTGATCCGTTCACGTCAAGAAGCCATCCACTGCTTGGCACGAGCCGGCGAATACCGTGACGATGACACCGGACAACACGTGCTTCGGGTCGGACGATACGCGGCGCTAATCGCGGACGAACTAGGCTTCCCTCGCGCCGCCATCGACTTGATCGAACAAGCTGCTCAATTGCATGACGTTGGTAAGATTGGCGTCCCCGATGCTATTTTGCATAAGCCTGGAAAACTGGATCCGCACGAATTCGAGATCATGCGCGGTCACTGTGGCATTGGTCGCCGGATCATCAACCCGCTAAGTCACGAAGAATCGATCCGGTTGAAAAAACACACGTCGGTCGGCATGCAGATCATGAGTTCGACAACGTCGCCGGTTCTTAAGCTAGCGTCGGTAATCGCAGCGACGCACCACGAAAAATGGGACGGATCGGGCTATCCAAACGGACTAGCCGATAAAAACATTCCCATCGAAGGACGTATCGTTGCAGTTGCCGACGTCTTCGACGCATTGAGTTCGCAGCGGCCATACAAGGCGGCGTTCCCGGTCGACAAGTGCTTGGAAATTTTGAACGAAGGTCGCGGAACTCACTTTGACCCCAACGTTTTGGACGCGTTCATGAGACGCAAAGACGAAGCAATCCAAATTCGTCAAGGCTATGTCGACGCTAGCGACGTATCACTGCCCGAGTGATGCATCCGCAGCGGACCAACGCAACAGCCAGATCAGTGCCAACAGCACGATGCACAAAAGGCTCGCCAAGACTCGCAACGACCATCGTGACCGAGCATCAATTTTTGTCTCACTGCGCATTCCTCGCGCCCACAAGATGAACGACGATCCGATCATGATCGTCAACACATTGACTGATACCAACAGCAGCGGACCGGCAATCGGAAACCCCTTTTCGGTCGGGTACCAGTTGCCCATTGCAATCTGCAGACCCGCGGTGGAAATCGGTGGCACCAAAGCCGCCGCAATCGCTGCACCGGCAAGCGCCGATGACAAGTGCGATCGAGTGCGGGCATAGGACGCCGCAAGTCCGCCAATCATCCCGACACCAAAATCGAGTGGTGAAGGTCGACATCGAGCCCACATTTCGTCAGTCGCCGCCAGCTCTTGAAATAGTCCCACCGTCCATCCCATCAGGATGCTGGACAGTAGCGCGCCAATGAACCCGAGCACGATCGTCAGCAGCGATGACTGAAACAACGGCCGGTTGCCGTGAGCGAGCGCTAATCCGGCTCCCAGAATTGGTGTCATCAACGGTGCAATCAACATCGCGCCAATGATGACGGCCGCCGAATCTTGCACCAACCCGAACGCAGCCATCATCGCTGCCGCCGAAATTAAGGCAAAGAACTCAAAATTCGGCCGCGAACCCGTTTCGACATCTTGCGCAAGCGCTGTCCGCTGTTCGCGTTCCATCGGTGGCGCGATGGACGCAAACCACTTTCGAATTCTTGCCGCAGCGTTGTCGATCAGTGTGTCGCCATGGCGTAGGAGCGCAAAGTTAGCCACCGCGGGCTGCGAAATTCGCTTCCTGGCCCATCGATAAAGCGACTCCGAATCGCTAAGAGGATCAACGCCCACCAAAACCAGATCACCCTCGACGGCGTCGGTCACGAAATCACTCGAATCGTCTTCGACAAATAGCAATGACTCGTCCGACGAGACGCCCAACATTGATTCCCCTAGCCGGGTCGAGATCGATCCATTACCGCTATCAACGCAATAGACGCGACCGATCGATTCTGAACCAATATCACTGCCAACGTGAATCCACATCACGTCGCAGGTCGCTCGCTCGAACAGCGTCTGCTGCCAACTGTGATCATTGGACTGGTAACAGATCAGCAACGGCTCGTCATTCGATTCGGCGAGGTATTCCAGGACTGCCTCGACCGACTCGTCAACGGTGTCCACCGTCACGCGATCCGATGAAATTTGCAAACGTTCAGCGGCTGTTCGCCGCACTTGTTCGGTCAAAACGTTCCGATCAAGCCCTCGAATCGCGATCCGAATGGATGATTCATCACGACGGGCCAATCGCTTGCACCACGGCAAGGCTAGACGAAACTCGTCTTCGCAGCCGATCACCAGTACAACGCTCATCCGATTTAGCCTTCCATTTTTGTCGCTAGGTTACCGGGTTACACCGAGCGATCCGGTTGCAAACAACAACGAAGACCATTGGTGCCAGTCCCGCCTGCCCGTTGCTAAGATATGCCTTGGACGCTGAATCATACGGTATTTTCAGCTTGACCTGTGACGAGACCTCCCCCACTTTGGAACACCAAACGTTATGACCGGAAGATCGAAATTGATCGCCGCGATGGGCGGTTCGATT
>JBAUHR010000315.1:0-14005 GCA_049680385.1 Rubripirellula sp. | reverse complement strand
GTGTAAGGTCTTGATAAAGTCAGTGCGCACTCCGTGCTGGCAACGACAACGGTTTTTCGATGCGAGCTCGAGTAGCACGAAGAGCACGACGACTTTTCTCGGACCGCATGTCGCGTTGTCCCCAACGCTAGTTTGCTAAGCTAGCCCCATCGTTTCGGGCTTGCCAAACATGACATTCATGTTTTGGATCGCCGCGCCGCTGGCCCCCTTGGCTAGGTTGTCGATCACGCACACCAACACTGCTCGATCACCACAATCTCGCACCGTCATTTGGACATAGTTTGTCCCGGCAACGTGCTTCGTCGCGGGCAAGTGATCAACGACATTCACAAACGGGCTATTGGCGTATTGATCGCGCAGACACTGCATCATTTCATCCACTGAATGACCGTTCTTTCGAACATAGATCGTCGACAAGATGCCGCGATCCATCGGCGTCAAGTGAGGCGTGAACAACGTCTGCACCGGAGCACCTGCGATGCGGCTGACCAAGTCGTTGATTTCCGGTCCATGGCGATGCCCACCAACCGCGTAAGCTGCAATTGACTCGTTCGTTTCGCAGTACAACGTCGCTACCTTTGCGCTGCGACCGGCACCACTAACGCCGCTCTTCGAATCCACAATGATGTCGGTTGTTTCGATCAATCCTGACTTGACCAGTGGCGAAAGCGGCAAAATCGCGGACGTGGGATAGCAACCAGGGTTGGCGACGACATCCGCCGTTGCGATCTCGTCCGCGAAGAACTCGGGCATCCCGTAGACCGTCTTGCCGACTCGCTGGGGCCACGGATGCTTGACGCCGTACCATTTTTCGTACACCTCGAGCGACGACAAGCGAAAGTCAGCGCTAAAATCGATCACTCGAACATCATGCTGGACCAACGCGTGTACCGTTTCGGCCGATGCACCGTGCGGCAGACAACACATCACGACATCGCACTTGCCGGCGATCGTCTTGGCGTCCAGATTTTCGATCTGAACATCACAGCGTCCCGCTAACGATGGATGGACTTCGGCCAGCGTTCCACCGTCTTCGGCACGGCTGGTGGCCGCAACCACTTCGGCTTCGGGGTGGGCCATCAACAGTCGAGCGACTTCCAGAGCCGTGTAGCCGGTTGCACCGGCGATGCCTACTTTGATTTTTGTCATGGTCTTCACGAAAGAAAGTTCAAGTCAAGGTTGCCGAAACCATCGCTACAGAATGTCTGGATCAGCCGAACGTTCATCGGCGGTCATGTCGTACATGTCGCGGATCAGTTGCTTGTCGCAATCTCGTTGTTCAACTTTCCGACGCGCAAACATTCGCTTTTGGGTGTTGATCATCACGTCGGCGGGCAACAGAGATGTTTGCCCAAACAAGCGTGCATAGTTCACATAGCTGGGCACGTTGGAAGTAACGAAACCGTACATCATGCTGCAAACACCGATCACTTTTCCGGTGAAGATGCTTGTGTTGATCGCTGTCTTAGAATAGTCACCGACAAAGCAACCGAGAAACTGCATTCCCGTGGCGGTCTTTTGATCACCGTAGGTAATGTTGATTTTGCCATAGGTGTTTTTCAGATCGCTGTTGCACGTGCCTGCGCCCAGATTGATCCAACTGCCTAAGTAACTGTGCCCCAAGAAACCATGGTGCTGTTTATTGGTGTACGGTTCGATCACGGACGCTTCGACTTCGCCACCAATTTTTGTCGTGTGCCCGAGCGAAACACCATCCTTCAGCGCCGAATGCTCGATCACTCGAGTCCCCGCGCCCGCGTGAACGGGCCCCGACAAATAGCAAAATGGACCGACCTTGACGTTGTCTTCGAAAATGATGGGGCCTGCGGACGTGTCGACCGCCGCGTACTGACCAATCTGTACGCCCTGGCCGACGAATACGCCATCGGACGTTTCGGTGTAACGGCCCAATTCTAAACGCCGATTCATCGACGTGGCCATTTCTTTCATGTGGCAAGCGATGATGTCGTGCGGCCAGCAGAACGCAGCAAGCTTGTGTTCCAAGCGATCCAATTGACCAGCCTTGGCGAGCAATCGCTTGATCAACGAATAGGTTTCATCCGCGTCGATCGACGCAACGTCCGCAGCAGTCATGCGTGCCGCCAAGATGGATCCGTCTTCGCCGTCGACGACGATGCCCGATCGATCCAGCTTGGCTAATTCACCGAGTGTTTTTTCGTGCTCGACCGTCGGCATGACTCGCGCATTGATCAACAGAACTCCGTCGGCGTCGTCGATCGAGTCAGGCACACGGTCGATCCCGTGATCAAGTTCCTGGATGACTTGCAAGTACGGTCGAACCGAGCCCGTCAGAGTGCCAGGCAGACGTTTGAGCCAGTCGACCAAGCAAAACGACGCTGACGTGATGGCGTAGGCGGGACGTGCAATGGCGATGGGGCGAAGTTGATCGACACGATCGTCTTCGAAACAAATGATTTGCATGGCGAACTATCGAAAAAGCTGGCATCGGACAAGCGATCAAGTGATACGGCCCGCGATTTTGCATCCGGCTGTATCGGTTGTACAGCTTAACCGTTTCGGCGCAGAAGTCTCTGCCCCCAACCCAGCCAGACAACCAGCAGTTCGCGGTGACCGGCAACTAGCATCGAATGAATCCAGTCGGCATCGTTCCGGCTCTCCTCTGCCATTCTTGACAACCAACATGGCTCATTTCCAACTACCTTTTGCCGCGAAACTTGCGATCTTCGCAGCGTTAGCCCTCGCGGTGCAGGCCGGTGGCCCAATCGCCATGGGCGCCGATGCGAATCCAAGACACTGGGTCGATCAGTTGGGTTCGGATTCATTTCATGCTCGCGAATCCGCGTCGCGAAGTTTGGTCGCCGCGTTAGTGTCCGACGACGTTGCCAAAGTAGTGTCCAACGACCAGGCAGATGCCGTGCCGGACGATCGAGCCACCAACGCTCGCGCGGCATTGCACGACGGCTTGGCAAATCCCGTCGCAGAAATCCGGCTAGCCTGCCAAGACATCCTGGGCCGCGCGGAACAAATCCAACTTGATCGACAGATCCATCGTCTCAAAAACCTTCGCACACCGCCCGATCACATCGACTTGGTCGGCTGGGATTCGTTCTCGTCGCTGATCGGCGATGATCAAATTTCACGAGACCTGTTCGCGAAACTGTCCGCAACGTTTTCAAAAGGAATCAGCAATCGCGAGCGAATGTCGACAGCCGTAAGTCAGTGGACGCGGCCAAACTGGGACCCCTATCAAATGTCGCCTGACGACGAACTTCGTTGGGCGATGTTGATTTGGATGGACGTCGAAGATGCTCGCCGTCAAGTCCAGCCACTGTCGTCGCGCATCACCATGTCACTGAGCAATCCGTCGATGGGGCCGAACTGCGACCGAGACCAACAAACCGGATTGCAGCGACTGATTGGCCGCTGGATCGAATGCCAAAGCCATGTGTCGACATCGCGAACCCACCTGATCATCGCGATGCGATACGAGTGCATCGACCAAGCGACTTGGTTGTGCAACCGGATCCTGGCAGATTCAAGTTCGTCGGCATCCGCCGAAGTCACCGCAATGTTGGCCGCATCGGTTTTGGGCCCAACCCACGTTGCCCCAGACAACCTCGACGCACAACTTCGCCGACGCCTATCCGACCACCGAACCTCGCACGTTTGGCAGGCGATGAACAACCCAGCGACTAGAATCCAAACCCAAGTCCGCGATGTCGCGATTGCACTGCTGTTGCGAGACCGAGGGATCGACCCGCGCGATGTGGGGTTCGCAGAACTGCAAGCTGACCAGCTATTCGTTTATCGGGATCACAGCCTGGGGTTCGGTAACGAGGCATCCCGCCAAGCGGCACACGAAATCGCGACCACTCTGATCAACCCATGACGCACAATTGCGTCACCAAACGGTCAGACCGCCTAGCCTTCGATCAAGGCTAGCGGTGAAAAAGAAGTGAGGGCGCTGGGACTCGAACCCAGGACCATTCGATTAAAAGTCGAATGCTCTAACCAACTGAGCTACGCCCTCGGTAGGCACAAGACACAAGGATGCATCCAGTACCGAAAAAAACAACCCGGAAGCAACTTCGCCGGCATCGTCAACTTGGACGATCCACGCGAGACACCTCCGGGTGCGTTTCTTTCTTGTCAAACGGAGCGGACAGGATTCGAACCTGCGGAACCAGTTACCCGGTTCACCGAATTAGCAATCCGGCGCTTTCGACCACTCAGCCACCACTCCCAACGAATTGGACAATTAGCGTCCGTTTGACTCTCTGATTTCCAGATTGTGCAAGATCGGCGAACTTCACGCAACCCACTCTCAAACCGGAAAACCAACTCCTTTTTTTAGATGCCTCTGGCGGCGAAAGGTTCGGGCCATCCGTGGGTATGATTAGGCTTATGAAATCCGATCGCCACGACACTTCTGGTTCACAGACAAGTTCTCGTCCATCACCCGGCCCCTCCAGCACCTCGGGCCGCGATTCGCTGCTGACTCACGTTTCCCACCGCGCGATGGCAACGGATTTCGTGGTCATGCTGCCTGAGCACGCGGCTGACGGCGTGGAAGTTGTACTGGAAGCGCTCGAAATGCTCGATTCAATAGAGGCTGCGCTTACGATCTACAACGTCAACAGCGAAGTTTCGCGGCTAAACCGGGACGGTGCTACCAAACCTGTGAAGATGTCTGCTGGCACGTTCCGGTTGCTGGAAAAGTCAATTTTGTGGAGCCAGCGGACTTCGGGCGCCTTCGATATCACGGCCGGCCCCCTTGTCGAGGCATGGGGGTTCACACGGCGAAACGGCCAGAAACCGACGGCGCAAGAAATCCAAACGGCTCGAGGACTGGTCGGCTTTGACAAAATCTTGCTGGATCCCCAAGACCAGACCGCTCAACTTACGACGGCCGGGATGACGATTAATCTGGGCGCGATCGGCAAAGGAGACGCCCTGGATCGACTAGCGGCGCATCTAAAAAAGTCCGGCGTCGGCGACTTCTTGATCCACGGCGGCAACAGCAGCCTGATCGCGGCGGGCGACCAGGACCGCGACTCTGGCCGAGGCTGGGCCGTGGGGATCGCCCATCCAACGAAGCCCAAACGACGATTATGCGGCCTTTTCTTGCGGGACCAGGCACTTGCGACAAGCGGCTCGGGAAAACAGTTCTTCCACCACCAGGGGCGTCGATTTGGGCACGTGATCGATCCCCGAACGGGCTATCCGGCTGGCGACTTGGCATCGTTAACGGTCTTGATGGAGTCGGCAGCCGATGCCGATGCGGCCGCGACGGGGCTGTTCGTGCTGGGAAGCGATGCAATCGACGAAATCACTGAACCCTGGATCCAGTGCCCGATGATCCGGGCAGCACCTGGCCGGCGGCAAGACGAGGTCGAAGTATCCACGATTGGTCAGATTGACTGGATTGACCCGCCAGCGGAAAGCGAATTTGACGGCTGATACCAAAGCCATCGCCAGATCAGGCGGATTCTAGATCGGGCTGGACTTGCCGTTCGCCAGATGGCTACAAGCGGATTGACGAGGGACTGCGACCTGCAGCCAGCACCAATCCAACAACTCAAGAGATTCGGTTGACTATGAACGTTAACTTTTTTGAATGGCTCCGCGACGGAGTCCGCCAATCCGTATTGCTGGGCGTCAGCGATGCAATCGAGGAAATCGGCACGCCTGCGAACTCGGACGAATTGCACCCGAACGTGGCAGCCTTGTTGAAGACCGAACCGACAAAGACTTCGAAACGAGCCCCAGCAAGCACCGCTGGCCGCAAACGACTCGGCAAAAGCTTGAAAGACATGAACCCAGCCAAGGCCTAAACAAGCCGCGCCTACGTCAGCCGTTTCTTGGAAACTGCAAGCGAACGACAGTCGATTCATTGGGCGCGGACTTAACGTCCAGCAACGCACCGATTATCTGAGCGCGACCACGCATCGACTTGATTCCAAAATGGCCAGGCGGAACAGCCTTGGGGTCAAAGCCACAGCCGTCATCAGTAACGGTGACGATATGATGGTCATCAGACGACTGACCGACAATTTCAACGCGAGTGGCTTTGCCATGGCGGATCGCGTTTCGAACTGCCTCGATGACGATCCGATAACAAGCCACCGCAACGGGCTCGGTCACGTCGTTCACATCATCAGGCAATTGCCAGTCAACCGTGACGCTCGAATCGCTGTAGATCCGGCCCAACGTGTCGCGGGCGGCTCGTGTCCAAAGCGTTCCGACAAGTTCCGGTGGATACGTCGATGTCAAGATTTGGCGACTGACCGCCATCGCTTGATCGACCAAGTCGGCTAGTTGGTCAATTCGCTTGGCCGATGCAGAATCGGCTGCGGCGTCCATGTCGGCCTTCAATCGACCGATACTGGCAGATGCTGCAAACAGGTAGGGAACCAGGGCATCGTGGATTTCGCCAGCGATACTTGCCCGTTCCGCCTCGATGATTCGACTCGCAGCAAGCTGAACTGTGGCGAAATCGCCAGCCGTGTTTTTCGCCGGTTCAGATGCGTCCGCGTCTTCCAACATCGGTGCTTAACCGAACCATCCCTTCTTCTCGAAGCTGGCCAACGCTTTTTCTTCGCCTTCTTGAATATCGAACAATTTATTCAGCTTCGTGATTTTGAAGACTTCCATCACGTTAGGCGAAACTTCGCAGAACTTCAGATTGACGCCTTGTGCTTTGCAACCTTTGTTCAGCATCACCAATTTGGTGATCATTGCCGACGACATGAAGGAAACGCCTCGGAAGTTCAGAAGCAGTTTCTTGTGGATCGCCTGAGGCACGACTTCTTGCAGTTCGCGGCCAACTTGCTCGATTCGTTGGCTATCAAGAATCTTGCTATCGGTAAATCCAACAACCAAGATCTCGCTTGCGTTCTGGGTAGTAATGGCGGCCATGAAATGTCTTCCGTTGAATACTTCAGGATCGGGACGGCTCTTCCATCCCGTTCGGGTCGCTACACATTATCACCCGCACACCGGCAAAGCAATTCGCCAGATAAAATGACTAGCGATCCGATTCGTCGAGTTGGTCCAAAAGATCGTCCAAATCCATGCCCCCCGCCTTGGCGGGAAAGGGCTTGGGAAGCGGCTTATCTGCCGGCGACGCCGCCAAACCAGAGGCCTGCGATGCCGAACCGGTCGTCCCACTAGCTCCGAGAGACCCGATCGAGAATGTTTTTACGCCCGAAGATTGCAACATCCCCTGCAAGATCTGAAGAACCGGTTCGGCTGCAATGAAACGACTGAGGTCAAATCCGTAGATTCGCCGCTGGCCAGCCGGCACCGAAAATCCGTCCGGATCCCCCGCGTGCAGCGCCCGGGCACCAGAGATTCCGATCGCCTGCAAATCCATCATCGTTTCAGCCACCGGTCGCCAAGCCATCACGACCGCGTCACCCGCCAAAGACTCTAGCGTCAAGCGATCCGTTGATTCCGGTGGTAAATCACCGAGCGGCCCGACCAACGCCAAATCCATCCCCGGGCGACCAATCAATTCTCCCACCAACCGCTCCGACACACGCTTGCCAGTTGCGGTAGGCGGTGCAGCATGCACCATGACGACAGACAAACGAGCAGCCACGAGGCAGGTTCCTAATTGAGTGAGTTGTGCAAATCGAAATGCGGCAGCCGTGATCGCCAGATGCCGACAAAGGTTACACGAAACCGGCCCGCCGCGTGCTTTCCATTGGTGATTGCGATTACCCCGACAGATCCGCAGGGGCACGAGGGCGTTTGACGAGCGACCGCATCATTTGGACTGTACGACATCGTACAAATCGAACCACAGGTCGCGAACGTTGGTGGACTCGTCCAGATGGCGACGGGAAAGTTCGTCGCTGACGCGATCGGCAATTTTCTCAGACGAATCGGCAACGAGCGACTCGGTAAGTTCTTGAATCAGTGCCTGATTACTGCCGGTGCGATGCAGCGTGACCGATCCGGGAAAATCATAGTGGCTGGTTGCCAAGACAACTTGCTTGCGACGCCTCGACGACCTAGTCAATCCGCGCCACGCCCACCCGCTCAGTTGCTCGGCTCCGTCGATCACCAGCAACCCGCCGCCGGAAAGCGAGACTTGCGCGCGCCGCACTCGTTGTGCCGCCGCGTGACGGTGCCGAATTCGAGAATAGAGTGCCGTTGTTGGCGAGACACACAATTGCACCGGAGCAACCGCGACCCGCATGGATTCGAACTGGCGGACGACGTCCGCAACTAACGTGCTCTTGCCGGTTCCATGCGGACCAACGATCAGACCACACTTGGATTGAATCAGACGCGCGACGATCGATTCTAGCTGGCCACGTTCGTCATCGATTCCGAATCGATAGGGAATCACACCAGGTCGCACGAACCGAGTACAGAACGGGTTGGACGCCACGGCATCCGCAACGGTCGAGATCACGACCCCAGCATCACCGCAGAATCTTTGCCAGAACTACCGCTGGCCGCTGAATTCAGGTCACGGTTGTGGGGTGACACCACCGAAAGTGGCCCGCCCAAATCGATCGATGATGGCGAGAACAAGTTGAACGGTTGCTCGGCCATGATCTTGCGACCATCTCGCAAAAATAACCGCATCCGGATACACCAACGCACCGTGATCAGGTGGCCGTGATAGCTGAGCGGCGATGCGGGCAGCACGCACCGGATCGACTGCTCGTCGGACAAACCCATCCGACGAATCTGGCTTTCAACAATTCGATAGAAGTGATGAACGTGCAGATCTTCGTCACCTTTGCCTTCGGTGTGCCACAAAACGGACACTTCGATGCTTTGAAGATCGTCGACCGAAATACGGCGAACTCGCCACTTAGCCACCAATTCGCCGCCGGCTTGATAGACCCCATCCTCGCGACATAGCGAGACGTTCAGCGCGGGCTGCGTTTCACAGGCAGCCCCGGCGGGTGAACGACGACGGGGAAACTTCGGCAGAACGATGGCCACGGACGAGATTCTCCACGAACAACAATTTTCCAGCGGATGGCATTGTGGGTGCCCACAAACGAATGCATCACGCCAGCAGGCAACTCAACGGCTAATTGTTGCTCCCAAGGTGCCATTGGGTCAACGCGTACTTCACTTTCTTTACATAGAACTTGCGTAAAAGATTCATGGCGATCGACGCGAACATCGGTGCCCTGACGGTAAAAAGTCTCTTCCTCGCACGTCAGGTGGACACTCAGGCGTTTCAGTTTCAGACGCCCCATCTGAGACACGTACACATCCAGCTTGTCGCCTGGCACCAACGGATTGTGGCTAATTTCGACGATCGTTGATCCCACGCCTGCGTTTTGGCGAAGTTGGGCCAGGAAGTACTTGATCGCCCAAACACCGATGACCGCAAAGGGAATCAGCAAAGTCGCGACAATCCAGCGCGGCCGCCCGTACCAAAAACCGGACACAACCACCGCCAACAATACGAACCAAACGGTGTTCCACAACAGCGCCAGCGTCGCTGGACCGATGACGCCCGATTCAGGTGTTTCGGACGACAACCGGTACGTTAACCGTTCGCCGGGACTGTCGTTCATGGAACGAACCCCCGGAACGCTTGGCAACTTTGTGGCGTCTCCGGGGGACGGACCGATCAAGTCGATGGCGCCTTTTTCGAGCGCCTTGGTGCGAGTGAAAATATTGCTGCGGCGTTCGCTGCTGGCACCGAATCGCATCAAGCGAAAGATAAGCCCGCCGATGCCCGTCAACATGGACGCCAACGACAAGATGCCGAATATCCACGTGCTCAAACTGGTCGAGAACGCTTCGGTCGGCACGTTGACGACGCTCTTCGGCGCAAACCGATTGATCAACACCAGCGTCAATCCAAAGACGCCGATTAAAAACAACAGCATGTAGAAGACGGCTTCGCCGGCAACTCCGCTCGCGTCGTTACTCAGTCGCCGCTCGCCCCGTTTTTTACTCCAGGGCGTCGGAATCCACGATCGCGGGAAACGGGGCATGCTTGAGAACTTTGGCCTTTAGACCCGTGCCGCTTCGCGACCGGGGCGGTAGAAGCCGAGCGACTCTAAAGCGGCATAAACTTCGTCGAGTGTCTTTTCGCCAAAGTTGCTGATCGACAGCAAGCGGCGCGGTGTCGCATTGAGCAAATCGCGAACGGTTAAAATGCCGGTCTCTTCGAGACAGTTGGTGGTCCGAACGGACAACTCCATTTCAGCGATGCTCAAATCCAAACGTTCGCTACGTAAACGCGATTCTTCTTCAACGCGGCTCAGCGGAATGCGGGTCATGCCAAACTCCCTTTTGTGATGGATCGACCGATGATGCAAACGGGCATGGAAGAACCACCGCACAGCGACTTGCGATTCGCGCCCCGCGGCATGCGTGCTTCCTTGCTTGCGTTTTCCAGATACGTCGAATGTAGAAGATACGCGGCAGCGAAGAAAGCCGCCGAGTCACTCAGAAAGCAAAGTTTTTTGCCGCGCGCTTGCTATCAAACCTCTACTGACCAGCCGACGTGACCTGCATCGGCTGGAAGCGACTGGTCGCTGGTGCGTTGATGATCGCGGAGGCGTGTTCGGTGCTTTTGGGCGAGCCAACTGAGTCCATCGAAGCGGGCATGGGACGTTGATCGGCCGCCGACCGCGTTAAAACCTGTGACGACGCTTGCGGTGCGGCTTCAAACCAATCAGCCAGTTCGATTGGCTGCGAATCACGGACGCCAGACGAGCCTTCCCGCTTCGCGTGAATCGCCGGCCCAGAACCTGCTTTCCCCGTCGGCCGTGACGTCACATAGATTCGGTCGCCGGGCTGGATTTCGTAGTCCGTCGATGAGTCACCGGCCTGTGTGATTTCGCGATAACAAATCGGCAGCGTCATCCGGGCCGAATCGGACGATACCGTTTCAGGTGACGCTGACCGGGTCAACCGAATCTCGCATCCCGACGCGGCACTGGCCAGTCCGCCGGCGGCCGAGATGCCGTCCAGCACCGTCGCACGTCCATCCAGCGGAAAACTGCCCGGCGAATGGACGTCGCCCAACACGTAATAGCGGCCTGCGGGCTCGAAATCGACCGGCATCTTGGCCGACAAATTGCCTGATGGCGAGGACGCTTCCGCAACATCCGCAGCGGCTTCCGCGGATTGATCCAACGGCTGATGGCTCACCGCCTGCTCGCTCAACAAATGTCCGGTCGCAATCGCCGACAGCCCCAGACTGCTGCATCCGGCCGACGAAAACGTCAGACCGACCAACAGTCCCGTGATCACGAAACGACGTAGCCCATCAAGACGTGATCCATCCGAGCATTGTGCATTTAGTTGTGCATTTGAAGGCATCGTTACAAGAATCCACATCGTCGAGAGCCGCGAACCGATCATCCGAACTACCGGATAATTCGGCACGATCGCTCCACCCGTCACAACATGAACGGCTCGCGCGACAGGACCGGCACGACTGCGAAAACCCGGACGACCGTAAGAACCTTGGCGATGCAAAGAACCGGCACAACCGGCAAAGATTGACACGGCTGACGTCCAGCAACGGCGGTCAAAGGCTTGGTGACCGAACTAGGCTTCCGAACTAACGCTTCCGAACTAGCTTTCTTGGCCCGACCATCTTTCCAGCATCCAGTCAACGATCCGGGCGGACGACTTGCCGTCACCGTAGGGATTGTCGACGACTTTGGATTTCTTGCCATCACGCGACTTTCCGGCCACTGCCGCCAGCGATTCACTGACCCGGCGGACAATCAGTTCGCGATTCGTGCCGACCAGTTCAGCCAATCCGGCGTCAACGGCTTCGGGACGTTCGGTCTTGTCGCGAGTCACCAGCACGGCGTTGCCCAGCGACGGGGCTTCTTCTTGGACGCCGCCAGAGTCCGTCAGCACGACGCTGGCTCGGTCCATCAACCACACGAATTGTGGATAGTCGGCTGGCGGCACCAAATGAACATTGTCCAAACCAGCCAATCGCTCGTGAACAGGGCCTTTGACGTTGGGGTTCAAGTGGACGGGATAGATGAACTGAGTCTCGGGGTGCAAACGGGCCAGTTCGGCGATCGCGTCCAGAATCGACGCCAACCCAGGACCAAAGTTCTCGCGGCGGTGGCCGGTAACCAACACGACCGAGTCGGCGGTGGCGGCCGGATACTGTTTTCGCCATTTGGCGTCATCGCTGCGTTCTTTTTCGACCGTGTGCAGAAGCGCGTCGATGACGGTGTTCCCCGTCACGCGGATATTTGCTTCTGGCACACCTTCGCGGCGCAGTGCGTCGGCGCTGCGATTGGTCGGCGCACAGTGCAGTTCGGTAATGATCCCAGCGACCCGCCGGTTGAATTCTTCGGGCCACGGAGCCGTCAAATCGCCCGTTCGCAAACCAGCTTCGACGTGAACAATCGGGATCCGGTGATAAAACGCTGCCATCGCCGCCGCCATCACGGTCGTCGTGTCACCCTGGACCACGACACAGTCAGGTTTCTGATCAACGATCACGCCATCGACCGCCTGCAGGCACGCTGCGGTCAGCCCCGTCAGCGTCTGGCCAGGCTTCATCAACCCCAGATCAATGTCAGGCGTGATCCCAAAATACCCGAGCACTTGAGCCAGCATTTCGCGGTGCTGGCCCGTGGAACAAACGATTGCATCGATGCTTTCAGGGCGTTTCTGGCATTCCAAGATCACTGGGCACAACTTGATGGCCTCGGGGCGTGTCCCGAAGACGATAAGCGGACGAAGAGGGCGATTTGGGCGTTGTGAGTCGGTCATCAGAGCGTTTTCAGGTGATTTCAATGAGTGGGTGAG
Source organism: Rubripirellula sp. (assembly GCA_049680385.1). Taxonomy (GTDB): domain Bacteria; phylum Planctomycetota; class Planctomycetia; order Pirellulales; family Pirellulaceae; genus Rubripirellula. The sequence goes on along the minus strand of JBAUHR010000315.1, from coordinate 1,243 downwards.
CTGTATTTGGGTCAGTTTTGCGGATCCGCCACCGCTTGGCCTTGGGGAGAGAATGACGGGCGGATATACCTATAGTCGATGGTGGCGAGCGGCGAGAAACTTTTCCTAACTCCGCCCACCCTCGTTTTTGGTGGCGCCAAGTCAGGCGATTGCATGCGGCAGACGGATTCGAGCGGTACTCTCCCCAATCGGAAATCGACGCCGCCTGTGGCTCCTGGGCGACACCTCCCCACCTTTCACTATTTTAGACACTCGCTTTTCCCCAACCACTGGCGAGCCCGCGCGAGACTTTGGCAGCAAAAATCGCCCCTGATGCGATTCCCGTCAAGCCGCAGCGGCTCTCCGTAACACCCAATTCGCTGAAGCGACCCATTTATGAGATCCGATCACTGGAATTTCCTAGCCAATCTGCTGGGAACCCCTGGGCCGGCAGAGCCACCAAAGAAGGCCGCCCCCAAAGCCGAAGCCAAGAAACCGGAAGCAGCCAAGCCTGAACCGACCCCCGAAGTGACTGCCCCGCCGGTCACACCGCAAGCGACCACGAAACCTCAAGCAGAAACCAAGCCCGCACCGCAGCCCGCGAGCGACAACACGGATGACTTGGACGATATTTTCGCCCACTTCAACCGCAAAGACGACCGCGACGATGCTCCGCCAGCAACGCCCAAAGCCGCCGCACCCAAGCCGGCCGAAAAGCCAGTTGCGGAAAAGCCAGTTGCTGAGAAGCGACCTGAACGGGCGCCGCGTCCGGCCGCGAAAGCTTCAGCTTTTTCAGACGACAAATCTGACGACAAAGATGCTGCTGGCGACGACGTGCTTGATGCGTTGACCGCCGTCGAGCCTCCACAGATCCTGCCCGGCTTTGGTGCGCCGGCGCGCTCCTCGGGCGAGTCGTCCTACGATCCGGCTCCGGCCGCCAAGTCAGATCCGACCGCACTCGACCGTGCCATCGGCCGTGACGATGCCCCAAAGCAACGACAAGAACGACCGGCTCGTGATGAACGACCGGCCCGTGATGAACGACCGGCTCGCAGTGAACGGCCAAGTCGTGACGATCGCCCGAAACGCAACGAGCGTCCTGCACGTGATGACCGTCCAGCTCGCGAAGATCGTCCGGCTCGTGGCGATCACGATGACTCGCTACGCCGCGATTCAGATTCGTCCGCTCGTGGCCGTTCGCGCTCAGAATCCGGATCGAAATCCTCGGGCGGCTTCGGAACCGGACTTGTCGACGATTTTGACG
>JBAUHR010000314.1:0-2442 GCA_049680385.1 Rubripirellula sp. | reverse complement strand
GACAAAAAGAGGGTTGGCAAAAAGATGGACAGCAGGAGCCCCAGCGAATCCATTAACGTAGTTTCGATAGGTTGTGGCGGGTCGGACGTTGGTGTAGCCAACGTCTTTCAGCACGGACAATACAGTCTGCATCCCGCCAGGACCTGTCGGGACAACACGACTGCCAATAGCCACCGATCACATTACATGCGTTCTCAACGTCAACTACTTAAAGTCTTTGACCACTTCAAGTTGATCGACTTGGCGTGTGCCTGCATCATAGACACGAACGATGATTTTCATGGCTTCCAACGGAACTCCCACTGGTGGCAAGACTTCGCTTTGGTTTCCACCATTTTCTGTGACATCGTTAGTCCGAGGTACAACCGAAGCGGTTGGGTCCGTATAGATCCAATTCGTGGTTTGACATGCGGAAGTGTTAAAGGCGTTCGGTCGCAGTCCTTGGCGATGGTGATCGATCGAGTCGGAATTATATTCGTTAGTCCAACTATCGAACGTTGGCTGCAAAAAGGAAAAGTTGTTGTTGCGAGTGACGAACTTGCCGCTCAAACCAAACCCTTTGGGAACTCGGCTTCCTGTGACAGGCAACTCAATTCCACTAAACGGTGTTTTGAGAAAGTCATAAAACTGTGCCTTAATCAAGCCTAAATTCGGGTTAGGGCCGTCGTCAATTGCAAAGCGTAAGTTGCCACCAGCTTGCAATGCGTACCCTAAATCCACGAATGTGCCACGTGAGATTGGCCATGCAACCGACGAATCAAAAGCGATACCGTTGCCGCTCCTTGCCGCGACATAGATGAATGGCTCATTCGGCGTCACAGTATTGTCATCGGAATAGATAGCGCCGAACTCCGTTGCATCATCAATGATATCCGCCCCCGCGTTGTCACGGTTTCCGTCGTCATTCACCCCTGCTTGACCAGGAGCACCGTCAGGGCCTGCTGAAACAAAAACGGGCGCACCAGGATCAAATACCTTGGCGTCAAATCCCACGACATTGGCTGCGATAATATCCTCGCCTTCTCTTGCCCCGCCAAGCGCGAATTCTGGACGCAGGTGCCCTACTAATGTGAATCGGTCGCACAAGTTCGGCGTACTCCCCACGCCATCATCGGTAACATTGGTCGTGGGGGTTGTCACTGGTGGCGTCGGTCCTTTCGCAAGGAATTTCAGCGGAGGCGATAAAGCCAGCAAGGGCATTGAAGCTTGATCGGTTGGCATCAATCGCGGGAATGCGGTATTGGTTGAGTTGTCCGGCATCATCACATGAGCAAATCGACGATGAGGACTCCGCAACGACTCAAGCGAGTTGGCACTATAAGGGTGAGCGCCTGTGCTGGCGAAGTTGATAGGATAGCCGTAGCTAAGTCCGTTACTTGTATCTTTTCGAAACTCTAGGGCGACAGAGAGATCCATTGACTGTTGCACACGCCCCATGCCAACCAACCAGTTGGGTGCAGGCAATTCTTGAGCCGATCTCCATGCACCTGGGCTGAGAGCCGCATAGGCTGTGCTGGTCCCAGCAGGTTCGATTTCAATCGCACCCGAAGTGTTTCTCAGAAAACCAATGCAGGGTTGGTTGTCTTGAAGCGGGGTTGAACCAACTAGGTTGGTTATAGATGCCCCGGAGTTCGTCGAATGAACCGACGCGGCGGTTGTTAACTGGCTGCTGGTGACGTTCAAATCCGGACGGATCAGCAAAGCACGACGATATAATACAAATTCATCGGGATAATCGTCGTTGTCTATGTCCAAGTACTGTGGCGACCCTGTTTCGATCATGCCGTCGGCATTGTCACCATCATCGGCTTCATAAATCAAGTTGCCTGCTGTATCACGTGCCATCCTCGGCCCCATCCAGTAACAAACTTCAGCATACTGACTGGTGATGACAACGGGCTGTGTCGGATTGAATCCTGCTGGTCTTGAATACACAATTCCTGCAGCGGTCAGGCTGACCACTCTTGATGCTTCCAGTACTCCCCAGGGAACGACACCTGTGAACGGAGCATTTTTGGGTGCTTGTGCTGTGAATGCTACGTAATCGTCGGTGTCACCCCAACGACTAAGCGGGAAGTATCCAGGCTTAGGATCTATCAGGCCGGTGCCATAGAAAGTGGCAGTCGTCGAATCCGTCATTGGGCCTTCTTGCATCATTAGATATCCCACGCCCCCATCAGGGTCATTAGGATCATTTGACGCGGTGAGTGACGCCAATTCTGTCCGCAGCCCAAACATTAGGTCACGCGTTTGACTGCTCATTTGAACTTGGACGCGACTATCACGAATGCTGTTACCGATTAATCCGTAGGCGCGCGTGATGGCGCCCATGATCAACAGAGTCGCTGCCATTGCGATCATCAATTCGATGATCGAAAAGGCACGACGACTAGCATTTCGGTTTCGCAAAGCAGTTGAGATATTCATTGCGTTAGTTCTTCT
>JBAUHR010000313.1:0-14513 GCA_049680385.1 Rubripirellula sp. | reverse complement strand
GATTGATCCCATAGACAAACTGTTGTTGAAAATACCCGCTGATCGCTTCGGCTTTATCACGAGCAGATTCTTTGCCGCGGCAGATCTCAGCCGTTGTCGACACCAGCATTTCTTCCAACGACGGCGGTATCGTCGCAAGGACACGTCGACGTCGCCCATCAAGATTTTCTGGTGGAAGTTCACTACTCACACCGACTCGATAGGGCACAGTCACGTCGACTCCCATCCGCACGATACCATGCTGGGAAACGATCAGCTCGCTACCCTTCGACTCGATCCAACGAGTTGCAAGCGGCATGAACACGACACCGCCCTTCAAGGGATCGTTGTGGACATCCATTTCCACCAAGACTTCTTGCGCGCCACGCAAATCCGTCGCCCCCCCCTTGCGCGTCAACGGGTTTTTCAAATCAAAGTGCTTGAAGTCGCGGCCAAGTCCGACCAGTGAAGCTGAGGCGGGAAATTTTGATGGATTAACCGGAAAGTCGATCAAGCTGGCTTCGGACATGTTGTTCAACCGAACATCGTTTGACGAGTGCCAATTGCCGGATTGATAGTAGTCGAACGCCGTTCCTCGCAGATAGCCTGGGGCACGCTCGGAATCCACGACCAAAGCAATCCCCTTGGGATCCGATGACAGGTGCTTGCGAAGCGATCCAAGTCTGCTGCCGGTGACGTACCGAAGCCCACCCACGTACGTATTGTCGACGACCGTATCAATCGACACTTTAAGCTGCTGCTGCAGCACGTTCTGGATGTTCGGCAATGTGTCAGTCGTCGCGCGAGCGACAAGGCTAGTGGCCAACAGCAATGTTGAAATCGCAAGAGCAGAAAAGACGGGGCCAGTTCGTTGGAATCGTTCGGTTTGGTTTTCGGAACCAATCGGCAAGCCAACTGCTCGTCTGCTTTTCGCCGAAAAAATGACCTGCGATGCCAGGCAAAAACCGATGCAAACGATCAATCCCACCGTTGTTTGCGCTGTCAGCGATCGGCTGATGCCCCCCGCAGCAACACACATCAGCACGGTCGTCATCCCCAACGCCAGCAGCGAAACATGCCCCCGAGCCGGACGCGTGGTCCAAATCACCAGCGAAAGAAAAAAGCTTGCGTGTGCCAGCACGTCCACGGCCAGGTAGACCAAGTTGGCCGATTCACTGATCCGTCCGCCGACTCGCCAAACCACCGTACAGGCGACGATCGCCGCAAACGCCAAGAACAGAATCACCCAACGAACCGACCGAGGCAACGAGCCAAATCCACGAGAGCTTTCTGGCGCAGGTCGCGATATCGAGCGGTGATGCAACAGCACCAATGCCAGTGAAAGCGCCGCCAGTGTTCCGACTTGCGTGAAATCATTGAACGTCGATGCCAAGAACAGCAACTCGCCAAACAGAATGACGCCCAGCAGCGTTTTGGTTCGCTCAAACATGGACCGCAAGCTCCGCAACGTTCGATGGATTGCACTGAATGATCGTGACGTGATTCAGCGAGAAAGCACGTTGAAGTTCCTGCGAGCGCGTCGTCAGCAACAGTGTGGGGCAGCGGCCAATCATTTCAAACACACCTGCGATACGACGATCGGCCGTGGCTTGGTCGACGGTTTCCGCTGCGGCAAGTTGAATCAATAGCGGTTCGCTGTCTGAAACCGCGTGTTGGTTGCTCGGCGAGACAAAGGACTCGGTCGATTCATGGGTCACGTGCAAACGCAAGCGGACTTGGCGGCGACAAAGCTCGGTCACAGCAACGGCGGCCAACGACAGCATGCGTTCCAACACGGGATCAACAGCACCCGCAGGCTGCGGCCGATCACTGTCACGAAACGTATCAACGATGATCGTGACCGTTTGAACCGATGGCGATTGGTACTCGCGCACAATGGGGCGGCCCAGTCTGGCCCACGACGAAAAATCCCAACGACGGACCGGCATCCCAACCTGATATTCGCGGCTGCCGGTGTAGTTCATCGCATCACCGGAAAGCAACCGATTGGACCACGCACCAATGGCACCAAGCACGCTTCCGGCGATAGGGTCATCTTCGTTGTCGATCAATTGTGGTGTGATTGCGATCGTGGTCTGCGAAGCCACTGTGTTGCTTGACCGAAACAAATAAAACGGAAAAAGAGACTCGATCGAAACATTTGGCAACACCGCGATGCCGCGCCGCCTGCCCGACAACGTTGACGCAGCATCAACGCGATCACGCGGCAAAATCATCTCAAGCTGACATGGTTTCGACAGCACTTGAAAACTAGCCGGACTGACGTCACGTCGGCGAGTCTTTTCGTGGACAAACCCCACCATCAAATTCATGGCCGGCAAACGCGAATCGTTCCGAAGGTGCATCGTTACTAGAAACGGTTGGCCCAACGGTGCCGAGGTTGGCAACGAAAAGTCAACCTTCAGCCGTGGTCGAACCAATCGATTTCCCAATCCACCAAGAACTAGCATGGTTAGCGTCGACGAAAAAACACCAACCCACGGATAACCCCAAACAATGTTCAGCGAAACGATCGTTATCAACAGCAAGGTCACCGACGCACCCGTCAGCGAACGACGAAACGCCAACAACAACGTTAGCGGCGAAATGAGGAATCGCCCAACCAAGGCGGCCCATCGCCATGGCCTGCTCGCTTGTGTGACCGTGTTCAAACGGGCACCTTCACTTGTTCGACCAGCTCTCGAATAATCGCGGCCGTTTCGCGGTAGGACATCGAAGCACTGCGCGGCGAAACACGGTGTGCGATCGTTAGTTCAACCATCGCTTGAATATCATCAGGCATCACGAAACCACGACCATTCAAGACCGCACGCGATTGGGCCGCTCGAAGCAGCATCTTTGATCCGCGGGGACTGCATCCGATTCGCAATCTCGAATCGACACGCGTCAGGCCAACGATCTCGACCAAGTACTCTGCGACCTTTCGGTCTACCGTCGCCGCTCGCGCCATCGACTGCAATTCAACCAGTTCATCGCGGTTCATCACGGATGTCAACGCACCGTGCGGATTGTCGGAATCCCGATCGAGCAACATCTCCACTTCATTATTTGCGTCCGGATAGTCCATCGCGAGACGCAACAGGAAACGATCAAGCTGTGATTCTGGTAACGGGAACGTGCCCTCGAATCCACTTGGGTTCTGGGTGGCGATTACCAAGAAAGGTCGGTTCAGTTTATGGCACTCGCCGTCAATCGTGACCTGTGACTCGGCCATTGCTTCTAACAACGCACTTTGCGTTCGCGGTGAAGCTCGATTGATTTCATCGGCAATCAACAAATTGCAGAAAATCGGTCCGGCTCGAAATTCAAATTTACTGGTCGAAGGTTGAAAAATAGAGCTTCCCAAAATGTCCGCAGGCAACAGATCGGGCGTGCACTGAACTCGTCCAAAATCCAGATCGATCAAGGCGGCGATCGACTTCGCCAGCGTCGTCTTCCCAACACCGGGCACGTCCTCGATCAACAGCGATCCGCCTGCCAAAACCGCCGTCAAAATCGAATCAATCACGTCGTCTTTCCCTCGAATAACCCCCCGCAGTTTCTGCCGAACGAGGTCGAGTTTCGCTAGGCGGGGGTCATCCGAGACTGCTGAATTTGTGGGTGACGTGGAGGGCAGAGCCGGATCTTCGAGAGTTTTTCGTGCAAACAAGGGAACAGGCTCAGACCAAAGAGAAGAACGGAAATGCGAGCATCCACAGGACACTGGTTAACAGAGTTGGGGCAACCCAATCCGGCGGATGCCCATCCATTGTACCGGACGTGAAAAGCAGCATGCAATCAGCGAGCTAGCGTGCCACGATCCCGCTGCCTGGCCATTTCGTACATAAAGATTGCAGCGGCAACCGAAACGTTCAGACTGTCCGTGTTTAGATGCATCGGAATGGTAACCAAGTCAGTCGCGACCGACTCGATGTCTTGCCCTAGCCCATCCGGTTCACTCCCCACGATCAACATCATCGGCCGCCGGTCGGATTCCATTTGTCCCGATGCGAATTGGTCAAGCGGCATCGCGTCTGGATTCAGTGTCGTTGCAACAACACGAACATTGCTTTCCCGAATCATTGCCGGAATTTCATCCACCGGACGGTCTGATTGGTAAATCGATTGACCGAACACTGTCCCCATGCTGACTCGAACCGAACGTCTTGAAAACGGGTCAGCCGTTCGTGGCCCCGTCACCAGTCGGTTGATCCCAAGAGCAGTCGCCGTACGAATCATGCTGCCCAAATTGTCGGCAAGCGAAACGCCAAAAACGGCTAGTGAAATTTCCCTGCGTGCCGAATCGGACCAGCTTGGATCCATCGCAAGCTGCACGATCGATTGCACAGGTGGCCGAATTCCTTCCGCTAAAATGCCACGGTGGAAATCGAATCCAACCAAATGGCGAATCTGATCCGGCGATAACACAAAGATCGGCACGTCGTCGTGGAATTCGCCAGCAACTTGTTCGTGCCGACCTTGTTCAACAACGACCGACCGCGTCCGAAAATTGCTACGAGCCAACTTTTGCACACACCAACCGCCTTCGACAACGAATGTGTCATCCTCGGTCTTGATGCTGCGTCGTTCCGATTGCAGATCGGTATACCGGTTCAGTCGCGGGTCGCTGATATCGTGGATTTGAATGATAGCCATGGCATATTCTAGCGTCACAGTCGCTACAAAACGTACGGGCTACCCATTCAACATCTCTTTACTAACCAAGTGGGGGTGCCGATGGGGTTTTTCGGCAACGGGCCGTGGATTGTCGGCAACGTTTCAACAGACAGACCGTTAAGAAATGGTGAACCGCAGTAGATGCGACTGACGTTGCATTTAGAGCGGGGGCAAATCCGTAGAGTTTTCACCGCTGGTCTAACCAAATTTCCGCCAACACGTAGGGCACACGTGTTGCGAGCCCCCAATTCTTGAACCATGCCCATTCGTATTCTAGTTGTTGACCCGCACGAAATCACTCGTGCCGGTATCGGTCTCGCATGCCAAACGCGTGAAGATTTGAAAATTGTCGGTGAAGTTGACTCGATCGACGACGCGATGCTTTTAACACCCGAGACAAACCCGGATGTCGTCGTCGTTGATCCACGGTCTTGTGCTGGCGATCGCCTTGAAGATCTGCTGCGATATCGCCAAGCGTTTCCAACGGCCAAGATTCTCGCGTTCACGGGAAATGAAAACCCAGCGTTCGCAAAAAGCGTCGTCGATTGTGGCGTGGACGGGTTCTTGATCAAAGACGCCTCAGCCGACGAACTCTGTTGGGCGATTCGCACGATTCATGCAGGGCGGATCTTCATCAGCCACTCTCACCACAGTGTTGGCTCACCCCAACTCGAAAAATCGGCGGTGCCGAACATTCAGAAATCGCCATCAATCGCGTTAGCCGACGAAAGTCATCGCGTTAACGATGACAATCGGGATGTGGACGTTGATCTGTCGACACGCGAGCGTGAGGTCCTAGCCCTGATCGCCGATGGGATGACGAACAAGCAGGCGGCGGCTGAGTTATTCCTGAGCGTCAAGACAGTCGAAACCTATCGAGCTCGTGTGATGCGAAAACACCAACTGAAAGATCGAAGCGACCTCGTCCGATTCGCAAAGCGGAATGCGTCTCGGTCAACCCAATTGCAACCAACCGGGTAAGGAGGTCGTGCGGTTTTGCTTCACGCCCCTTTTCAAGGAGGGTCTGAGTCTGAGCGAGGGGAGGATTCCAGCACTGACCCCTTTTCTCGCTGACGCTCGAATCTCCCAAAAGCAGATTGAAGTAAACGCATGCAAAACAATGACTTAAAACCCGCACGACCTCGAAGGGAGCGGGGGTTTCCTGTCGGGGAAACCCGTGGGATGTGAATCGTGAAATCCGATTCCCGTCAGGAAAAATGTGGCATTTGAAATTCATTGTCAGGCTTACTGGGACTTCCGGCCCGTTTTCACACCGGGCGTGAAACACCGACATAGGTTTCAAGCGTTCCCATTACCACATCCGATTAAACCACTTGGCCGCCGCGGCCAAGCGACGAGTTTCACAGACTCGAAGTTGTGGAATTGGGGCAAAAGAGGTTCAAAAATCGTTTCGGGTTCGGTTGACCGGTGTGCACCGGAATCCGTACTGTCCGCTTCGGCAAGCCGCAAATCCCACGGCGAATCGAAAGCGAGAAACGTCCGCGAACTTCATAACGATTTAACCCATTTCGATTCACAAGACACGACACGCTCGTTTCAATTGCCCCTAGGAAACTTACGATGAACTTCAAAAACACTCTCGTTGCTCTGATTGTTGCCGCCGCCGCCGCCAGCACCGCTGGAACCGCAATCGGCCAAACCACTGCGTCACAAAAATTCACGGTCACCGTCCCCGGCGCGATCGCGATCACCGCACCTTCGAACGTGACCATCGTTCACGACGAAACCGAAACCGATCAAGTGTTCCCAGCTCAAGCATGGGTTGTCAAAGGCAACTCGCTGGCCGGCGTTACCGCATCGTTCGCAACCAGCCAAGCCTTCCGTCACACCGTCGACCCCAACGCCCGGCGTGACGCATCGTTGGGTTTGAGCGTCAATTCGTCGGTTGGATCGGCTGCCTGGACAGTTGGCCAAGCTACGGACACGACTGACTACGCCAACAACGATGGCATCGCAACGGTCCAAGTTTCGTCCAACGGTTTCGGACGAGCCAACCTTGACCTGTCGGTCAGCTTCGTCACCAACGGCTTCGGATCGTTCCCAGCCGGCGACTACGAAACAACTGTCACTGGTACGGTTACAGCAAACTGATATTTGATTCTTCAAAACTACGATAAACGGTTTCCGCGGCGTCTCATTGGGACGCCGCGGTTATTCCGTTGGCAACTCGATCACGAAATTCATGATCCACTGGAAACACCTTTTCACTGCCTTCGCAATCGCCGCATTGACTTCCCAGGTCAGTGACGGCGATGTTGCTCGTTTAGGCGGAAACGGTATGCGGGTTGAGGTAACTCCCATCCCTCAATCTGGATCGCAGAGTCTGACGGCGGCGGCGGAATGCCGCGTTCGCGTCAACAACCGCCAAGCCATGTTGCACTGGACAACATCGACGTTTCGTCATATTGAGTACCCAGAGATCGAAAGCGACGCAACGATCGAGGCCACTGTGATCGGTACACTCGGGGCCGTCGACGCGTCTCCACGACGTGTCATTAAACAAACCAATCAATCGGCCAACCAGGATGAAGCCGCCATTGCGATGGGCATCGCAGGCAACGGCGAAGTAAAAGTCGACTTGCGAGTCAGTATGGAAAACGCACAGCCGGTCGAGGGCAACCACTGTGCAACTGTCGTGCTGACGATCACAGGATACTAAAAGGACTTTTTTGAACCACGCAAGGATGCCCAAACGAACAACGCCCCAGACCATCACACCCTGTGTGATTGGGATCGTCGTTTGCATGTGCATCGGTGCGGGTTGTGCAGCAAGGCCGCTGCCGACACGCCCAACAATCGCCGAATTGGTCCAAGAGTCGCTGGATCAATCGATGCCTGAATTTGACATCAAATCGGCGAACCCATCGGATGACTTCGATTCGTCATTGATTCACCACGACTTGGCACCTGGTGAATCCATCATCGATGAACAAATCATTGATGACCGCATCATTGGCGAACAGGTCATCGGCGATCAAGTCATTGACAATCACATGCCGCGCGAAAAAACGCTCGGCCAATCGGTCACCGAGCACGCCGGGTTGGTTGATGCCTTTCCCCAAACGGCTCGCGATTATCCCATCGAACGAGCGATGGGGTACGACGACTATTTCGAAGACGACGGATCTTCGCGACGACGAACGATAAGGCGAACTTCAAGAACGGCGGTTCAACAAACGCAGGGCTATTTGGAAGCCGAAGAACCTTTGCTGTTTGACGAAGAATTTATCGAGACCGATGTTCGCGAAGTCTTGCTAACCCTGTCGTCCGATGCCGGCATCGACTTGGTGATGGACGAAAAAGTCCGCGGTGTGGTCAACGCACGCGTCAACAATCTGCCGCTCGATCGCGCAATCGAAAAGGTCTTAATGCCGCTTGGGCTGTATTACGCCAAGCGAGGTGACCAGCACTTTGTTGCGCCACCCGACCCAGAATCGCCGCTATTTTCCTACATTGCCACTCGTTCGGAATACCGTCCCAAACACTTGGAAACGAAAGCCCTGATCGATACGGTGCCTAAGGGTTTAGAGCCGTTCGTTCAGGAAATCGCTGGCTCAAACTTGATCGTTGTCGAGGCACCTGACCAAATTGCCAAGCAGGTGATGGATCGATTCTCGGCCGTTGACCAACCGATTCCTCAAGTCGTCTTGGAAGCAATCATTTGCGTCGTCGAGCCGGACAGCGGATTTCAATTCGGGCTTGATTGGCAACACGCGGTCGAATTGAACGGCGAAAACGCGTTGAAACTTGGTGCCACGGGACTGGCACTCAGTTCGACCTATTCGAAAGCCGGTGCCAACGCAATCTTCGACGACTTTGCCAAGACGTCGACGTTCATCAAGATGCTAAACGAAAACGGATATCTGACCATCCGCGCGTCACCGCATGTGATGGCACAGGACAACAAGAAAGCCACGATCGCAATCAACCGCGAAACCTTCTTCAGCGTCCAACCTCAATCGAGTGGCACCACCGACAGCAGTGCGTTTTTCTTTCAACAAGATATTCAAACGGTGCAATCCGGAATCAGTCTGGACATCACGCCGCGCATTCGCGGTGATGTCGTCACCATCGATATCGAAAAGGCAGAAGTCAGTGAAGACGTTCGAACCGCAAATACAGAACTGGCACTCAACCCGTTCCCGATCATCAACCGTCGTTCGGTCTCGACAACCGTTCACGTCAAAGACGGCAAAACCATTGTGATCGGAGGTTTGGTGCAGCGAGAGACGATTGATAAGGTGAATCGGATCCCTGGATTAAGCAGGATTCCACTACTGGGCTATCTTTTTGAAACGACACAACAACAAACCCGCGACGCGGAAGTTGTGATCTTTATCTCACCAAAAATCGTGAAGCCTGTTTGCATCCCCTAGTTTGTGCAACAGATTTCATACTTGCCCCAAATCCAACCGAACGCATCGCCATGCCTGCCCCACAGCGCAAGGGTGTTCGATTCCGATTGAGCCTGTCATTGGCTCTCGGATTGATCGCCGCTAATTCAACATCATTCGCCGAATCGACCACTTCCGCTAGTGTTGAAGATCTCGGCGGTGGCGAAAAACGGGTGACTTTGTCCCAGTCTGTTGAACCGTCGTTTCATATTGAACCGATTGTTCACCGATTCGAAGCTCGTCGTGGCACGACGATTCCGTTTCGGTTTGAAATCAAATCGACTGGCAAAGCGATGAACGTCACCGTCATGCCGGTCAGTCTGCGCCAAGAGGTCACTGGCATCATCCTGCATGACGAACAAGGTGAAACGCCGGACGCGATGAAGTTCTTGAGCCCGACTGAGTTCAAGCTAGAACCGGGTGAGTCGACGTTCTTGGTCGGTGAAATTACCGTTCCGCTGGCCAAGTCAAACTACCTTTCGTACGGTGTTTTGGTCCGCGACAATGGCTATGTGGCTGGCAAGACGCCGGACCCAACTGATCCAACTCGCATCACCGCCGGCGTTCGGTTCGTCACCCAATACGTGTTGCGAGTCGACATCGAAACAGGTGTCAAAGACGTCAGCCAGATGAACCAGCTAGCGTTTGAACACGGCAGTGTGACCAACGAACTTGGGATGCCTGTTGCCAAGACATTCCTGATCAACCCGACCGACTTTGCGTTCGAATGCAACGTCCGAGGAACCATTGAATCAGCAACAACGTCACGTCCGAAACCGTTTCGTTTGTCTCTTCCATCGCGAGTCAATCTTCTTGGCGAAGAGAAATACTTGGTCCGGATCATGCCACGCAGTCGTGTGCAGGTCACTGCACCGGTGGAGGAGCTGTTGTTTCCGGGCGAACAGTCGCTGAAGGTTGAAGTGACCAATGGTCGCCGAGGCCTAGTCGACCAGACATTTGCCGTCAACGTTGGGCAAGGTGACTTCCCAGCGCTCGAGGTCCAGCAAGCTTACTTGGATCACGAGCTGTCAGTCCATCCGGCTCAAATCGAAGTTGGTGTTGTATCCGGCGCCAGCCGATCCAACACGCTGCGATTCACGAACAACTCGGTTCACTCAAAATCCGTTGTGGCCGAACTCGTCGATCTGACCGGAAATCTTGTCAACGAAGTTCAGTTGTCGTCGGATTCGTTCGACGTTCGACCGGGTCGCACGAAAACGGTCCGGTTGTCGTTGTCGTCAGGCACCGACGCTAGTGCTGCGAAGTATGGCGACATCAGATTGCGGGTTCGCACCGATGGTGGTGGCGAAACGGTTGAATCCATTCCGATGGCAATGATTTTTGGGACGCCGCCAACGCCCGATTTAGAAGTTGGCGAGTTGGTGTCGGTTGAAAAGGACGGATTCACTTCTTTTGCGATGAAGGTTACCAACCACGGCGAAGGATTCGTTCCCGTTCATGCTGACCTGCAGGTCGGCGATGCGACGGGGAACTCACTGGATCTTGCCGATGGATTCGGTCGCTGGCTACGCCCGGGCGAAACGCGTGAATTGTCCTTCGTACCACCGAAGATGATCGCCGCAGGTCAGTACCAGATCGTCCTGAACGTCGTCACGACGCCTGACCAAGAACCGATCCAGAAGACTCTGGTGATCGACTTGGATCCGAAAACCGACGACAAGAACGTCACCGAACCAAAAGCAATCACGGGAACGAACTCGCCCATCTGATTCGGCCCATTTGATTGGCCTAATACGGCGCTAGTGCTATCGCCCTAGCGTTATAATCGGCCGATCTTGAACATTCCGAAATACCACGGTCATCCTTGGCGATGACCGTGGTTTTTTTGTGGTCGCGGCAAGGTGACGTGATCAAGATCATGTCCATGAATGGGCACAACATCAGGGCAACCGCTCTCGCAATCGCGAGCGTGATCGTAGTTTCGGGAATCCCTTCCCGCAGTCGGGCAGACGAACCAATCACCGCAGGGGCACAAGCCTTTGTCGTTACGGTGCCGTCACGGATCGGGGTGACCGCGCCGGCGGCGGTCAACATCACACATGATTTGACAGACGTTGCTCAGCAATTTCCTGCCCAGCAATGGTCAGTACGAGGGAACTCGCGTGGCGGCATGGTGGTCGAGTTTGCGATCGCCGAAGCATTCAAGCACCGCCAAATCGAATCAGCCAAGAACGATGCAAGCTTGAGCCTGTCGGTGACCAGCACGGAGGGGCCGGCAACTTGGCTGGTCACCCAACCATCGGACAGGACGTCGATATCGTCCGACGATGAAACCGCGGTCGTGCAAGCCACGTCCGACGACGTCGGGACCGCGATGCTAGGGTTGAATGTCGAGTTCGTCGCCGCGCCGTCCGTTTCGCTTGCAACGGGCGACTACGCGACAGAAATCGTCTGCACGATTTCGACGCCCTAGCTGTGCCGTTTTTGATTCAGCACTCTTCCATCGACCCGTGAACCTCGCGCGGCAGGTATTGCCCGGGTCCGTCTTCGGCATAGTGCAGAGCCATGACAGATTCGAATTGCTCGCGAGATTTGATTCGCACGAATGACTCTCGCACGGTCTTAAAATTCGGATGACTGGCGGAGTATTTGATGCAGAACTTTCGCATCAGCATCGGCGCACGCTCGGGTGTATACGTTTGTTCGCACAGCGTGAAGTGCTCGCGCATCACGGCGGCTTGCTGGGCAATCGTCGGCGGCGCTGGCAGTGGTTTGCCAGCAGCCAGTGCAAGCGATTGCGAGAAGATCCATGGATTGCCGATCGCGCCGCGGGCGACGGTGACACCGTCGATTCCGGTTTGCTCGATCATTCGATAGCCGTCGGCGGCGGTGAATAGATCGCCGCTGCCGAGAATCTTCAGCCGATCCCCGACATACGATTTTACCTCCGACAGAAACTCCCACCGACTCGGTCCCACATAGCGCTGGACAACCGTTCGACCATGAACGGTGGCCGCGTCGAGTCCGGCATCGATCGCGCCGTCCAGAATTTCGAAGAACTGGTCGCGCGCTTCGGGTGAATCGTCGATACCGCGCCGCATCTTGACGGTGACCGGGATCGAATCGGGAACGACATCGCGAGTCCGACGCAGGATTTCGATGGCGACGCTAGGCTGGGACAAATGGAATCCACCGCGGCACCGCCCCAGGACTTTCTTGACCGGACAGCCGAAGTTGACATCGATGATGTCGAAGCCGGCATTGGCGAGCTTCAACGCGCCAGCAGAGAACTGTTCCGGCTCGGCGCCCATCAATTGGCCGCCGACGGGTGGCTCGTCCGGATGGATGTCCAGGAAGTGACGCGTCTTTTCCCGATTGCCCAATTGCAGCAAAAACTGGTCCAGCATGACTTCGCACAGCGTGTAGCTGGCGCCGTGGCGCCGGGCGATCAGTCGCATCGGCAGGTCGCTGTACCCCGACAATGCCGCCTGGACGATCGGGGATCCGATCATGACATTGCCGATCTTCAGCGGCGGGATTGCGACAGTGCTGTTCATGCCAAAGTGGCTCCGATCGGATAGGATGTTCGTCCGAGACGACTTCACGAATTCAGGGAAACCGCTATGACGATGTCTCCGTTGCTGCGGTCATTGATCATCTTGACCGCTACTGCCGCGTTTGCCAACGGCGCCGAACCACCGACACCCGCTGCGTCCCCCGCAGCCTCAACTCAGCCAACCACTAAGACGCCAACCACTAAAACAACGATGCAAATTAAAAGTGAAGCCTTCGGGACGACTCCCGCAGGCGACGAAGTGACCAAGTTTACGCTTACCAACTCAACAGGTCACTCGGTTTCAGTCACGGACTGGGGTGCGACTCTATTAGACGTCAACGTGCCAGACCGGGACGGCAAGTTGGCGAACGTCAACTTGTGCTTTGATTCGCTAAAGCCCTATTTGTCAGGGCATCCGTACTTTGGCAGTTCGGTGGGACGTTTCTGCAATCGGATCGAACACGGAAAATTCTCGATCGATGGCGTCGACTACCAAGTCACCTTGAACGCGGGCAAGCACCATTTGCACGGCGGCAAAAAGGGATTCACGTACAAGATTTGGGACGCAGCGACGTATCAAACCGACGATGCAGTGGGCGTGAAGTTCAACCTGACCAGCCCCGATGGCGAAGAAGGATATCCAGGAACCGTCGATGCAACGGTCGATTATTCGTGGAACGACAACAACGAATTGACGATCGATTTTGCCGCCACCACGGACGCAGCGACTCACATCAACTTGACCAACCACAGTTATTGGAATCTCGGTGGAGCGGATTCTGGTTCCGCGTTGGATCACATCGCCGTGATCGAAGCGGACGAGATTCTTGATGTCGATGAAGACCTGATTCCGACTGGCACGATCAATTCGGTCGATGGCACCGTGTTTGATTTCCGAACGGCTCGGTCGTTTGGCGAACGAATCGATGCGCTGGCCGCGACGAAAGGATACGACCACTGCTATGTCGTTCGCGGTGCGGTGGGACAATTGCGACCAGCGGCAACGGTCTCGGATCCCAAGACGGGCCGTGTGCTGGAAATCGAAACCACTCAGCCGGGGATGCAGTTGTATACCGCCAACCATTTGCCAGGGACCGAGAAATCGGCTGGCGCCGGCCAGCACGAGGCGTTCTGCTTGGAAACTCAGCACTACCCCAACACACCGAACCGGCCGACCTTTCCGACAACGATGCTAAAGCCCGGCGGCAAGATGCGAGAAACAACCGTCCACCGTTTCTCGGTCAAGTAGAAGCGGCGAATCCATCGCAGCCTGGTTTGCGGGGCAGCGAAACGTCGCCAATGGTTTGTCGATTTGGTACGAAACCGCGATCTGATTGAATCGTCGAACCGTTGACGACGATCGCTACGCTTCTTCCCAACGGTAAGCCACCGCACCACGCCCAAGTCCAAATGGACTTGGGTTTTTCATGCGCCTAGCGCGTGCGCCGCTTGATGAATCCACAAACTCGGTCTTCACCACGATTTTGAGCAGAAAAACCAATTCGACCGATCGGAAACCACAATTCTCTTGACGCAAAAACGGCGAAAAGTTAACGTAGATTTAACAATTCAGCAGTTTTCTTTGCCGATGGAGTTTGTGGAATGTCAGCAGACCTGGCGCTCGGTGTCGTTTCGATCATCGGGCTATCGGTCTTGGCATACACAGTCGGCCGCCGTATCGGTTTGAACTCGGGAAAAGCACAACAGCTTTACTTCCTCGCCTCGATGTTCGCTGGCCTAGTGTTCTCCTGGGCGATGGCGGGCAAGTTGTCTTGGGCGGTGATCTTTCCAAGTTCATCGGTGTTGTTCTGGGCAAATTTGATGCCCATCATCTTGTCGTTCACCGCTGGGATCGCTGGCACGATGTTGTCATTCGGCGGCTGGCGTCGCCAAGCCACGGTGGTGGGGCTGGTCCTGTTGACGGT
>JBAUHR010000312.1:0-1779 GCA_049680385.1 Rubripirellula sp. | reverse complement strand
GCACCGCTTCGAGGCCAAAAGCGTCAAGTGTACGAAGGCGGAATTCGCGTTCCTTGCGTTGTGAAGGCTCCCGGCGCGACAAAGGCTGGCACGAAGTCACAACAATTCATCGCAATCCATGATCTGCTGCCTACGCTTGCCGGAGCCGCAGGCGTTGGGCTGAAAACAACCAAGCCGCTTGATGGTGCAAACGTTTGGGAGAACCTTGTTAACGATGAGGTGAAATCGCGAACCATGGTGATCGCTGAAGCAGACTTCGCCGTCTTCCGTGATCAGTGGAAGCTGATTGAATCTGGCGACGGCACCCAAGAACTCTACGACATCGTTCACGACCCCAACGAGGAAAACAATCTTGCTGGACAACGCAACGCAATCGCAAATCAACTTGCTGACGAGTTGAACTCGTTCAAGCAACGAGTCGCCGCAGACCAGCTGTTCGAAAGCCGCGCCCAGTCACAGCCAAGGATCCTTGTCTCTGCTGACGTCGCTATTCAGGAAGGTTCGTCGCTGGCAGACGCAGAACTTCTAGGCGACGCCGACTACAACATCCTTGGCGACCGTTTGATCGAATCCAACGGCCGCGGTGTACGACTGTTCTCTGGCACAGACAAGAACGGTGATGGCGAAACGGCCGGCCAAGTCTCCATCGTCAGTTCCGAAGTCTCGCCGAAAAGTCGCTGGTATCGCTTCGATATTACCGGGATGGCTCAAGACGGCTTTGCCGTTGATAAAGATAACTTGTTTTTGAAGGTTGAATTCTTGCAAAAAGGTGGCACTGATTCACTGGATCTGATCAAGACTCGCATCTATCCACAGGTTCAGCGAGAGCGGAATGACTTCAAAGATGAATCGACAAACAAGAATCTGGGGCATTCCACGTGGCGCACGTACGCGATGGACTTTCGTACGCCTTTTGCCGAAATCGATTCGGTCAAACTGAGTGTTGGATTCGCCGATGGTCAGGGCAAAGGCAAAGATTCGGAGTTTTGGGTTCAGTCGATGAGCTTGCGGCCGATCGCGACTCCGGATAGCTATCAACCACCGGCGTCGGCCAGTCGACATTTTCCTCAGCCAGATGCCGATACGCTGGTGCCGCTCGGCGGTCATTGGTACTACGATCCTCAGGGGGGAAGTAAGAAAATTCCCAAGCAATTCGACTACACGAACTCCGATCAGTTGCTCTACAAATCAGATCGTTTCGAGGCACCGTTTGTCGGCAATATGTCGTCGTGGTTGCGAGCCGGCTACAAAGACATTGATGGCAAGATTGTCGAGAAAGACGAATACAAACCCGATGCGGTCGTCATTACACTGACCGACGATCACATTGTCATGCACAGTCGAAACCTGCCGAATCATCCAACCGCGACGTTTCCAGACAAGTGGCGAATGCTCGATAGCAATCCTTCGTACATTCAGGAAAAGGCCAACACCTGGTATCTGCCAAAGTATCCAAAATTGGCGAAGGATCCGATCGCGATGGATGCCCAAAACTCTAACGGCGGTCTGCCCATGGGACCAATTGGGGTGGCAACCAACGGAGTGATCTTCTTCAATCCGTTCGATCATATCTTCGAAACCGATGCCGTTTGGCGATTGGACCGCTGCTGTGGTCACCCAAGCCCACAGAGCGCATACCACTATCACAAGTATCCTGTTTGCGTCAAAACGCCCTGGAGTGATGAAGGCAAAATGCACTCGTCACTGATCGGGTTCGCCTTCGATGGCTTTCCCGTTTACGGGCCGTACGAAGCCGACGGACTGTTGGCAAAAGACGAC
>JBAUHR010000311.1:0-1685 GCA_049680385.1 Rubripirellula sp. | reverse complement strand
ATCTTGCAGTTTCACATTCTTCCATCGAGTGATTCTATAGGCCAGTTCTTCAGGCAACACTTTGCGAAGGAAATTGGCCAACCCATCCTTTGCAGGGCGCGAGAACATCCATGTTGGTGTGCGCTGCAACATTGTAACATGTTCAGCTTTTTTCGCCATCGATGGTACGATTGTAACTGCTGTTGCGCCGGACCCGATCACAACCACTTTCTTGCCGGTATAGTCCAGATCGTCTGGCCAGAACTGCGGATGCAGGACCTGCCCTTTGAAACCGTCCAGATCAAAACCGGGATCATAGGCTTCGTCATAATCATAATAGCCAGAGGCAAGATACAGGAAGTTTGCAGTCATCCGTGTCTGCGATCCGTCAGCCTGTTCCATCGTGACATGCCAGCGTGCCTCGTCACCGCGCCAATCGGCAGAGAGGACTTTGTGCTGATACCGGATATGTTTGCGGATACCGCGTTCGTCGACAATCGTGTTGAGATATTCGAGGATGGACGGCGCATCGGCGATGGTTTTTTCATGCTTCCATGGTTCAAATACGAAGCCAAGAGTATGCATGTCGCTGTCAGACCGGACCCCAGGATAGCGGAACAGATCCCACGTTCCGCCCAAATTTTCGCGCCGTTCGACAATGGCGTAAGACCGCCCGGGGCAGTGCATTTCCAGATGCGCAGCCATGCCAATGCCGGAAATTCCAGCGCCAACAATCAAAACGTCAAAATCGGGTGCGGTAGCCAGCATCATATTCTCTCCTGCTGACATCGATGTAAGCACAGCTTTGAGGCAAATGCGAGTCTGGTTGCGATTTAATACTGACGTTGGCGAAAGGCATCGCTAGGGCGATAACATGCGTTTCTGTACAAGGCTTGCCGCCCTCTCGCTTCCTCTGATGTTTGCTGCCCCTGCGTTGGCGCAGGACGATGGGGACCGTACCGAAGACGCGAAAGGTGCTGATGCAGATGACCGGATCATAATTGTTACCGGCGTGGGCCTGGGCGATACGCCCGCAATCTCGGCTTATTCATCCGTTGAACTGGACCGCGATTTGATTATCACATCGGGTTCTTGCCGAATTGAAGATGTGCTGTCTTCTGTGGCAGGTTTCCAGCAATTCCGGCGGTCCGACAGCCGCAGCTCTAACCCCAGCGCGCAGGGCGTGACGCTGCGTGCGCTGGGCGGCAATGCGACTAGCAGGGCATTGGTTTTGCTGGACGGCGTACCGATGGCGGATCCGTTTTTTGGATTTATTCCGTTAAGCGCTATGGCTCCGGAAGGGCTGGACAGTATCCGCGTTACGCGCGGCGGTGGGTCAGGGCCGTTTGGTGCAGGTGCTCTGGCCGGAACGATTGAGCTGAACAGTGCGGATGCAGATACGCTGGGCCCGCTAAGCGGATCGGTGTTGGTCAATGATCGCGGCGAAACAGAAGCCAGCGCAAGTGTTGCGCAAGATCTCGGTGCAGGGTTCGCAGTGGTAAACGGCCGGTGGGACAGAGGGCAGGGGTTTTTCACTACGCCAACGGATCAACGGGAATCGGCGTCCGCACGCGCCGCGTTTGACAGTTGGTCCGTCGGTATACGCAGCGCGGCACCGATCGCTGACGAGATTGAACTGCAAGCGCGCGGTTTGATATTCACTGACCTGCGGACATTACGGTTTGACGGCGCGGACAGTTCCAGCG
>JBAUHR010000310.1:0-10237 GCA_049680385.1 Rubripirellula sp. | reverse complement strand
AATCAACGGATTGGCCGGTGGGAACCGGCCCTACTTCGATCTGCTGACACGAACCTTGATTTGACACGGACTACTGGTTGCCGGTGTCAGCTTAAATCTCTGGAAATGGCTCGTAGGGACAGTCGTCAAGACGTTTGGCGTTCTCCGCACAGGCCAAAACTCTGGACGGTTTCGCACTTCGAGCCCAAGCTGACCTCTAATACTCGTCAACCGGGTCGGCGGTCGGCCGATTTCCGTTTCTAGAATCCTGCGACTTCTCTGTTGCTGCTTCTCGGCAACTCTTCTTCGGGTTTTCAATGGCCGACCAGGGCTTTGACCACTGCCAGATCCGTGATCCGAGCAAAAAAGCTGGCGTCAAAGATGCCACAATGCAGGCTCGGATGACTAAAGTGGTTATGAACGCCCGAGTGACGAGATTACGCCGCTAGGTTGCCAATGTTGCAATCTGGCGTCAAAAATCCTCACTTTCCCGCCTCCTTCCTCTGACACGAGTCGCCCCTCCGTGAAATCACACTCTTCACCAGTCAATTTTGGATTGGTAGCGACGTTGATCGCCGCTGCGTTCCTACTGACCTGCAACGCAAGCTCCGCCGCCGAACTGAAACTACAAAACGGTGACCACATTTGTTTGGTTGGCAATGCGTTAGGCGAGAGACTGCAGCATCACAACGAATGGGAAGCCCTGTTGCACCAGCGGTTTCCGGCACTCAACCTGACCGTCCGCAATTTGTGCTTTCCGGGCGACGAGCCTGTTGATCGTATTCGGTCCGAGAACTTTGGCGACCCCGACGTTCACTTGGCACACAGCCAAGCCAGCGTGATCCTGTTTTTCTTCGGCTACAACGAATCGTTCGCGGGCGAAGCTGGCTTGGAATCGTTTGCGAAGCAAATCACGGAACTGGTCCAGCACGCTCAAGCCACCGATTACGGCAAGGGCACGCCTAGGATCGTTCTGGTTTCGCCGATTGCTTTCGAAAAAACGGGGGACCCTAATTTGCCCGATGGCGAGGCCCACAACGCTCGGTTGGCGATGTACACCGAAGCGCTGCGCGAAGCAGCGGCAACCACCGACGTCGTCTTCACCGACGTGTTCACGCCGACGCAAACCATGTTTGCTGATAGCGACGAACGAATGACGTTGAACGGATGTCACTTGAACGACGTCGGCTACGCCGGGTTTGCAAATGTGTTTGATAAAGCACTGTTCGGTGACGGTGGCCCCGAATCGGTTGATCCAAAAGTCCTTGCTGAAATCAACGACAAGAACTTTCACTGGTGGCACCGTTATCGGGCCGTCAACGGTTTTTCGATCTATGGCGGCCGCGGCAAAGCGGGCAGCGACGGTACGTACGACAACACCGACGTGATGGAACGCGAACGTGCGATCCTCGATCAAATGACGGCGATCCGCGACGCGCGAATCTGGAAACTGGCAAGTGGCGAATCGGTCGCGGAAAAGGCCGACGATTCAGGCACGCTTGCGTTCATCAATCCGAAAACGAATGTGGGCCGCCCCAATGACCCCAACGTCACCCGCGGCAAACTGGGATCGCTTGATTATAGTCCCGCCGCCGAGCAGCAAAAGATGTTCACGTTGGCCGATGGGTTCGAGATTCAACTGGTTGCATCGGAGGAGCAGTTCCCCGAACTTGCCAACCCGGTCGCCCTTAACTTTGACAACAAGGGCCGGTTGTGGATCGCAACCATGCCGTCGTACCCGCACTGGAAACCCAAAACGAAACTCGGCGACAAACTACTGATCCTGGAAGACACCGACGGCGACGGCGTCACCGATGTTTGCAAAACGTTTGCTGACGGACTGCACCAACCGACTGGTTTCGAGTTGACAGCGGACGGAGCCTACATCGCTGAACAACCCGACATTTTGGTCGCTCGCGATACCGACGGCGACGACAAAGCCGACGTGGTTACACGGAAACTTTTCGGTTTCGACACTGCCGATTCGCACCACGGCATCTCGGCATTCGAATGGGGACCGGGCGGCAATCTGTACTTCCAGGAGGGCACGTTCAAGTTCTCACAAGTCGAAAGCCCCTATGGCCTGACCCGTCTAAGCGAAGCCGGCGTTTGGGCGTATCACCCCAAGAATGAAAAAATCAGCGTCTTCAGTAACTTTGCATTCGCCAACCCTTGGGGACATGTGTTTGATGCTTGGGGGCAAAACTTCATCGGTGATGCATCGCCGGGCAACAGTTACTGGGCCGCACCGATTTCCGGGCGCATCGATCATCCGCTGAAACACCCTGGCGGATCCCAACATCGCCGCATCGCATCGATCAGCGGTGGTGATCCCCAATATGAGTTCCCGACGTTTTATAAAAAGCGGATTCGGCCGTTGTCCGGTTGCGCGATGATTTCCAGCCGCCACTTTCCACCCGAAATGCAAGGCAACTTTTTGGTTACCAACGTGATCGGCGATCGCGGCGTGCTGAACCACGAGGTCCGCGAAGAAGGTTCCGGATTTGTCGGCAAGGAAGTGCCACCACTGTTGATGTGCGACGACGGAAACTTTCGCCCGGTCGACATTCAAATTGCGCCCGATGGATCGCTGTACATTGTCGACTGGCACAACGCTTTGATCGGTCACTTGCAACACAACCTTCGTGACCCGAGCCGCGACCACAGCCACGGTCGGATTTGGCGGATCAAGCACAAGACACGGCCTCTGTTGCAGCCCGCCAAGATCGCCGGCGAACCGATTCCCGCACTGTTGGAACTGTTGAAAGTCCCCGAAGATCGCACGCGTTACCGCGCTCGCCGCGAATTGGCGTCCCGCGATTCGAGCGAAGTCACCGCGGCACTCAAAACGTGGATGGGATCGCTCGACAAGAACGACGAAAACTACGAACACCAAATGCTCGAAGCACTTTGGATGCATCAAACGCACAACGTCATCAATCGTGAATTGCTCGAAACGATGTTGTCGGCCAAAGATCATCGCGCTCGCGCCGCGGCGACTCGTGTGCTGTCGTTCTGGATCGACTCGGTGCCAAACCATGCGACGCTGCTGCAAAAGTGCATCGCCGATGAACACCCGCGAGTTCGTTTGGAAGGCGTCCGTGCGGTTAGTTTCCTGCAAGGCGACGACGCCGTTGAACTGGCACTTGGTGTACTGGAATTCGAAATGGACGATTATCTTCAGTACACGCTCGACGAAACCATGCGTCGACTCGAACAGTAGTCGCACGGGGTGAGCGGGTTTTCCAAACCCGATTCAGTCGACAAACCAATCAACAGCAACGTGACCCGGCCGCGCCTTTTGACGCGGTCGGGCTCGCGTTGCTTTACGATTCACCGCTTCACTATCTACCGATCTGAGACCGACATGCGGGTTCACTTTTTCTGCTTGATTTTTCTAGTATCAACTTGTCTTGTCGTTGCTGATACCGTCGGCGCGGACGATCACGGCCATGGGCCAACCGCAACGACGACCGTCGCGGCTCCTACGGTGTTCTTGGACAAGAGTCCGCGGATTGTCGCCTATCAGCTAAAACGACTCGACAATGCGCGGCTGCTGATGGTGCCTCGCAAAACGGACGACGCCAAGTACATCCCGGTCTACTCGGCGATCATCTCGCGTGCTGGCATGTCGCCTCAGTTTCGCGAGGAAGCGGTCGACGCGCTGATAAAGCTGGAAGCCGCCAGTCCGGTGTCTGTGTTGCTTGGGGCCGTGGACCGCGTCGAAGGTGATGATCGCGCCGTCCGGCGCACCAAACGTGAACTCGCCACGATGATGATTCGGCGACACGAAGCTGACCTACCGGCCAATACCGACGAGTTGGTCGAAGCCACAAAATCCGGCGACGACTTCATTCGATCGGCTGGATTCGCAGGCTTGTTGGTGTCGGGCAGCGAAACGATTGCTTTGGAACAAGCGGCAAGCGGCGACGACGAAACGTTGTCACTGCTTCACGCCACCGAATTGGTGCCGCAAAAGAAAATGCCGTCGTCGATTCGTGACTTTGTCGTCAAGGCTCTGACCGAATCAAAGTCAACGTCGGTTCGCAACGCCGCCGTCGTCGCACTTGGATTCATTCCCACCGACCAAGCCAACACGTTTGAAATGGTCGCTCCGCTGGTGGCCGATGCTGACCTGCGAACCGCTGCGGTCAAAACGCTACTCAAGATCAGCGACGAAGACCGGCAAGCGTCTATCAGTGCAGACCTGCTGGGCAACTTGGTCGATACCGCCGAAAAGACACCGGCATCCGATCGCACCAGCGCCGCCTTCACCGATGCGATGCAACTAGCCGACGGTTTGATGGCGAGCGTTCCGTCGGAAACGGCTGGTCAATACCGTGCCCGCCTGAACGAAATTTCTGTACGAATGGTGCGGATCAAAACCGTCGAAGAAGAGATGCGTTACGACCTGACCTACTTTGCCGTCGAGGCGGGGCGTCCGGTCCAGATTGTGCTCGAAAATCACGATCTGATGCCGCATAACCTGGTGATCTCGATGCCAGGAACGTTGAAAGAAGTCGCCCAGTTGGGACTCGAAGCAGGCCCCACCGGCGGACGCGATGGGCTGCAATACGTTCCCAAGTCGGACCTTGTCATCGAAGCGACCGAAATGGTGCCGGCGCACGGCGAAGCCCGTTTGACGTTTACCGCACCCACCCAGCCGGGCGAATACCCGTTCGTATGCACGTTCCCCCAGCACTGGTATCGCATGTACGGCGTGATGGTCGTGACCGAGAACCTGGACCAGTGGCTGAAGAACCCCGTCGAACCCGCCAACCCGATCGGCAGCAACCGAACCTTTGTTCAATCATGGACGATCGACGACTTCAAAGACAAACTTGATCAAGGCATGGTCGGTCGAACTCCTGAATTTGGCAAACGAATTTTCACCGAAGCCTCGTGTGCGGGATGCCACAAAGTCGCCGGCGAAGGCGGCGTCATCGGTCCCGAACTGACGGACGTGATGACGCGTTGGAAGGGCGACCGAATGGGAGTCCTGCGAGAGATCCTGGACCCGTCGCACAAGATCGATGCCAAGTACATGATGCAGCGGATCTTGACCGTCGACGGCCGCACGATCACAGGCGTGTTGGTCAAAGAAGACGACGATAACGTCAGCCTGATGTCGAGCCCCGAAGCAAAAGAGCCGACCGTCGTGGCGCAGGACGACATCGAAGCGATGGTGCCATCAAGCGTTTCGATGATGCCCAAAGCACTGATGGACCAGTACACCGAAGACGAAATTTTCGAATTGATGTGGTACTTGGAAACCGCATCGTCAAGCAATGACTAAAAGTAACGCCGGCAACGAAAACCGGCTCGATGCAAAACAAAAGTTTCGAATCGAGCCGGCGAGTTTTCATCGCAGCCATCAGTGGCTGCTGTTGATCAGTAGCTGCTGTTGATCAGTAGCTGCTGTTGATCAGTGGCAATCAATGGTGATCAAGCCGAGATGAGTTGATCGTCCATTTCCTTGGCCAGTCGTTTTCGAGCGACGTGCAAGCGACGCTTGATCGTTCCGACCGGTGCGCCGCACTCGTCGCTCATTTCGATCAACGACTTGCTTTGCAAGTAGAACGCCTTCAACGTTTCTTGGTCCAAGTCGCCGAGTCGATCGATGCTGTCGCGGATCGCCTTGGCTTCCTCTCGCTTTTCAGCGAATTCGTCCGGTGCGCCAATCGCCAAGCAAGTGGCTTCCATGACTTCCGGATCGCACGCCAACGCGTTTCGGTTGCGAGTGGTGCGATTGATTGCCATGCGGTGAACGATTCGTCGCAACCAACCACCAAAGGCCTCGGGGACTCGCAGTTGCTCGATCTTTTGCATCGCTTGGATGAAAACATCTTGCGCAAGTTCTTCGGCTTCGTCGGCGTTGCGAACGCGTCGCATCGCCAGCGCCACGATGGCAGGTCGGTAACGTTGGAACAGTTCGCCAAAGGCGTCTCGGTCACCCGTTTGTGCTGCGCGAACCAGGTCGGCAACGGTTCGAGTCTCGATAGTGAATAGAGTGTTATCAGTGAATTTCATGACGATGTCTTTGTGATCGGTGCGGATAACGAGGTTCCGTCGTGCAAACGATTCGGCCGCAATCAGTGCGGATGAACGTTCAGTCACGATCGAACCAAGACGTATGCCGACGGCTTGAGCCATGAAACGAATCCACCAGGATTCACGTCATCAAGGCCAAAGCCAGCGCGTCGTTGCCGAGCAGTAACCGCAGCAAAGTGACCACCAAAAGCGATTCGCTTCGGGAGGGAACATTTTGCCGGTCGGTTCCGATTTTTCGCGGCAGCGGTTCTCACCTCTGCCGAGTGCTAAGAGGCTGTTAGCCTCTAGCGGATCGGGCCGGACAATTTGCCGTTACCAAACAAGGTTGGTAGCCGACGCCGCCGCGTTTCGTGCCCGTGATGGCCAAGAGCGTTTCGCTCTGATCACCATGGGCGACAACAAACGCAGCAAAGTCGCTGGGGGATAACGAGCCGACTAGATAGCTAGCGGTCCCCAGTAGCAGTGGACTGTGCGGCATGGCACGCAGTGGCATCCGATGCAGCCAACGATGGAGGATCGTTGCGGCGACGAACGAGCGCGCGACTGTAATCTCACGTACCATGGCATTGACCAAGTTTCGTGTGACGACGGCGGTGATCTGTTCGAAACGCATTTCAACCTCCAGGGCACCCGGGAAGGGCGCGGCTGCGGAGCACAAAGAAAAAGACAATAAAAAACACGTTTGGCGGCGAAACCAGAAACTTTCGATCAATCGAAAAGATTCTGCGGCCGGTCAAACGCCCTTCTTGCTCTCTAGGGTATACCAGAGGCAAGTTAGAAACAAACTACTTTTCACTCGGGTTTCGAGTGACCTGATAAATCTGTTCCCCGAGATCCGATAGGTGCGAATTTACCGCCCCCGTTGGAACCTCGACTACTTAGACAGCTTACGTCCACTCAGGTTCGCATTGGCAGTGAATAATTTGGAAAAGAGTTCCGAACCTGTCTGTGAAACGCCCGCCAAGCGGATTTCGAGACCGTTTCAGGACATGCTGGACACCTGGGTGGCAGCGAAAAATGCGGTCGTGGAACTGATTTTGCCGCCCGTTTGCCGTCTCTGTAACGCTCCGGTCCACGGCAACGACGATTTTTGTCCGGTTTGTGATGCGGCTCTCGAAATGTCGGCCGTTGCGATGGCTTCGGCATGTCGGCGATGCGGCATCCCGCAATCGATCGTGGTCAACCGTTCGACGCCCGCCGAATCGCTGCTCGATTGCCAGAACTGTCGATCTCATTCCCATCAATTTGACGCCGTGGTCGCGCTGTGGTCTTACAACGGGCGAGTTTGCGATGCCGTCGTGGCGGCAAAGTACGTTCACAACGCCCCGCTGGCCGACGCGATGGGCCGGCGGCTCGGGGACCGAGCGGCAGCGTACTTTGCGGGCCCAGACACCCCGCCCGACAGCGTCACTTTCGTCCCGTCGCACCTGACACGGCAAATGACGCGTGGCGGCAACGCAATCGTGGCCGTTGCCCAATCGGTCGCCAAATCGATCAATCGGCCATGCAAAGGACTGCTTAAGCTAAACCGTGCGATTGCAAAACAAGCCTGGCTAGATGACGAAGCTAGGCAAAAAAATGTTCACGGTGCGTTTTCGGTCAAAAAAAGCTATGATTCACCCAGATCGCCCCAAATCGCCAATCGGCATATCCTAGTAGTCGACGACGTTTTGACGACGGGAGCGACTGCCGATGCGGTGGCGGGCGTTCTAAAACAAGCCGGTGCCGCGAAAGTCACGTGGGCGGTCACGGCACGGGCTGTCCGCGGCCACTAAGGAATGAGCGGACAAAATGAGCGGACAATAAGTGGCGTAAGCTTCCGGCTTGCGATTGCCAACACCGCAAGCTGGTAGCTAACGCCACTTTCCGAACTGAACCGACGACCTTTTCTAATCATGGATCCGATGAGCTCTGATCTCGCCCCCCCTTCCGATTCGGACGCAGACGCCAAACCTAATCGCGGAGCCGGTTTCCGACGCGCGATCCTGCGTGGCCTTGGTGTGGTGCTGCCGCCGCTGCTGACCATCGTGGTACTGATTTGGGCCTGGAACACCATCGACAGCTACGTGCTTGGCCCGATTGAATACCGGATCCAACAAGCGATCGTCTGGAAAATCGAAGACACCAAGACCGGTTTTCCCAAAGGCGCCATCGCCAATAACGAACGCCGACTTGATGGGTTCACGTTCAAAGGCCAGCGTTACGTTCCCGACCCAACCGGCCGGCGGTTCTTTCCGGAATACGTCAAGAACATCGTCGATGAACGAGCGGACTACTTTGGCCCGTTCACACCGGCGCCGGCGAGCGCGAAAGCGTACTGGCATCGCTATGTGCAACTGGAATACATGCCGCGAACACTGGTCGTGCCGGTCTTTTTGATCGTCTTCACCACCGCGTTGTACTTCCTGGGCCGAATGTTCACGTTTGGTTTGGGACGCTGGCTTGTTCACGTTTTCGATCGCACGATTCTAAGCATCCCGGTGGTCAACAAGGTCTACGGCAGCGTCAAACAGGTCACGGACTTTGCGTTCAGCGAACGTGAGATCGAATTCAACCGCGTCGTCGCAATCCAGTATCCCAGCAAGGGCATCTGGTCGCTCGGATTCGTGACTGGCAACAGCATGATCGAAATCGCCGAAGCTACCGGTGAACCGATGCTGAGCGTTCTGATGCCGACCAGCCCAATGCCGATGACGGGATTCACCGTCACCGTTAAACGCAGTGAAGCCATCGACTTGAACATCACGATCGACGAAGCGATTCAGTTTATCGTTTCGTGCGGTGTCGTCGTTCCGCCTCAACAACGCAGCGAGCGAGTCGTCGCGGCCAAAGCAAAGCCGACGATCGCTGTGCCGCCCATCAGCTAGGGGGCGGCAGCATTTCGATGCTCGGTGGAACCGTGTCGAACGAAAAAGGATCGGGGATCGCGGTCGGGCGCGGCGCGGCAGGTCGAGTTGGTGCGGCGGGTGGCGCGGAAGACCGAACAGGCTGATTCAATCGTGGTGTCGAAGGAAGTTCCGTCGATTCGTTAGTCTTTGGAACCTTCGGTCGCGACTTGGGTGTCAAGTCAATCACTCGGTCTTCGATGCGAAACTCGACCGCTTCGTCGGCCTCGTCATTGGGATTAAATTCGGGAGCCTCGGGGCCACGATCCAGGGTATCGTTAAAGAACAACGCCAACTGGCGATCTGCCCAACGTCGCCACTCGGGCCGTGTTTCAATCAGCACCAAATCCTGCAGTTGCTCCTTCAGGTCGGGGCCTGATTCCCCCAGTCGAATTCGCAAGCGCACAAGGTTGCCCAGAAAGACTGGATTGGCCGGCGCCATCTGAATCGCTTGGCGGTACAGATCCTTCGCTTCGATCACCTTGCCGGCCGATTCCAACGTCAACGCCAAGTTGTAATAGACCGACGGGTCGTACGGCATGAACTCCATCGCCTGCTCGAACGCCAAGACCGCCTGATACAGATTGCCCTCTTCAAAGTGCAACAATCCAAGATTGTTGTGGGCGGGACCGTACGTTTGGTCGGCCGAGATCGCGGCAATGTACTTTTGCGTTGCCTTGTCGACGTTGCCCATCCCGAACTCTTTCACGCCGACCAGGGTCAACCGGCGAGCCAGATCAGGGTTCTGTTTCGATTCAACCTGAATGATCGATTCGTTGCTGTTCTTCCACGACGCGCACCCGCCAACCGCGCTGGTGATGATCACACCAGCACCCAATTCCAACAGCAATCGTCGGGCGAGCCGCTTCATCCGTGAATGGCCAATCGAAGCATTAGAAATGCAGAAATTTAATACGAGTACAACGCCAAGGTTTCTTGGCTACCTAGGACTTGTTCGGAAATAACTCAGGCATTGACAACCACAAAATCACACGCCGCCCCGAGGGAGAGTAAGAGCCCGAACTTAGTTTCCGTTCATTACTTAGACTTCGGTGAAAAGATCATCTGGGTCAAGGTCATCTCGGCATCCCATTTCTCCACGTCCCCGCTATTTGCCTGATTTCCATTTTCCGGACTTCTGGGGACCGACAACCGCAGGTCTCGAACCATCGTCCCTGATTTTTCGTCCCGAAGCGCGTCACAGAACTTCAAAATCTGAACCATCGTCGACGGAGCCAGCCCGATCGTGGTCATCCGCATTTCAAAATCACTGCGACCGATTCGCTGAGGATCCGTTGGCTGTTCTCGCAACAGGGCCGCCT
>JBAUHR010000309.1:0-5847 GCA_049680385.1 Rubripirellula sp. | reverse complement strand
CACTACTTTTTTGGGTTCGCCGACATCACTGGCCGTCAAAACATCCACGACGTCAGCGCTCGGCTTTCGCTTGCACCGCGAGTCGATCTGCAACTACGTTTTGACTTTCATCGCTTTTGGTTGGCGTCGTCCCGCGATGCGTTGTATAGCACCGGCAGTGGCGCAAGTTACCACGTGCCCGACGGTTCCGCTGGGACTGACATTGGCAGCGAAATCGACCTGTCCGCACGATGGGATATCACGTCGCGAGCTTCGATGCTTTTGGGTTACAGCTATTTTTGGAGTGGTGAGTTTTTTGATTCGCCGATTGTGCAAGGCGGACCAGCCGGACTTGCCGGAAATTCTTCCAACGGACGCGACGCTTCGTTCCTTTATCTGCAATCGACCATCCGGTTTTAGCTGGGTCAATGAACGTAGTGGTAGTTGTTTAACTTCCCGTTGCGCCGGGATCTATAACAAGATCCACTACGTCATACCGCTATCGGATGCGGCCGTTCAACAACGGTGCGAGCGCGTCGATGAGTCGGTCGAATTGAGAGAGCAGTTTTCCGCTATCCAGCTTGGCTCGCAGTAACGATTCCGGTAGACATTTTCCCTCTGAGTTGACGATCGGAATCGACAGAAATAAGGTATGCACATTATCGCCCGATGCCGAAAAGAGTGCAAGAGGAAACATCGTTACCAGCGGAATCTTGGGCGTAACACGAATGAGCAGGCGGCGAAAAACAACAGCGCAACCGACTCGGCGTAGGAAACGGAAGTTGCTGGTCGCTATGTTGGTCACGTTGTCTGGGTGCCGAACCGCAACCAGTGCGCCCGAACCAGTCAGCAACGGCCAGACGCCGCCAAAGGCGGACGGCAAGGCTGCGTCCAAGAATCGACTTCGCGACCGATTGTCCGGCCTCAAATGGCTTGGCCGAACGGTTACGCATGCCAGCGTCTTGTTGGCGGTGTTCGTATTGGGCATTGCGCTCATCGGCTTGGCCCAGCGGCAGGGCTGGATTCGTAGCGGTGAGATGGTAGCGACGAGCGATGCTGCTGGTTCCAGCAACGGAGAAACGATTTATGCGTGTCCGATGCACCCGCAGATTCGTCAGAACGAGCCGGGCAATTGTCCGATTTGTGCGATGAAGTTGGTGCCGGTTGCTGACTCCGCCAAGTCGCTACCCGCTGCAAACGCCAGCGACGCGGACGAACGCTTTATCTGCCCGATGATGTGTACGCCACCATCGAGCGAATCGGGACGGTGTCCGGTTTGCGCGATGGAGTTGGTCAAAGCAACCGGCGGTGGACGCGGCGATGGAATGTCAGTAATGATCGAGCCAGCAGCGCGTCGTTTGATCGGCATTCAAACCGCGATGGCTGAACTTGGCCCCGTCTCACAAACCATTCGCACGATTGGCTCAATTGATTACGACGAGAGCAAGCTGGCAACGATCTCCGCCTACGTCGGTGGTCGCATCGAAAAACTCTATGCCAACTATGTCGGTGTGCCGGTTGAAAAGAACGATGACCTCGCGTTGATCTACAGCCCCGATTTGTATTCGGCCCAAGTTGAATATTTGACCGCTTTGCAAGGCGGCGGGCTGAAGCGGCTGGGCGGTTCATCAAACATGAGTGAACTGTCGAAGCAGAAACTAGTTGAGCTTGGTTTGACCGAAGATCAAGTCGCCGAGCTTCGTTCACGCGGCAAAGCAGAAAGCCGCATTCGCGTTCGCTCGCCCATTGAAGGCACCGTGATCGAGAAGCACGCGGTTGAAGGTGACTACATCAAGACGGGCGACAAGATTTATCGCATCGCCGATTTGTCGACCGTATGGTTGATGCTCGATCTATTTCCAGACGATGCCGCTCGGGTTCGTTTCGGACAACAGGTCGAAGCTGAGGTATCGTCAATTCCCGGAGATGTCTTCACGGGACGAGTTGCCTTCATCGACCCAACTGTGAATCCCAAGACCCGCACTGTTCAAGTTCGCGTGGAAATGCTGAACCTCGACGCGCAGCTTAAGCCAGGTGATTACGCGACGGCACGAGTTTACGTTCCCGCGATTCGCCAAGATCGAATCTACGATCCAGCGTTGGCAGACAAATACATCAGCCCGATGCACCCGCAAGTCATCCGAGAGAAACCGGGGGACTGTCCGATCTGCGGCATGGAGTTGATTCCAACTTCCAAGCTGGGATACGCGAGCAAGCCGATTCCTGAACAGCGAGTGGTAACGGTTCCGCGTGATTCGGTGTTGATGACTGGCGAGAACAGTGTGATCTATATCGAGTCCGAACCGGGTCGCTTCGAGATTCGCCGCGTGACGGTGGGGCCGATCACGGACGATCGGGCAGTGATCTTGGAAGGGTTGTCCGCAGGCGAAGTCGTGGCAACGCACGGCAACTTCTTGATCGACTCTCAAATGCAGCTCGTCGGGAATCCATCGCTGATGGACCCCAGTAATGCCGCAAGCTATCCGCCGGGGCCACTCATTCTTCCTGAAAGCAAGCCGCTAGTGTTGATCGGTGAGAGTGCTAAGTCATTGGACCAAGCCTACGACGCCTACTTTGCGATTCAGCAAGCACTTGCCGCCGATCAAACTCCCAGGGCAACCGATGTAGAAGCACTGGAACAGTCACTGTCTCGATTGAGCCAGTCGGTTGACGTTCCTGACGCGGCATTGAGTTATCTGCAAGCAGCGAAACGAACGATTCAGCGATTCGGTGGAACACTCGAAGAATCGCGACAAGCGTTTCGGCCACTGAGTCATGCACTGCTTCATGCGGCAACGATCGTCCGGGGCGAGCGAACGGCAAACCGACTCGTCCACATGTACTGTCCAATGGTTCCTGGCGGTGGTGGCGACTGGATGCAGGCCAAGGGCGAACTCATCAACCCGTACTGGGGCAGCGAAATGTTGTCATGTGGCGAAGTCGTCACCGATATGGCAATGAAGACTTCCCAAGCTTCGGAGGTCCGCTAACGATGCTCAACCTCCTCATTCGCTTTTGCGTCAAAGACCAATGACGATACAGCCGCAATCGTGATTGATGTCACGAAGGCAGATCCAACCGAGCGAGTCGCGGTGCAAGCGATTCGTGCGCTCACGAATGTCCATCGCACTCCACTACTTGCGATACAGTAAATCCCAACCGAGGAAACGCATGAAGATCATTATTCCCACATCGGGTGAAGAAGCCGCTGAAGAGATCGTCGACTACATGATGAGCGTGGCCAAGCGAATGTCGGCCGGCGTCGTCGCGGTCCACATTGATCGAGACAATGAAACTCAGGCCGACGGCGAACGTGCCTGTAAAGTGTTTCATGTCGCGGGCCAAAAGTCCGGCGTCGATGTTTCATCACAAGTTGTCGACGGTGATGTGATCGAAGCGTTCGTCAACGTGGCAACGGAATCGTCGGCTGACTTGATCTTGATGGGAGCGAGTCGCGGCAAAGTGGTCGACGACTGGTTGTCGGCCGGTGTGATGCAGAAATGTGACGTGCCCGTGTTGGTCGTGCCGCACTGTTACGGCAGCCAGTCGTAGCAGGATTCGCGACGAAACCGTAAACTCGATCGCAAGTCGCGATCATCACAGATCAGCACGGATGCACTTCATGTCAAACGGTTCCAAGAACGCACCAAGCACCTCCACCAAATTCGGCACCTTTGGTGGAGTCTTCACGCCCTGCACGTTGACGATTCTGGGCGTCATCATGTTCCTGCGCTTCGGCCAAGTGGTCGGTCAATCGGGGATCTATACCGCCATCCTGATCGTGTTGGCTGCGAAAGCCATCACAACGCTGACGACGCTGTCGCTTTCGGCGATCGCCAGCAACACGCGAGTTAAAGGCGGCGGTGCCTACTATTTGATCTCGCGTTCGCTGGGCGTTGAATTCGGCGGTGCAATCGGCGTGCTGTTCTTTGCCGCTCAAGCAATCTCCGTGGCGATGTACATCATCGGCTTTACCGAAGCACTGGCGGCGACGTTTCCTTCGCTGGCCGACCATGCGACGGGCATTTCAACGCTGGTGAATTTGATCACTTTCGTTTGCGTTTACATCGGTGCTGGTTGGACGATCAAGGTCCAGTATTTCATTCTTGCGATTCTGGCTGCCGCACTGGGTTCGTTTTACGCCGGTGCCATCGCGGACTTCAATCCTGACTACCTACAAACCAACTTGACGCCGTCGTTCTTGGATGGCGAGAACACGTTCACGATGTTTGCGCTGTTCTTCCCCGCGGTGACGGGCATCATGGCAGGCGCGAACATGTCGGGTGACTTGGCGAACCCGTCGCAGTCGATTCCTCGCGGAACGCTAGCGGCTGTGATTGTCACCGGCGTTATTTACGTTTCGCAAGCGGTGCTGCTGGGGTGTGCGCGACCGGCCGAGGAACTGATCGGCAACAACATGGTGATTCGCGACATCGCCGTTTGGCCGATGCTGATCACTGCGGGCGTGTTCGCCGCCACACTGTCATCTGCGCTGGGCAGCATGATGGGCGCGCCGCGCATCCTGCAAGCGTTTGCCCGTGATGAGATTTTCACGTCGCTGAAGTTTTTCGGCGCAGGCAGCGGATTGAGCAACGAGCCACGACGCGCGACGGTGCTGACCTTCGTGATCGCGCAAGTGTGCATCGTGTTTGGCGACCTGAATGCGATCGCACCGATCATCACGATGTTTTTCATGATCACGTATGGGCTACTCAATCTGGCCACGTTTTATGAAGCGATCACCAAGAATCCTAGTTATCGCCCGACGTTCCGATACTCGCACTGGATCACTTCGCTGCTGGGGATGCTTGGTTGCTTTGGAGTGATGTTTCTCATCAATTGGGTGTGGGCGTCGGTTTCACTGCTCTTTATTGCTCTAATCTATTGGTTCATTCGATCCAAGGAAGTGGAAGCTCGATGGGGCGACTTGCAAAGCGGGGTGATTTTTGAACGAGCGCGCAAGGCACTGTTGAAATTGGAAGACGAGGTCTATCATCCCAAGAATTGGCGGCCGATCGTGATGGCGCTCAGCGGCAGCTGTCGGACTCGGCCCCACATTCCGATCTATGGACACTGGCTGACGTCGGGCCATGGGATACTGTCGCTGGCCCACGTCGTCACGGGCGATCCCGAGGAACTGACTCAGCAGCGGTTACGCTACGAAAAGCAACTGCGCGGTTTTATCAAACGCGAAGAACTCGATGCGTTCCCGGCGGTGACTTGTGCCGAGTATCTTTCCGATGGCATCGAATCGTTGATCCAATGTCACGGAATCGGTGGTCTGCGACCCAACACGGTTCTGTTGGGTTGGCCGCGAAATGCATCGAAGGCAGATAGTTTCGGAGCAACCGTGCGTCTGATTGCGCGTACGGAACGTAGCATTCTGGCGGCGAGGTTCTTGGCTTACCGCGACGAGGATAGTGAAAGCGACGCGGCCACAACGACCGACATCGCCCAGCACTGGGAAGTGCCCGGCGGCACCATCGACGTTTGGTGGCGGGGCATGGAAAACGGCGAGTTGATGCTGCTGTTGGCTCACCTGTTGCATCGCAACCCTGAGTGGCGAGCGAACCCGGTGCGAGTCCTGCGTGTGGTGCAGAACGACCAAGCGAGGAAAGAAATCCTCAAACACTTGGACGAACTCGCCGCTTCAGCGCGCATTCGCTTTAACCCCGAAGTCATCGTGTCGGATCGGCCCGTCGCGGAGGTCATTCAAGAGACGTCACGCAACGCTTCGCTGGTGTTACTCGGATTCCAAACGCCAGAGGAAGGCCAAGAGTCAGCGATGTTTGAATCGCTGGAGTCCTTGGCCGGTGATTTGCCGCGAATCATCCTGGTCGACAGCGCGGGCGGAATGGCCCTGGAGAG
>JBAUHR010000308.1:0-2230 GCA_049680385.1 Rubripirellula sp. | reverse complement strand
GAAATCGGATGCCGAACTGAAACTGGGCACGATCGACAAAGTGGTCGTGACGGTCCCCGCGTTTTTCAACGAACCGTGTCGCAAGGCGACTCAAGACGCCGGACGCTTGGCCGGTTTGGAAGTGCTAGACATTATCAACGAACCGACTGCTGCGGCGATCACGTACGGCGTGCAACAAGGGTTCCTTTCCGAAGACGGAATGAGCGAAAAGCTCGAACGCGTGCTGGTCTACGATCTGGGCGGTGGCACCTTTGACGTAACGGTGATGGAAATTGACAAAGCCAATTATCACACCATTGCTACAGCTGGCGACGTTTACTTGGGCGGCATCGATTGGGATCGCCGCATCGTCGATTTCATCGCCGAAGCGTTTCTTGCGGAACACGGTGTCGATCCACGTGAAGACCCGCGCGGCGAGCAAGAACTGGTACGCAAAGCGAACCAAACAAAACACGCATTGACGCAGCGTGAATCCGTTTCTATCGCCTTTGCTTTCGACGACAAGCGGCTGCGAACTGAACTAACGCAGGAGCAATTCGCGAAGCTAACCGAAGACTTAGTCGAACGAACTTTAATGACCGTCCAATTGGTGCTGGACGATGCTGCTTTGACTTGGTCGGATCTGACGCGATTGATTTTAGTTGGTGGTTCAACGCGGATGCCAATGATCCGCGATGAACTGCAGCTGCGATCGGGTATCGAATTGGATCGATCACTTTCGCCTGATGAAGCGGTTTGCCACGGCGCGGCCTTGTACGCTGGCATGTTGTTGGGCCATCCTGATGGAGAGCACGCCAAAGTTTCTGTGACCAACGTCAACTCGCATGACCTGGGCATCTTGGCCGTGGATCCGAAAACAGGCAATCCACGTCGCCAAGTCATGATCCCTCGGAATTCGTCTTTGCCGATCAAAAAAGGAATGCGTTTCCGAACTCACAGCGATAACCAAGTCAACGTGAAAATCGAAATCGTCGAAGGCGGCGATGACAAGGGTGTCAACGCAACGAAGATCGGAAAGTGTGTCGTGGATGATTTGCCGGCCGGTCTTGCGAAAGGTACCGAAGTCGACGTCAGTTTTGATTATTCGCAAGACGGCCGTTTGACGGTCAGCGCGTCTCTGCCGACGGTTCAGCGACAAGTTCAGATGGCACTCAATCGCGCCGCAGGATTGTCGGATGCGGAAATCCAGACTTGGCAAAAACGGATCGCCGACGGGCTTGCCGATCCAATCAAGACTGAGCAGAGCGATCCAATCAAGACTGAGCAGAGCGAGCCAACCGAACAAGCCAGCAAACCAGTGGCAAAACCAACGGCTGCCCAGTCGTCAACCAAGAATCCATTTGCGATTGTGACGGACAAGGCAAATGGTCCGGCTGCTGACAAGCCAAAACTAAAGACGAAGCCGCCAACGCCAGTCGCGAACACCAAGGCGAAGCCAAGTCCAATGAGGCCCATTATTCAGGTGGGACCGTCCGGCGATTCTTCAAAGACATCAAATGAGACTGCGAGCAAGCTGCCGTTGAAGAAGCCACCTGCTAAAAAATTGGTCGCCAAACCCGTCGTGAAGGCGAACGCGCGGGCGACAGACGACGCAGTTAGCAAAAAGCCGACGCTGCAAAAGCCGCAACCTGTGAAAGCATCACCCAAAAAATTGGTCAATCCTGTCGAATCGAAGAACGCTGTTAAACCTGGTGGTAACAAACCGGTCGTTGTCAAAAAGGTCGTCAAGCGTGTGGTCAAACCAATCGCGACAGCGCAGCCAACGAAAGTCAGCGGCGTGACGTCGGTCAAGAAACCAGAACCAACCGTGGCTCCAAAGCCCATGGCGCAGCCCAAGCCCCAACTCAAGAAGCCCACTGCTCAGTCCAAGCCACTTTCAAAACCCGCGACGACGGTAGCGACCGACAAGCCAACTGCGGCGGTCGGCCCTCAGTTGGATCTAGGAAATGTTCCGACAACCGCCAAAGCGAACGTGAAGCCCGGCGAACCCGACTTCGCGCAATTGATGTCGCTCGGTGGGCAATCGAATAAGCCCGCTAGTGTTTCCAAGGCTCCGTTCATTATTACTACCGATGGTCCATCGGTCGGCAAAAAGAAGAGCGGTCAAAAGTCTCGAACGAAAGACTCGACCGGCCAAAAGGAATAAGGTTCGATGCCGACAAAAATCGCCGTATCCAACGGCCAACAGTTTCGATACGTTTCCGTCGACGAACTTCCTGGCGTGCTTGCA
>JBAUHR010000307.1:0-4399 GCA_049680385.1 Rubripirellula sp. | reverse complement strand
TGCTTCCATCCAATTGGATCTGTTCTAGGTATGTGGGGCGAACCTGACATCACGTTTGGCCTTTCGGCTTCGGATGACAAACCAGGACACGCTGCCACGATCGCTATTCTCTCAGCAAGGGGCCGTGTACTCGCTTCGCTGCGTGCCGCACCAACACCCCTTGCAGACAGAACCCCGACCGCGGCTTTGACGCGGACCATGGTCAACCAAAACGAAAGGAAAAACGCCATGACACAAGAAACCAACAAACCAGCTTTCACCGAACGCTTCGGAGGACTGAAGGGAACGATCTGGAGAAATCCGGGGACGGATGGAAAACCGGATCGATACACCGTCAGCTACAGCCGCAGTTACAAGACCGCCGACGGGCAGTGGAAGGAAACGACCTCCTTCAGTGCGATCGACAATCTGAAACTTGGGCACTTGGTCGGCAAAGTCACCGACCGCATCGCCGAGTTGAAGGCGATTGACGCATCAGGTCAAACGACAACGTCCGAGGACGAATAAGACGATCGAGGGTGCCGGCATGAGGCCGGCATCCTCCCTCAAACCGAAATCAGATAGAGAAAGGGCAGTCCGATGACTCCAACGACAGGAACCGCCCGCCCGAAAGCGTAGGGCGGCATGGCAAAAGAATTCTTCACGCTACCGGCGAGCAAAACACTCGTCGAACTCTTCGATCAAACCGCTCGGCAAACCGGGCACGCGAGAGGCCGAGTCTTTACCGACTTCCTCACCGTCAGCAAATGCGCGTTGGCGGGTCAGACGATGGAAGCCGAGTATCATGCGACCATCGAGCAGGGTTACACCGACGGCCCGAAAGGCAAACGCGGCATCGACACACTTGCCCAAGGCTTTGCGGTGCTCGTGAACGCTATGGAAGAGACCCAAGCCGATGTGCTGGGCGATATCTTTCAAGGTGCCATCACCTACGGCGAGAACGGCCAGTTCTTCACACCCGACATCGTTTGTGATTTGATGCGTCGATGACGGTGCCGGCCGAACGGACCGACGAGCCCAAGTCCGTTTGTGACCCCGCCTGCGGATCGGGCCGACAACTATTGGCCGTCGCCAAGCATCAACCACACTGGGAATTGATCGGTCAAGATATTGACCACCGCGCCGTGGTGATGACGGCGATTAACTTGGGCTTGAATGGGCTACGCGGCTGGGCCGTGCATCAGAACACGCTCACCCTTGAAGTGCACCGCGTTTACAAGATCGGCTTCAATCCGGCCGGTGGCGTCATTGCGGATGTGCCCGTCGAGCGATCACCGTTTAGTGTGACGGCGGTGACCAATGCCAACGATCCAATCTGTCAAGCGTCAGCGAGCGAGCTCACTATCAGAAACACGACAAGTCGTGACTACGATGACACGGCCTCGCAGCTTGATCTTTTTTGAAGTTGCCACCAATCCGCCCAGGGGACTGACGTGGCATGGCTCGAAGCTGTCCCATCACGGCGAGCTTCCGCTCTTGCTCAGCGTTGGGCTCGTCATCGAAGTGCCCGGTCCGAATCTTCGTTTCCAATTGCCCCGCCGAAGGCGTCTCTTTTCTACCGATTGGAAGAAATCCCAAATTTGGGATTCCTGCTTGGTTCAGCCGACATCAATCGGTTCGACTCGGACGCACTCAATCTCTGGTGACGTTTCAGGACGTTCTTCACCGCGTGGATCCGCTTCGGAGATCCATCGAATCATCGCCATTCCGAGCAAATTCGTAAGTTCGGTGAGATTACGGCCTTCGATGGTGATCATGACTCGGCTCATCGCGAACACACCAATCTGGACGAAACCCGCATCGCGGCTACGAATTTCGCGAACATCGCTGTACGCGAAACTGATCGTTTGCCCGTTATTCATTCGAATCTGAAACATCATCGGCGGCAGCTCGCCGTTCCGAATTTTTCCATAGGGCAGTTCGTCAGATTTGGAGGCGGGCGTTTGTCCAATGTTATGTACATTGGCGCCGCGATGGTCGGCAAAGGCCTGGGCGGGACGTGTCACGATCAAATACTCCTTCCGAGTTCGGGGAACATCATGCCCGTCGCAACAGTGCGACCTCGGTCATTCGGTGGGCGATGACGGGTGTCGGGTGATAACGGTTGCTCGCGTGTTTCGCCTCGCCACCACCCAACGACGCGGTCGCGGAAGGAACGCCAAGCGTGCCGGCTTTGCTTTGCATCTTGTTGATGGCGAGTTGGTTCAGGCGACGGAGACTTCTGTTCCCGCGAATTGGCTGGCTGCTTTGTCATCTCGGTTGCCGACAATTGCTCACCGCTTCGCATGATCGCTTGCCGTATCTTCGCCTTGTCATCAACGAAGATCATCACATCTTCGCTACCACGTGAGACCGTCACGTAAAACTGTTTCGCGTTGATTGCGGGCAGGGATGACTCACCCATTGCCGCCATCGCGATGTGGCGGTCTTTACCTTGGCTTGCGTGACTGGTGATGACGTACCCCAAATCCATGTGCCCGTAGTCACGCTCGACGATCCAACCGTTCTTCAAAATTAGATTGCCGCTTTTGTCGAAGCCTTTTACTTCGTCTAGCCGCCCGTTGCTAATCCGTTGTTTTCCGCCCCGAGCAGTTCCGCCCAAGCTGAAACGGATTTTGTCGCCGGCCGCGATGGCGATCTTCTGTTCGGCGTAGACCTCGAACCGCTCCGATGCTGCCAAGGGAAGCTTCTGTTTTTCACCACCACCGACGGGCGCGATAAACACCTCTTTTCCGATTGCCCCCGCGATGCGGTAGCGAGATCCCCGCTTGAAACCACCTTTTGCGTTCTGATGAAACTGAACGATCCCACCGGACTGGGATTCGTAAGTGATCGCTTCACTCTTCTCCGCATTCGTCAGATTCAGCGATTTCAATCGAATGAACTCACGTTCGTCGTTCGACAAAGCCCCTTCGTCGCGAAGCGACGTCCGAATATTTTCGGTCACCGCCGCCGCTTCCGCGTGCGTGGGTGCGACGACAAGCGTGGACTTGCCAGCCTTTTCGGCAGCAAGATAGTTTTCGGCGAGCTTCTCGTGCCTCTCGTCCAAGTCAATTTCATGGATTTTGCCCAACGCGTCGAGTGCGTCAAAGCCCGCTAGCAATCCAGTTTGCCCGGTCTCGGCGTTCACGACTTCGTTGCCACGGCTGATGAGTTCGACGGCTGCTTTGTAGCGGCCTTTTTGCCTCTGAATTGCTTCGACGCGGGCGATGTTCAATCCGGCTTCGCGCTCGAGCAATCGCATCGCCTCGCCACGACTCGGTGATGAGTGCTGCCGCGTATCGCCCGATAGGATGACACGAGCGTTTTGTTCTTTGGCGATTTTGAACACGGCATTCATCGAACGCACATCCATCAACCCGGCTTCATCGATCCACAACACTTGATCACGCACTTCAGCGTGAAGCTTTGTGTTGCAAATCAAATGCTCGACCGTCTGAGCATTTCCGAAACCCTTTTGCTGCAGGACTTCCTTGGCGCCAGTACTTGGGGCGAACGTGTAAACCGATTTGCCGAATTTTGCGATCGCTTCGGCAGCTTCCTGCATCAAGGAGGACTTTCCCGTTCCCGCTCCACCCGTGACCGCCATGACGGAGTCGCGTGATCGGACGACGTGACGAACCGCTTCCTTTTGTTGGTCATTCAGCCACGTTCGCGAGAACTCATGTTCTGAATCACCGATCGCCTTTCGCGTCCCACGTCCGTCACGGGCGTAGTCGATCAAGCGTTTTTCTGCATTCAGCACTTCGCGAGTGGTAATCAATTCTCGCACGCAGCCATGATCCGGCATCGACCGCTCGATCTTGTCGACTCGATTCAGAGCATCTTCGATCTGTTCGGGCTTGATTGTTAGAGCATGCTCGAGAGCGGTCCCGACAATTTGATGTCGCTCGACGGTCGATTGACGGAACAGATGATGATCGAGAGCGTACTTCACCGATGCGATCGCTTGGCTTTGCTCATCTTCTCCCTGGTCAATTCGCTTGCCGTCCAACAGCCGGGAAAAGGCCAATCTCTCCTGGTTCGTCAATCGGGATTGCCATTCGTCTCGCAGTTTCTCAACG
Source organism: Rubripirellula sp. (assembly GCA_049680385.1). Taxonomy (GTDB): domain Bacteria; phylum Planctomycetota; class Planctomycetia; order Pirellulales; family Pirellulaceae; genus Rubripirellula. Next base: position 335 of record JBAUHR010000307.1, on the reverse strand, counting down.
GATGCACCGTTGTCCTTCTTCTCACGAGTCTTTTTTCCGAGCGAACCTTTCTCTGCGGCGCCGTGAATCCCATTTTCTTTGGCATGTTGCTCGACTTGTGCGGTGCGTCGGCTGTACTTTTCAATCGTCTCACGGTCGATGCCATCGATCTCCCAGCCCGCTTTGATCTTTCCCGATTGCGTGAACCGCGTTTGAGTGACCGCATAACCGAGTTCCTTTTGAAGCTTGCTTGCCAAGCGTGATTCAAACTTTGCTTGGAGGCTCGGGCGTTGCCGAACGATCTCGCCCATTTGGCCGGCGTAGTGAGTTCCATTGTCTTCAGTCCAGTTGATAAC
>JBAUHR010000306.1:0-12031 GCA_049680385.1 Rubripirellula sp. | reverse complement strand
AGAGTCACAGATCGTTTACGAAGCGACATGGGCCCGGCAAGCGGCGTGGGGGACGGCGGTTGAAATCGTGTCCGCGACCAAGGGAAACGTCGATCCACCACCATGGATTGCTGGTTACGTGGTTGAGAGAGTTGACCATGCGGTCGCGTTGTACCATGACCGGCAAGTCGATCCGAACAATGGCGAAACGATTTGGGAAACCAGCAATTCGTTTGGCGGCATGGGGATGGGTGGGGCAATGATGGGCGGTGGACCGGAGCAAGTGGTCCGTCCCGACTGGTTGATCGATGGCGAGATTCTGGCGGCGGCGATCGAGATGCATCACGAGGGACGCTTGGAAATGCCAATCAGGTTTGCGGTCGAAACGATGATGCACCCCGCGCTGATCTGGTATCCGTGGCCTGACGGATACGCCAACGCGATCGAACAACTGACCAAGTTAGATCCGAAGACACCGAAGTACGTCACCGCACAAGTCGACCGGATCTTGCGAGCAGCCACGACCGAGTACGCCGAAACGCAGCAGTCCGGGACCGTGGGCAGCCTGTTTCGAGCTGACCTGTTCGACGTCGTCGGGCCGATCTACGCAAAAAATTTCGCGTCTCCATCCGACGCTAAATCACGACTCGAAATCCTTCAGCAAACCAATCTCGATAAAAACGAAACGTTCAACTTGATGGGCGAAATTCTTGATCAGCGGGTCGCCGATGAGCCTCCGTCGCCTTGACGTGATTGCGAACACGCCGCGAAATAGTGGCTGCGTAAAACGTCTTTCGAAACCCCACGACGAAACCCCACGACGAGACCACCGATGAAGATCCTTTGCTTTAGCGATTTGCACTGTGACCGAGACGCAGCGACGAAATTGGTTTCGCTGGCTACCGATGTTGACGTCGTGATTGGCGCCGGTGACTTTGCCAATCGTCACAAGGGTTTATCCGACACGCTTGATATTCTGTGCCAGATCGATAAACCGGCCGTGCTGGTGCCGGGCAATGGCGAGACCGCGGACGAACTTCGTCAAGCGACCAAGTCGTGGCGGTCGGCAACCGTGTTGCACGGAAACGGTTGCCAGATCGATGGTGTTCCGTTTTGGGGCGTGGGCGGCGGGATTCCTGTGACGCCGTTTGGCGACTGGAGCTACGATTTTGACGAAACCCAGGCAGCGTCAATGTTGTCGGGATGTCCCGAAAACGCGATCCTGGTCGTTCACTCGCCGCCGGTCGATACCGTTGATCATGACAGCAGTGGTCGAATCCGCGGCAGTCAGTCGATTCGCGACACTGTCGAGGCAAAGCATCCGCGGTTGGTGGTTTGCGGCCATATTCACAGCGACTGGGGCAAACGGGTCACGCTTGGCCAAACGACGGTTCTGAACGCGGGGCCGGCGGGGATCGTGTTCGAGCTCGTCAGCTCAGAAGTGGACGGCTAGCTGATTTGGTCCAACGTTAGTGCTTCACCGACCCAAACCCGAAATCGCCGGATCATCAGTCCTGGTCGAAAATCGATTTCGATTCGAATTGTCCGCTGCAGCTCGTCGAGATCCGCTGGCAACGAAAACTCGATTCGGCGAGCCAGAGCCAACCAACTGACCGCCGACCACACTTTGTGGTCATCGATCCAGACCCGCTGTACAAACCACCACCCCGAATAGGTCAGCCGGCAAGGGAATGGCGTCCCCAGATCGATGACTCGGAACAGAAAACTGGACCGAACCAGCCGAACATCGCCACATACTCCTTTTTCATCTTCAATCAGAAGGCTGGGCGAAAAAGGGTTTTTGCTCACGGACTGTTCTTCCTGTACACTAGTGATCGGAACTTCAAAGGGGCTCATGCCGCTCCTGCGAGGGGGGCGATGTTTTCCGCTACGCGTTCGTAAAGGAAGGTTGGGGGGCGAGGTTTCAGCCTTGATCTTAGCCTCGCGATCAAAGTGCCTAGTAAACGGGGAACTTTTTTGGATTTTCATCATCCCAGATACCGGTATTTCTGGGGAATAACCAGTTGCTATCGGCGACTTGATCGCATAGGATCATCGCTAAGGCTTGCCTATCTTTACAGTAATGAATTAAAAGTCCGGATCGATCCGGCTAGTTGTTTCGTCATCGAGGAATCACCATGAAGCGTTTGTTCGCGACTCTCTCTCTGCTCGCCATCGGGTTTATTGCCAGCACGGCGACCGCACAGGATGACGCAACTGAGCCCCAAATCGTCAACCACTTGACCATGAATCAGTGGGTTCGATCCAGCGAAGCTGGCGAATTGACTGGACGTGTCTTCATGCCTGGCATCGGTGGCAACGCCGAAGCTCTTAAAGGTGTGGACGTCGCAATGAAGGCTCGCGACGGCAAGGTTTTGCGTGCAACCACGGACGCGAAGGGCATGTTCAAAGTTTCGGGCGTCCAAAGTGGCGTTTATGCGTTGACCGCACGCGGTGATGACGTTTTTGCTTGCTGTGCGATGCACGTCGTTGACAATTCGGTTTCCGCAAACGTTGAATTGCCGACCGAAGCTGACATCGCGGTTGCCAACGTCGATTACACGACGGTCAACACGGCGATCATTCGTTACATGCCGACCAATGTTCGAGGTGCCGACGCAACTTTCGCAGATGCTCAACTTGATCAATTGAAGGACCGCATTCGCACTCAAGATTCGTTCCGCGTCATTCAAACCGAAGGCGGCATGAAGGGGCGGATTCACGTTGCTGGTGCGGCTAAGAGTGCTTTGACCGATTCTCAGTCCACGAACGTTTTCTTGTTCAAGAAGGGGATGGAAATCGCCCGAGGCTTGACTGACTCGGCGGGTGCTTTTTCGTTCGCCAACATCGAAGCTGGTAACTACTCGGTTATGGCGATTGGTCCAGACGGTATCGGTCTGATCGGTTTCGAGCTGGTTGACCGTTCGGCTCAAACAGCATCGGCTCAATCGACTGTCGCCGCTGATGGAACTCAACTTGTTGGCTTCGGCTTGTTCGGACACCACAACAATAACAATCAGTGCTGCTGCGAAGAATTTGCAATCCAAGTCGCACCGTGCCCCGAAGTGGTCACTTGTGTCGAAGAAGTCATCGTTCAACCGGCTCCTGTCGTTGAAACGATCGTCGACCAAGGCTGTGGCTGTGGCGTCCCAGGCGAAGTCATGGAAGGCGAAGTCGTGATGGACGGCTTTGTTGATCCAATGTCCGGCGGATTTGCTCCTGGTTATGGTGGTGGATACGGCGGGGCTGGATTCAGTGGCGGTGGCGGCGGATTCAGCGGTGGTGGTGGCGGTGGATTCGGTGGCGGCTTCGGCGGTCTCGGTTCGCTAGCTGGTATCGCCGCGGTTGCAGCGATCGCAGCAACATCGGACGACGATAACAACGCGATCGTCGCACCAGTCGTAACTAGCCCTGCATCACCTTCGAACTGATCCGATTTCGGATCGCCTTGGTGAAATCGAATTAATAAAAAGCCGCTGCCCGATGGGTAGCGGCTTTTTTCGTTTCAAGACGGCCCAATAGGCTTGGGGCCGATTCTTCTTGAAGTCGGGCGTCATCCAATTTCGGCGGACGGGGTAGCCAGTCCGGCATAATGAAACCACAAGCGATGATTTCGGGCGGCGCGTTTCGCGGTCAGGCATTTCTTGGTTCAAGCATCGACGGCTCTCTGAAAAGTCTGCGGTATGCGTGCGACGGAACCAAACACTTTCCTGATATGATGTCCGCTCGGTGGTACTCGCCCCGACGAATTGATGACATGAATTGAATGAGCACTTTGGAAACTTCAATGACCAACGACGTAGCGAATAAAGCGGCCCAAGCAAAGGATCGCTTGAACGAGCACACTCTTAAGACCGTCCACTGGCACTTTTCAGACGAAACTGGCAGCCCGTTCTGGCTCGGCAGAAAGGCGGAACTGAACTTCGATCCCTTGAAGGACGTGAAGAGCTTCGACGACTTGAAGAAGTTTCCGCTGTTCGAAGACGATTGGTTGCGAGGCGGCCCTGTGCGTCGCTGGGTGCCCAAGGGGCACGCAGGCAAGCCGACCTATGTATTCGAAACAGGCGGCACGACAGGCGTGCCGAAGAGCCGTGTTGTGATCGAAGACCACTGGAAGGATTACGAACTATTCAGTGACACGTTGCCCGACAAGTATTTTCCGAAAGGTTCCAATTGGTTGATGTTGGGCCCTAGTGGTCCACGTCGCCTGCGATTGGCCGTCGAACACTTGGCCCAACATCGTGACGGGATTTGCTTCTGCATCGACTTGGACCCTCGCTGGGTCGTGAAATTGATCAAGAAGGGCTGGATGGAGCATCTCGAAGAGTACAAGAAACACTGCATCGACCAGGCCATCACGGTGCTGACGGCGGGACACGATGTGAAGTGCATGTTCACGACGCCTAAACTGCTGGAATCGCTAAACGAAGGGTTGGAAGAACGCGGCACCTCGTTGCAAGAGATCGGCATCACCGGCATCTTCAGCGGCGGTACTGAATTCACGCCTCAGTGGACTCGGTTTTGCGTTGAAGAAATGTTGGGCGGACCGGCTTCCGAAGGCGGTGTTTATATGACACCAACGTACGGCAACACGCTGATGGGGCTGGCGTGCAGCAAGCCTGTTACGGCGGCTGACGGTTACAAGATCGCCTACTACGCTCCCCAACCGCGTGCGGTCACCGAAGTGGTCACGTTTGACGACTACAACACCCCGGTCGGGTACGGTGAAACCGGACGCGTCAAGCTTTACACACTGACTGACGAATTCTTTGTGCCGGGATTCATGGAACGTGATGAAGGTGAACGCGAGGCTCCGTTTGACATGTATCCATGGGACGGTGTTAGCGGCGTTCGTCCTTTCCACGAACTGGCTGGCGCGACGACTGTCGGCGTCTATTGAAATAGCGAACAGGGATTCGGTGACAAATAACAGGGATCAGCGAAAGCCGGTCCGCGTCAACGTCCTGTTATTTGCTTGATGCAATTGGTTCTGTTGGTTCTGTCACCTGAAACCTGTCTCCTGTTACCTGTCACCTTTCTTTTAAACCTGTCACTAACTGCCATGATCACTCTAAGTCCGCTCCGCTGGGGCAAGCCGTACGAATCGCTCGACTTCACCAACGTGGTTCACTTTGACACCGGCGAACCGATTGCCAAGATTGGTAATGTCGGTGGTGGCATCGTCGGACGCGACATGCGTCAAGCCCACAAGGCTCGCGAAGCGTTGCTGCAACTATCAACCAGCGACTTAATCGATAAATGCAAGCGTGCGGCGACTCTGTTCGAATCGTCCGATTTGAAAGTCGGCGACTCGATGCAGTCAGTCGATCAGTTCGTTCATCAACAATCGGCCAGCACGGGACTTCCCGAGCACATGTGCCGATCCAACATGATGAAGAACAGTTTCGTTCTCAGTCACATGGATCAGATTCTCGACTGTCTGACACGCGGGCTTGATCTGTCGATCTTCTCGCGCGGTTATGGCGAAGAAGGCCGCGGCGTCACCGTTAGCTTTCAAGCTCAGACGCCAGTCTTGGGTGCCGTTTTGCCAAATAACTCACCCGGCGTTCACACGCTGTGGTTGCCAGCGATCCCGTTGCAAGTCGGGTTGGCTTTGAAGCCAGGTTCGCAAGAACCATGGACGCCCTACCGGATGGTGTCGGCGTTCATTGAAGCTGGGGTTCCCGCCGAAGCATTCGGGTTATATCCCGGTGGTCACGACAGCGGCGGTGCGATCATGACCAAGACTCCGCGCAGCATGATCTTTGGCAGCGCTCAAACGGTGGCGTCGCACGCGGGTAATCCGCGCGTGCAGGCACACGGACCGGGCTTTTCGAAGGTTCTGATCGGCGACGATGTCGTTGACGACTGGGAAAACTATCTCGACATGATGGTCGAAAGTGTGCTTAGCAACTCGGGACGAAGCTGTATCAATTGCAGCGGAATTTGGGCGAGTCGCCACACCAAGGAAATCGCCGCCGCGATCGCGGAACGAATTGGCCCTGTCAACGTAACCCCGCCGAGCGACCCCGAGGGGCAGTTGGCTGCGTTTACCGTCAAGGCGATGGCGACGGGAACCTACGCGATGGTCCAACAGGACTTGGCTGAGTCGGGCGTCACCGACGTGACCGCCGAGTTTGGCGAGAAGCTAATCGAGCGTGACCACTGCGCTTACCTTCGTCCGATGGTGGTTCACGCGGACTCGCCCGATCGCGCTGTTGCGTCGAAGGAATACATGTTTCCGTTTGTAAGCGTTGTTGAGTGCCCACAATCGGAAATGATACGGCGCATCGGGCCGACACTGGTGGGTACCGTGTTGACCGCCGACCAATCACTGATTGACGCTGCTGGATCGTGCGTCGAAATCGACCGCGTCAACATCGGACCGATTCCGACCAACCGTTTGAATTGGCTGCAACCGCACGAAGGAAACCTGATTGATTTCTTGTTCCGGTCGCGTGCGTACCAAATGGCTGATCTAGCGGTCAAAGCAGCTGTTTAGAGTTGCGGTTTAGAAGTATTTGGCCGCATGTGTTCTAGGTGGCGAAACTTGTCGACGGTTTGTCGATTTAGGAAGATGTTCGCCACGAATAACACGAATCTTCACGAATGAACTTGCACTGATTCGTGTCGATTCGTGCGACTCGTGGCCGCAAGACAACGCCGTTGAACGAAGCTTTTTACGGTTTGTTGATCTGTTCGCACGACGCGCGAGCGAGTGAAGGCTGTGATCCGCTCGCTTGCGCATCGGGCTAGTATTTGCTTTTTGCAATTCAAACTCCTATTGAATCAACAAACCGTTGACGACTGTCGCAGCGCCGGGGCCGGGGCTTTTTTGCGATCGCGTCCGACCATCGGACGCGAATGAACTGGGGCGAAATAACGGTAGTTTCGGGGCCTGCGTCTTAGGTGCAAGCTATAGTCGAGAGTTCGGAGATCTCTCACTTGGCCAGTAAACCCGACATGACCGATTCCACCCTCACGACCGGAACTGCGTTGCCGCAGTCGGCGGTGCCAATGGTGCCGGCGCGGGTTGTTGGTCGGTGGAAGGATCCGGTTCCCGAGCCAGCAAGGTTGGCGGATGGCCATGCCGAAGGGGCTGTTGAAGATGGCGAAAGCAAAGTTGCCGATACGACGTCGTCGATCCTGCCGTTTCTGATCAGCACGATTCTGCATACCGTGATGCTGATCGTGCTGGCGCTGGTGACCTATCCGATCAAGTTTGGGTCTGGCGCTAGCCTGATCGCTCGCCAAGGCGAGCCTGCCGTCGTCGTCGAGCTTGAAGCCATCGAAGCCAACCCAACCAGCGATATTGCCAACGACGGGGCGCTTGCCGAGACGCCCGTCACCGTTAGCTTTGCCAAAGCGGATCCCGCCACGATCGCATCACCGGTTCAATCCGATGCAGCGTCCAGCGAAACCGAGCCGGCGGAGATTCCTACGAATCTTTCAGCAATTGCTGGCGGTTCTCCGGCCAAACTGACTCGCTTACCAGGTGGTGGAATGTCTGGACGAACACCCGAAGGGCGAACTCGATTGGGCGAAAAGTACGGCGCTTCGGGGCCAAGTGAGCAAGCCGTCGAAGATGCGCTGCGGTACCTTGCCGCGCACCAGCGAAATGACGGCAGTTGGTCGTTCAACCTTGAACTTGATCCCTGCAATGGGCGATGTCGGCACAGCACCGTCGGCGGTAACGATCCAGCGCCTAAGACAGCGGCAACCGGATTGGCGCTGTTAGCCTTCCTAGGCGCCGGGCACACGCACACGGGCGATACCAAGTATACCGAGACCGTTCGCAAAGGCATCTACTTTTTGCGAAGTGCTGCCGCAGAATCCGAGGCCGGTTACGACTGGCAGCAAGGCAGCATGTACGGGCACGGAATTGCGTCGATGGCTCTTGGCGAAGCGCTGGCGATGACGGCCGAGAAAGGACGCGAGAAGGAATCCGACCTTTATGAATTAGTTCAGAAAGGGGCTCAATTCACCTGCATCGCTCAGCACCCGAGCGGTTCTTGGGGCTATCGCCCTCAAAGCCCTGGTGACACGACGGTGACGGGATGGCAAGTCTTGTCATTGATCGCTGCTCGGCGTAGCCATGTGGACTTGCAAACGCACACACTGCGAAGCGCGAAAGAGTTTTTGCTGTCGACGTGTGGCGAGGTTCCCTATTGGTTTGGCTATCAGGCACCGCCTGGCGAGACGACGACGACCGCAATCGGGTTGACCATGATGCTTTACTTGGGCGAAGAGCTGGGCCACACGTTATTTCAAAATGCGATGGATGCGATGGCCGACCGTGGCCCGATGCTCAACAACATCTACCACGATTATTACGCCACTCTTGCACTGCACCACGCCCGTCACCGCGACTGGGACAAGTGGAATTCAAAGCTAAGAGATCACTTGGTCGCCACTCAAGAGAGAGACGGTCACGAAAAGGGCAGTTGGCATTTCAAGGAAAAGTGGGGCGATGTCGGCGGACGACTGTACACGACGGCGATGTGTACGCTGACGCTTGAGGTCTACTATCGCTATCTGCCAATGTACGAAGAAATTGACGATTTTCCGCTCGATTGACGTCTCTGTTACCGAGCGTACAGCACGAAGCGACAGGCCGATTTCTGAATTCAAGCTTGATGCTGGCTATTGAATCCCGTAAACGTGATCTTTCACGGCGAGGGTTGCAGGTTTGCTCGCAGCGCCGGTCAAACAACACCGTATCGAGAGCAGCGTGAAACAGATTTGTTCGTGAAACCCAACAACTCAATTCGGGAGAAGTGATCCGCTGACTGAGGGCGTTGGCGCTGGCGAAATCGATCGGCTGTGAGGGCGAAGCACCTCAGGATCCGGAGAACCGTCAAACCTTAAAACGACCCTTCCGGATGTTCAGCTTCGTCTGATTTTGACACCCCGGAATTACGACCGGTTGTTCTAGTTGTTCAGCAAGTTCGTCCGATACCGCTAGTAACGAGATTTCTCGCCAACGCGATCGTCCGCTTTGTCCTGGTCGCTTTTCCAGTTCGAACGACGATGTACTCAAAACTATCCCAACGAACTCATGCGAATCAATCCACTCTCATCGAAATCGACTTCGACGAAGTACTCGCAGAAAGCGAGATCGTCAGTGAGTGGCATTTCAAGACGACGAATTTCGTGTGCGTTTCTGGCTGGCTTGATTGCCGCAACCGGGGCGATCACGAGTGGCGGCTGTCGCCAGCTCGACAAGATTCCCGACGGACCGCACGACAAGACCGCGTCGTATCATGACAACTACGGCATGCGGATCGAGTACCCACAAGTTGCCGAGTGCGCTACGTCGCCGAAATTGGCCGCGCAAGGTGCCACCGAGCCGCTGGCATTGGAAGATCCGTCAAAGATCCCAGCGTACGAACTTTCGCTTGAACAAGCGATTCAGTTGTCGATCCAGCAAAGCCCCGTGCTTCGCTCGATCGGCGGTGCGGTCGTCACCGCGCCCCAGTCAGTCAGCACGGTCTATGATCCGGGCACGGTCGCAGCCAGTGTGAACCAAGGCACCGAGGCGGCACTGTCTGCTTTTGATGCCCAGTACACACAGCAATTGTTCTGGAATAACGTCGATCAGCCGACCAACCGCCAATCGTTTACGATTCCGGGGTCCGGCGGCGGGCCTCCGTTGGTATTCGCGGGTTTCTCGCAAAGCCAGAACGCAACGTTCACAAACGAGCTTGCCAAGCAAACCGCCACCGGTGCTCAGTTCGCACTGCGTCACACGATTCAGTACGGCCGTACACAGGACCCCTCGGCGGCTCAGTTGCTGTTCCCGAGCGTCTATTCGGGATTCTTAGAAGCCGAGTGGCGTCAGCCGTTGCTGCAAGGTTCGGGGACGACGTTCAACCGAATTGCAGGCCCCAACACCGTGCCAGGTGTTTACAACGGCGTCCTGATCGCTCGCATCAACGAAGACGTTTCACTGGCCGACTTTGAAGCATCGGTCATCCAATTGGCGTCTGATGTCGAACAAGCTTACTGGGATCTAGCCGCTGCATATCGAATCCTTGATGCGAACATCAAAGGTCGTGAAGCGGCTCAGCAAACATTCCAGTTCCAACAGGTTCGCTTGGAAGTCGGTTCGGGCCGAAGCGACGAGGAAGCCCAAGCTCGGTCTCAGTTCTATCAGTTTCAAGCTCAGGTCGAGTCGTCGCTGGGCGGCACCACGGGTCTGTACGCACTGGAACAACGGCTTCGTTATCTGATTGGGATGACGGCATCGGATGGACGTTTGATTCGCCCATCGACAGATCCCACGGATGCTCGAGTCGTCTTCGACTGGGAAAGTGCTTTGGGGCAAGCGTTGGATCGCCGCGTCGAAGTTCGTCGCCAACGTTTCAACGTCAAACGCCGGGAGCTTGAAACCGTTGCTGCCAAACTAAATCTACGGCCACGACTGGACTTCTTGGCCCAGTACCGTTGGCGCGGACTAGGTGACCACTTGATCGGCGACAGCAATGCTAATCTCGACAATCTGTATCAATCGATCACCGATGGTAACTACCAAGAAGGCCAAGCTGGGATCGAGCTGAGCTTTCCCGTTGGGCTTAGGCTAGCCAGCCTTGCAGTGCGTGAGGCTCGTCTAGGGCTGCAACGTGAACGAGCAATCTTGGATGAAACCGAACTGCGGATCAGCCACGATTTGTCCGACGCCGCACGCCAAATTTCATTGACCTATCAGTTGCTGGAAACGAACTACAACCGCTATCAGGCTGATCTACGCCAAGTCGATGTGCTGCGACGACGTTACCGTGACGGTAACGACAACATCAACTTCTTGCTTCAGGCACAGCGTCAAGTCGTCAGCAGTGAATCGGAGTTCTATCGATCACTGTTCGCCTACAACCTTGCAATCCGCGACATCCATCGGCAAAAGGGATCACTGCTGGCTTACAACCAAGTTCAGTTATCCGAAGGACCGTGGGCAGCCGGTGCTGCGTCCGACGCACACACGATCGGCCGGTTCCTAGAGCCGCGCCGAAACCCGTCGGCCGTCACCGTGCCGGCCCCGCTGACAAGTGGCCCGTTTGATCCGGCTGCCGTGCAAAGTACGAATGCCGTCATCAGCGGATCCTCGACCGGTGATGTCTTGATGTCTGAAGCAACCGAAACCTCGCTGCAAGTTGGGATTGATTCGCAGTCCGAATCGCCGCAGTCCGAATCGTCGCAGTCCAACGATGCACCCGTTGTCGTCGAGCCGTACTTGGAAAAGGCGAGCATCGACATGGACGAAGCCTTCAAGGATTCGCCGTAAACAGTTCGATCTAACGATCGACGAAAAAACGCGAGCGAGTGTGTTTCCCGGGAAGGACTCACTCGCTCGCGTTTATTTTTTGTACTGTCAACTGGGATCGGTCAAAACGGATCTGTCAAAACGAAACTCTTAGAAACGCTTTTCGTATCGGACGCGGTAGACCGGGATCTGATGCTTGATGCTGCGACGTTCAAAGTGAGTTCGGTAGTCCAAGTCGTGAGTCGCTTCGACTTCTTCTTCGGGAATTGGTAAGCCAAATTCCGGCGCGTTCTCGGCGATCATTTCGATTGTCTGCTCAAAGTAGTCCAGCACGTCGGTCCAGAAATGGAAGCGGCCGCCCACCCGCAGGGCCTTCGAGAAATTCCGAATGCTGGTTTCATTGACGACCCGTCGCTTGCGATGCTTCTTTTTCCACCATGGATCAGGGAAATAGACGTGAACGGCTTCTAGGCTTTCGGCCGCAATCTTTTTTTCGAACAAAGGTTCGGCGTTGCCGCTGATCATGATCGCGTTCGCTACACCGGCTCGGATCAATCGTCCGGCCGAGTGCGATGCGTATTTGCCAATGATCTCCACGCCCAAGAAATTGTGCTCGGGGTGGGCTAACGATTCGGCGGAAATGAACAGCCCCTTGCCGGATCCGACTTCGATCTCGAGCGGCAGATTGTTGCCGAACATCGACTGGCTGCTCAGTTCGTCTGGAAGTTCTTCGACGTCACGCAGCACCGGCGATAAATCCACGGTCGACTTGGGGCTACGGATTTGGTGGCG
>JBAUHR010000305.1:0-1541 GCA_049680385.1 Rubripirellula sp. | reverse complement strand
GCTCTATACCGTTCGACAGGAGGCCGCTTCGCAGCCTGGCGATGCAGCTATGCCTGAAAGCGTGTAACACCATGGGATCTGGCTTAATAGGAAAAGCGGTCACGGCAAGTGAAGTGGTTCGCTCCATGGGATGGGCTTGGACCCTGCGCCGTGTGCAAGGAATGATCGATGCCAAAACCCGGCGGCTCGAGCGTCATCTGCCCAACGCAAAGTCATGGGATGAGTTCGACATCGGCGTTGACGTCGCGGCGCTTCGTGATCGAACAATCTGGCCGATCGACGTCAGTGAGGCGAAGCAATTTGCCAACTCTTTTCCCGACGAACAACTCACTGGCCAAATGGAGCGACTCCTCCAAGGAAGTCTTCAGATTTTCGGAGGCAAGGAACGAAATGTGGGTTGGCCGCCTGATTGGCATTGGAACGTTGATGACGAAACCCGGATCCCTGCCGATCTCCATTTTTCCCGAATCAGCACATTTCAGCACGGCGATATAAAAAACTTCTGGGAACCAGCACGTTTCGGTTTCGTTTGGCTACTCTGCCGATCGCATTTCGCGGGACTCCAGTTCGACGCACCAAGACTGTTCTTTCAGGCCATCGAGAGTTTCGTAGAAAGCAACCTACCATTTCGAGGCCCCCATTGGATGTGTGGCCAAGAGGCAGCGTTGCGAGCCGTAACGATCGCCGCCGGCTGGTCCGTTTTTGGACCTTGGGCAACCGATCGAGACGCCCAAAATGTAACGAGACTGTTTGCCGCGACTGCCAATCGCATTGAGTCGCATCTCTCCTACGCTTTGTCGCAAAAGAACAACCACGGACTTTCCGAAGCATTGGGGCTATTGGTGATTGGTCTTGCGTTGCCCGAAAGCGAAAATGCTGCGAAATGGGTGCAACTGGGTCGGAAAACACTTGAGCGAGAGTCAGCCGCGTTGGTGGACGCAAACGGGGGCTTTTCCCAGCAGTCGGCGAACTATCATCGAGTCATGATTCATGTGCTGACCGCTGCGGTGTCAATTGCCGAACATCACGAAATCGAAATGCCAAATTGTGCAGCTGCACTGAGTCGAAGCGCGATGTTCTTGCACAGCATGATCGTCACCGATGGCCAACAACCGCGTTACGGTCACGATGATGGTGCTTGTGTGTTGGATTGGACGTCATGCACATACAACGATTTTCGTCCAGCGTTGCAAGAAGCTTGCTTCGCAAGCAAACGGGCGTTGCCGATGGAGACTGGAGCTTGGGACGCGGGACTATTGTGGCTTGGTTGCTCGTCACCAGCAGCGGTTGCAAGAGAATCGATCCAGGCGAATCGAAAAGTCGTTCACCATCACGCTGGACTGGCCATACTACGCCGCCGGAGCGAACAAGAGCATCAATGGTTTGCGTCCTTGCGGATTCCGCCAGCCATCTATCGGCCTATTCAAATCGATGCCATGCACGCCGATATCTGGGTCAACGGATGCAATATCGCGATTGACCCAGGAACCTACCGTTACAACGCGAGTGGTGCATGGGCCACTATTCCCTTGGCACTTGGC
>JBAUHR010000304.1:0-2275 GCA_049680385.1 Rubripirellula sp. | reverse complement strand
TTCGGTGACTTCGGCCAGCAACTCGATTTGCCAACCGTCCTTGACGATATCGATGATGGGCTGCATCGTTGCTCCTTCGGCAGGGGCCCGAAGGCCTGTGACGAAGGGACGCTGGGTTTGATCACTTAGGACAGCATACTGGCCGTTGAAAAGAGTGACCTTGGGAGCCAACATCATGTTCGTTTGCAGCTCGCGTTGTGCTCGTTGCACGAAATACTGTGCCTGCTGCTTGGATACTTTCACCGCGATCATGGGCAAGTCGCCAGCAACTTCGTGAGTGCCTTGGAAAACCGTGTCGACGTTTTTTGGGTCGAAAGGCTGTTGGAAGTGCTCGGGAATGTTGGGCGGGAAAAGCGAAGCGGCATCTTTGGCAGATCCAAACGATGGCGTTTGGGTTCGCGACGGCAGAATGCTGCGGTGTTGCCAGTCAATCGCCGAAGCGACTTTGGGGTCCGCAACGATCACGCGCGATTCGATCGAAATTTGCCACGGCCCGCTACGAGCAAAAGATCGCAGCAAGCGACGCGTTGACAAATGAGCCGCTTCACTCTGTCGAAGTGTCAGTTTGTTGTTTTTTAACGCGACGAACGATGCTTGAGGAGCACCAGGGAAACCAACAAAATAGCTTTTTAAGTTTTCCTCCGCATCGAAGTCAGGTTCAGCGGCAGCCAGTTTTTCCAATACGGTGCTGACGTCGTAGGTGACTTCGGTTTGCGGTTCCTGCGGTTCCTGCGGAATGATGAAGTTGGCTTTCTCGGCGGCCTCAGCGCGAATTGGATCAACCGGTTCATCCAGCCAATCAGTTGACCAATCAAACTCGTAGTCCGGCGGAATGGGCTGGTAATCGATCGGTTGCGCGTCGGTCATGCCCACCAAGCCGACAATCAGAATCATTAACGCGGCAACTGTTTTGGCTAGCCAGTGATTGCGAGCCGAGTTTCGGTCAAGCATCTCGATGCGACCACGAAGCCGTTTGCTTGATGCCATGAACAGCAGTCCGATTGCTGCATGCTTGGTCGAAGCCGTTGGCGTTTGTGATGCGTAGCGAATTAACAGACGTCCGTAATCCAGTACGCTTTGCTCTGGCATTCGGCGTGTCGCCAAGTCATCGGCGGCTTGTTCCATGTAGTGCCGCAATCGCCACAATGCGACGTGAGCAAACGGATTGAACCAGTGCAGCGAGCGAACGATAATTGCCAGCGTCAGCAGCAATGCGTCGCACCGACGGATGTGAGCCAGTTCGTGCATCATCACCCAGTCGATTTCTTCGCGGCTTAGTTCTTTGGACGTACCGACGGGCAAGCACACGACCGGACGCCAAAGACCAAAGACGGCCGGAACAGCAAGCTCAGGGACCTCTTTTGCAACTGGTTTTCGACGTAACTTCAAACGTTGGCAAGCGGCCGTGACGGAGTTTTCAATCCTCCAGTGCGTGATCGTTTCGCAGCCACGCAGTTGCCTTGCGAATCGCATGTGTGAAATCAGGCTTCGGGTCAGCAACCACAGAGTGACCAACAGCCATGTCGCCAATAGGGCACCGGCGACAATTAGATCCCACGTCGGAGTCGGGGAACTCGACTCGGCGTCAATTTGGTTGTATCGAGCGTTGGTGTCTTTGAAGGATTCGGCATCTAAATTGGCAACGTAGGCTTGGGCTGCGGCGCGGTACTCATCGGTCGAATCTGGCGGTATGACGGGGATCGTGAAGACCTTTTCCTGACCATCGTCGTTGGCCTGGAAGGTGAACGTGTCAAATTTGATCGGCTGGAGTGCGGCTGGTTCAGCGTCGGTCGTAAACAGCGTTTCGGCAAAGTCATCCACTTGTCGATGCAGGCTCAGCGGCGATGAAATCGAAACTGGCATCAGCAGTCTCGCCAGCACCATCGCCCACAGCAAGCAATGAAATCTGGCGGCGATTCGCTTGCGAAAAAGCAGGTCGACCAGGAGCACGACGACCAACAGCGGCAACGTTCGCCACGCGGCGTATAGCATGAGTGCCGCGATCGGTGCGACGACACTGAAGAATAGATCAATCATTCCTTTGACTTTCCTTTTTTTGAGTCTTTTGAATCCAGTAAATCCCGCAACGCCTGAACTTCGTCTTCGGTCAACTTGGACGTTTTGACCAAGTGCAACAGTGCGGGGGCTGCTTGTCCGTCGAACACACGTTTTAAGAACGAACGGCTCGCCTTGCGAACGCATTCGCTGCGTCGCACGCTGGCGCGATAAATGAATTTCTTGCCGACTTGTTCGTGCGACAACGCCCTCTTTTTTA
>JBAUHR010000303.1:0-15051 GCA_049680385.1 Rubripirellula sp. | reverse complement strand
ATCTCGCAGCAACTCGGTCACGTCCAAGATCGCTGATGTCGGTAACAACGTTCGCAGCGCGTACTCTTGTGCCAATTGCGCAAAGTTTGCGGCCACGTCTCGATAGTCGCCTGTTGCGATCATCGCGTTCAAATCCATTCGGCCGCTTTGGATGTACACCTTTCCGTCGGCTTGCACGAGTGCGGAATCCGAGCCAAGCCAAAATTCGTCGACCGTGATCGCACCGCCGCCAATGATGCCTTTGGCTTCGCCGACATCAAAGGTTTGATTGACCAGCGAAATCGGCCCCAGGAAGCGTGAAACTGCGACCAGCCCCGGGACGCCAGCACCGCGAGTTCGGCCAAGCGAAAAATTGAACCGGCCAGTCAGGTCGTCCAGTTTTTGGATTGAATTACCGTTGAGCGTGATGTCGCCTGTGATTTCGCCACGCGCTAGCGAAGTCGAACGGCCGACCTCGTTTGATAGCCGGAAAACGTCGACTCGGCGTGTCTTCCAGCGGCTTTCCAAATCGATCCCGCGGCCGCCGCGGCGCGTGGAACTGATCGCAAGAGCGCCTTCGACTCGGCCGCCACCCTGCGTCGATCGCACGCTCGGAAAACGCACCTTCCAGCTCAGACGCCCCAGGTTGGCTTCAGCCATCATGCCGCTGTGCGCCTTGCCAAGCGGCAATCCATACAGCGACAGTTCGCGACCGTCGGCGCTGCCGCGAACGCGAATCGAATCTTGGTAACCGGCAACCGTCGCAGAGACCGAAGCGCGGCCTTGGTAGTCGTCGGCCGTGTCGCCCAAAACCATAGCGACCGTGCGAGGTTGACGCGGTCGGCCGACACGCGAAGGTCCGCTCGCGGATGCAACGTCCCACTATCGTCAATCAGATAAAGTCGCCCCCGCGCTCGCGTGCTGCCCTCGGCATAGTCGCCGACAAGTGAAGCGATATCGAAGATGTTGTTCCGCAGCTTTCCTTCCAACCGCATCGAGCGTGACAACAGTTGCGATCGATGACTCACTTGTGACACTTCCAGCTGAACATCGGCCGCAGGCAACGCGGCTTTGTCCGGTTCGCCGAAATTCCAATCGGTGACGCTGACCTTGCCCGATAATTGCCCAGTGACTTCGATCGTCGACGTGGTCATGTCCTCGATCAGTCGGTCCATTTCCACTTCATCGAATTCGATCACCGTCTCGGTCAAACGTGACGTGATATCCGACCATTGATCGCCGGCCTGCATGTTGGCGGTTGTGGCAACCGAGACCGATCCGTCAAACAATCGGCCATCCGCTTGCAATGAGATCTTGCCAGCGGCCGCTGATGCAACGGCCTCGATTTCGCCAACGTCTTTGCCGCCAATCGCGATGCCCGTCACTGACAGTTGCGCTTGACCGCTGTGTTGCACCGGTTGGTCGACCATCGCAATCGGCACCTGCCAATCCACGTTGCCTGCGATTGCGGCTGTCACAACCGTGTTCCGCCCGGCAAGCGACAGTTCGATACGAGGTCGGATTTCATCCAGTTCAAACTTCGCCGTCACGTTACCCGAATCGACCAGCGGAATCGTCGCCGAACCAGAAAGATGGCCCTCGAAAAACGTCGCGTCGACTTGTTTGACGACCAGCGATTCATCGTCAACGGTGTAAGCCGATTTCAACGCGATCAGCCGAAACGATTTCGGCAACGTCGCCGTGTCTCGCCGAGAGGTCACATTGAAGACCGTCGGCGTCAGTTCGATGTCGTGTTCGATCGTGCCCAGATCGACGCCCGCGACCGATAGTTTTGGCGAAGCGACCGAACCACGAATGTTCCAAGTCGATTGGGCAACTTTGTCCGCTAGTTTTCCGTCGCCCATCAATTGGAAGTCAATCTTTCCACTGACAAGCGTCGTGTTGCCTGGACCGTCTTGCTGAGCCATCGTTGCGACGATGCTGCCGACGGGCACGTCATCGCCATCGATCGCAAAATGGAAATCGCCACCGCGCGAAGACAACGGCAGGCTCGCGTTCCCGAGCAACCGAATCGTTTCAACGGCGTTGTCGCCAATGCCGGCTGTCAGCGTGAACCGATCGACGATCAATCGTTCGTCTTCGATTTCAACCTGGTCCGCGTCAAAGTCGGCTGGCGGAAGATTGGCGACGCGGAGCCCACGCCCGCTGAACTTGCCGTCAAGCTGATAGGTTGCAATCTGGTTGACCGTTTCCAGCGGTACACTGAATTTTGCGTTGCCCGAAAACTTGCCGTCGCTGGGCAGTCGGTCGTCGGTGCGACCCAAAACTTTCGCGATCAATTCGGTTAACGGTGCAACGGCAAGGTCCGTGACGGTAATGTCGGCGCTGAGATCCTTTCGCGGCACCAACTCGGCAGCCGCGGTGCCTGCGATCGAACCGGTCGATTCAGCAGAACGTTCGGCGTCGATGATTTCAGACTTTAAGTTCTGTAGCTTCGCCACGCCATCGCGATAGACGACGTCCGTGCGAAGATCTTTCAGCAGCACACCGTCGACTTCCAGCGAAGGGCTGGTCAGGGTTCCGTCGAACCGATACGCCGCCGCGTCTCGCAGCGCCGTCACCGGAATCCCCACTTCGAATTCCACCGAAACGGTCCCCGACAAATCCAGGCCGGTTTCGATGCCGATCAGAGCCAGACGATCCGCCAACTTGCCAACGTCGATTTCGTTGAGCGACCACTCGGTCGTCCAATAACGCGGCTGGTTCGCCGGTTTTTTGGCTTCCTGCGCAATCGCCGCACTTGAACACACCCCAGGCAGGCAAACCCAGATCAAGCATGCCATCAACGGCAATCGCCCAATCGATCGGATTTGTTGCAAGTCAGATTTGATCATGGGAGCAGATCTTGGTTCGAGTGCTAATGTTCGGCCGCGCAATGTCGTGAAACTTGATTGCAAAAGCCGGACCAACGCCAACGTACGAAATTCGTCGCCTCCGCCACCACCCGCTTTTTGACGCTCATTCCCAGCGATTGACGCTTTTCGACAAAATCGGTGCTTCCCACTGTCCCGTTTCCGCCGATCGGTACATTGCTTCCTGGACGGCCAGCGATCGCAAGTAATTCGGACCGTCGGTTTCGAATGGCGTGTTGGCGATCAGTCCGTCAACGAAGTGCTGCTGAGTGGTCAGGACACAGTCGCCCGCGAATCCCTGGGTGCTGTGCGCGTAAACGTGATCCCGTTCGGCTTTGCCAAGCATCTGGATCGTCAGCCGACCGTCGTCGTACAACCGAATGGTGCCGCGGTCGGCTTCGACCATCACTTCGCCGAACGTGTAACGCTGGTTCTCGGACGTCGATTCGTTGAACCGGTTAGCGTCGTAAAGGCCAAGCCCGTTCTTTTCAAACTCCATGATCGAAATCGCCGTGTCTTCGCCAGCGATCACGGGATTCAATTTTCGTTTCACGCACCAGACCCGCCGAATCTCACCGCCCAGGTATCGGAACGTGTCGATCGTGTGGATTCCGGCCTCGTGGATCAGAAACTTTTCCATCGTTTGAAAGTACGGCTGGCGAGCCATGTAGGCATCGTCGCCGTACCCGTCGCCGGCTCGGTTTCGATAGCTGATCGTGTGCAGTCGATTTCCGATCGTGCCGGCGTCGAGCATCTTCTTGATTTCGCGGTACCAGGGTTGGAACCGAAAATTCTCGTGCACCATCAAGCGCACTCGAGCCCGCATGGCGATATCGACGATCGCCTTGGCCTGCTCCAGCGTCGGTGCCAGCGGTTTCTGACAGATCATCGCGATGCCGCGCTGGGCAATCTGTTGGACGAGTTCTAAATGCGTGTCGGGCCGAGTAACGATGTCCACGAAGTCGACTTCACACTTGTCCAGCATCTCGCCCGCGTCGGTGAATACTTGTGGGATGTCGTACTGGGCCGAAACGCTGTTCCCGCGACCTTCGTCCGTGTCACAGCAAGCCACCACTTCTACGTTTTCGATCCGAGACCAAGCGTCGTAATGAAAGTGGCTGAAGTAGCCGGCACCGATCACAGCAGCTCGAAGTTTTTTCATCGGAAGATTTCAGTCAGTGGTGTTTGAGTGCGAACGCACCACAAGGTTAGACGATTGTGGCGTCGTTCGCGCTCTCGTTCGCACTAGATTTCTGCGGCCACAGTGCCAGCACGTTTGCGGTCAAGATCAACACTCCGCCCACAAGCAGTGGCGAACTGAACGATTCGTTGACGTAAGGAACCGAGCAAAGCACCGCCAAAATGCCCGGCAGAAACATCGCCCACGTCGATGCAAAGAACGGTTCGCTGGTGTAGATCACCGCCGCCTGTACTGCGGAAAGATAGGGTTGATATTTGTTCATCCACGCGAACGCTAACAGAGACGGAAACAACCCAAGTGCCGCGATCAATCCAAAGAATTGTGGCTGGACCGCCAAGCCGGTCCAGGACTGGCCGATTGGGATTTCGGGAACGCTCGTTTTCAATAATCCAAAAGTCACCGCACCCAACACCGTCGCCATCGCAAACATGCCGGGCGTGAACGCGATCGATTCGTAACGTTTACCCAGCACGTCCACCAACAAGATGTGGCAACTGAAAAAGCATGCGCCGACGATCGTAAGCGAGTCGCCCCAGGTCCATCGCTGTAGCGCGTCGCTGGCAACGCGAACGGATCCGTCGCCGATCACAACCATCTCGGTCAATACCGACACGCCGGCCAACGCGAACACGACGCCTGCCATCACAGTACCGCGAGGCAATCGCCGGCGCAAGATCGTCGAAAACAGCGGTGTGAACACGACGGCCAAGCTGGTCAAAAAGCCACTGCGCGATGCCGAGATCGTGCCCAGCCCGATGACTTGGACGAGCAATCCGAAAAAGAAAAACACGCCCATCGTCGCGCCGGAAATCACATGCGGCCAACCGACTCGTCGCATCACTCCGCGAAAGAAAACGACGAACATGGCGAGCGCAAGTCCGAATCGAATCGAAATCATCCAGGCGGCCGCCGAGCATCGCAGCCAGCCCGATGCGGTCACGTCGGTGACGCCAAAATGCGAGTCAACTTGAAAGTTCAGCCCCTTCATCATCGGAAACGTCGCACCCCAAATCGCGTTGGTGATGATCAACATGATGATCGCGCGATTGCGTTGGGCAGTGGAGCTTTCGAATGGGGGAGCGGCGGGTGACAAGGGAGCGTCGAATCGATTCAGGCGTAAAGGGAAATCCGCTGGCGGCAAATATGGCGTGCGAACAAAGTCTGGCGTGCGAACAGCTTAGACGTCGCGCCCGATTTCGGTTAGCCGCTTAATCTTTGGCGGGCGACGAGTTGGTCAGCCGTTCGACTGGCGCCAAGATCGCACTCGAGTCACGGCCCAGCCGTTCGAACACGCCGAGTGTTTCGTTGAAGTCGAGGTCGGTCGAACGGACTCGGTCGGCTGGCACCAAGACCACCGATCCGATCCACGTATCGGGCGCGCCGGGAAAGTAGACGACGACCAGACCGCCGGGTAACCGATCCGCTTCCATCGCGATCCGGAATCCTTCGGGACATTCGACTAACACCGGCGACAACGAAGGGCCGTCGCTGTCGTGTTTCAGGTTGCCCGCCAATAGATCTTTGTAGATCGCGTACTTTGGGAAAACCGTGATCAACTGTTTCTCGATCGTCGACGAAAACTTTTTACCGATCGCTCGTCGAGCCACCACGCCCGCAAAGAAACACATCCCGACGATCGTCGCGACCGATGCTGAAAACAGAAACGTGATCCCCATCGCTGAATTGACCGGAACCCAGTCCGGCAGCGAATCGCCCAGCGGAACGGCCACGGCCGCGACGATCCCGTAGACCTGGCCCAGCAATCCGATGATCACCGCCAAAGGCAGCAAGAAAAACAGCCCACCGATCGCGGTCGAACGCAAAAAACCGACCGATTCGTTAATCTTCGCTCTCATCAGCAACGTTTTCCGTAAAAATCTGTTTCAATTCGTCGACAGAACATAACGTACCGAGATGGCTCGAAGTCGCGTGCCGGCGGGGCGCCGCAAACCACTGCTTTTTGTTGCCACAGCAGTTTTTGCTAGCAGGGGTGCCTATTTTTGACAACAAACGTAGACTTAAATGCCGACCTGCGGCTTCCGCGTTTGTTTTACTCGACCATCTCAATAGCGATGTCTGAACAAGATATTTACGAAGAACACGTCCTCGATCACTACGAAGACCCCTATCACCGAGGGGAATTCGACGAGGCCACGCACGCGCATGACGGAAAAAACCCGCTCTGTGGTGACGTTATTCACATCGATCTGAAACTGTCGGATGATGGCAAGATCGAAGAAGCGTGGTTTAGCGGTGCGGGCTGCGTCATCAGCCAAGCGTCGGCGTCGATGTTGATCGAGACGATCGAAGGCAAAACGCTGGAAGAGGTCAATCAGTTTTCGGCCACCGACATGCTTGAACTGTTTGGACCAAAACTGACCCCGAACCGTCAAAAATGCTGCTTGTTGTCGTGGCGAGTTCTGCAGACTGCGGTCCATTCGCCAGTCGGCAGCGCTAGCGAGGAAACCAATGGCGAAGAAGCCGACGGCAACGCGAATTTCGGCGGCCCTAGCCTCGGTGAAGAATCATGACGCTCGCCCCATCACCATCGGCCGCTGCGTTTGATCCGGCGGCCTACCGCGCCGACTTTCCGGTCCTGGATCGTCAAGCCGCCAGTGGTGCGCCGCTCGCTTTCTTGGACAACGCCGCCAGCACTCAGCGACCGACGCAAGTCATTGACGCGATGAGCGACTGTTATCGTTCGTATTATGCGAACGTGCATCGTGGCATTCACACGTTAAGCGAAGAGTCGACGGCCGCTTTCGAACAGGCTCGCGCGACCGTCGCTGAGTTTCTGAACACGAAACAAACACGCGAAATTATCTTCACCGCCGGTGCGACTGCATCGATCAACACAGTCGCACGATCATGGGGTGACGCCAACGTGGGTGCCGGCGATGTCATTCTGGTCACGATCGCCGAACACCACGCCAACATTGTGCCTTGGCACCAGTTGGCCGAACGGACGGGATGCCGAGTCGAGTTTCTGCCGATCAATGATGGGTTTACGATCGATGACGAAGTCGTGGCCGAAGCACTGGATCGGCTGCGACCGAAATTGTTTGCCTTCACCGCCGCCAGCAACACGTTGGGCACGATCTTTCCCGTCCAGCGATGGACAAAGCTTGCTCACGACCACGGTGCGACCGTACTGATCGATGCGGCTCAAGCAGCGCCGCACCAAGTCGTCGACGTCCAGCAGTGGGACGCTGATTTCGTAGTGTTCAGTGGTCACAAGGTCTGTGGCCCGACCGGGATTGGCGTGCTGTATGGCAAAGAATCGTTGCTCGAAGCGATGCCGCCGTTTCTAGGTGGCGGCGGAATGATTCACGATGTCACGACATCAGGCTTCACGTGCGCGGGGCTGCCCGAAAAGTTCGAAGCCGGCACGCCACCGATCGTCGAAGCGATCGGATTGGCAGCCGCGGTGAAGTACATCACGGCGGTTGGACTGGACCGCATCGCCGCGCACGAACATGCACTCAGCGAACATGCCGAGTCGCGGCTGCGGGAAATCACCGGAGTACAGATCGTCGGTCCGGTGGCCGGCGCTGTACCGAACCAGAAAAACGGAATCATCAGCATCCACTTGCCCGGCGTTCACGCGCACGACGTGTCCCAGCAGCTCGATTCGGCCGGCGTCGCCGTTCGTGCCGGTCACCACTGCACGATGCCGCTGCACCATTTCTTGAAACTGTCCGCGACGGCACGAGCAAGTTTCTATCTCTATAACACGATCGAAGAAGCGGATCGATTCGTCGACGCAGTGATCAAAGTGCAATCAAAGTTCGCACCGTCCGGCCGAAAACGCCGCCCGAGGACCTAGACCTGATGGGTTGGGGAATTGCACCGGCGAAATCCTTTCCACCCCATGCTGGCTCTTTTTTTGCCGCCACTATCGCTGATTGAAAAGGCGTGATTGAAAAGGTGCCACCGATTGAAAAGGTGCCACCGAAGTGTCCCGTCTATCAATCGCTACTGCGCCCGGTCCTTTCGCGGGGTTGGAGGGTGATAGAAGCGTGGTTTTGCGACGGTGAATGCCGGTGCTATTTCCGCACATTTGGTTCACGTAAATGTTGTGCCCGATACTTTGCGGGGCTGATGCCGCATTGGTTCTTGAATTGCCGATAGAACGTCGACAGATCGTTGAACCCGCATTCAAACGCGATCGACACGATCGGCAAATCCGAATCCGTTAATCGCCGGCGGGCATGATCGATCGCGAGTCGTCGAACGTGTGTTAACCATGTTTCACCCGTCAGTTTATGAAACGCTTCGGTGAACGATCGGCGTGACATGTTCAACGACGACGCCACTTCATCGATCGTGGTTTCGTCAAAGAAGTGTCTCGGCAACGTGTCAATGTAGGCCTGCACATCGCCAATCAGGTCGCCTGGCGTGCGTTGCTGACGATGGGCCGAGTTCGAATGATTCAGCGTCAATTGAACCAGCCGAATCGCCTCGGTGACCATCGCGATCGGCCGATCACGCGAGGCGGCTTCTTGGGCATGGACCAGTCGCCGCATCGTACTGGCTACCCGACTTGCAAACGCCCCGTCCGCATGGATTACTCGAGTGCCGATACGATCGGCGATCGTTGGGTCGAACTGAAAATGGCTGTCGGCCACACAGGCAACGTAAAGGCTGGATGCCGCGCCGGGAGTATCGACGATCCGGTTTCGGACACCGGGGGCGACGGCAACGATATCGCCGGTTGCGAAGTTTTCGTCACGATTTCCCAGATGAAACGTGCCCGATCCGCGTAGCACATAAACGATTTTGACGAACGAATGAGTTCGCCATTCCATCGAAAAACCGGGGCTGTGGTGGCTTTCGATGATCAGCACGCCCCATGGCGGCATCCGTTCGGTAACGGCGTGATCGTTCAGATTGTCGGGAACGGAAACCATGCGATTGCCCGATTTGCAAACTGGCAAAAACCCAATTGTCCAAGATCAAGGCCGCGGTGTCGAGTATACATGTCAGCCCTCGCACATCGCGTGCGCAGAATCGAACATTCCGACGGGCCAGATGAACGTAACTGATGAATCCGATTTCACTTCTTAAACCTCGCCGCAAGATCACTGGGATCTCTGCGATTTTGCTTCCCTTCACGTCCGCTGGCGAGGTGGACTGGGCCGGGTTCGACTTGCACGTCGAGCGAACGCTCAGTGCCGGACTGGCGCCGGCCGTCAACATGGACACTGGCTACGCCAACTTGATCGACGAATCGACTCGCGAAGAAGTCTTGCGGCGGACTCAGGCGATTTGCAGTGGCAAACGTTACGTTGGCGGCGTGTTTGTGCCGAGCCAAGAAGGCGCCACGTTTGACTTGGCGGCTTATCAAGCGGGGATCGGACAGGTCGTCGATTTTGGCGGCACACCGATCTTGTTCCAGTCCTATGGTTTGGTCGAATTGGCCGAGCCTGATTTGGTCGACGCGTATCGCACGATGGGCAGCGGGTGTGATGAGTTTCTGTTCTTTGAATTAGGAACCATGTTCGCACCGTTTGGTCGGATCTATTCGATCGAAGTTTACGAGCAACTGATGCAAATTCCGACCGCGTCGGGAGCGAAACATTCATCACTGCGGCGGGCCGAAGAGTGGCAACGTTTGGCACTGCGAGATCGGGTTCGACCGGATTTCAAAGTCTTTACGGGCAACGACTTGGCGGTCGACATGGTCATGTACGGCAGCGATTATTTGCTGGGGCTTAGCACGTTTGCACCGGACGCGTTTGCGCTGCGTGATTCGTACTGGGAAAACGGCGACGATCGTTTTTATGAACTGAATGATTTGCTTCAATATCTCGGTGCCTTTGCGTTTCGGAATCCAACGTCCGCTTACAAGCACTCGGCAGCGATGTTCTTGCATTTACGTGGGCAGATCGCGTCCAACCTGACTCACCCCAAGTCGCCGACTCGCCCAGATTCAGATTTGGAAATTCTAAGAGAAATCGCCCAGGACCTTGGTCGAATGACAGGTCGTTTCACCGGAGTATCATCGTGAGTGCTTATCCCCGCGTTGCCAGTTTTAAGTCGCACCAGCAGTTCACGGACCACTTGAAAGAACTGGGGGCCGATTTTCCGTCGGACGCTGAAGTTCAGTCGGGTGCGGATTCGCCGCTGGGCCAATCGATTGACGTTGATGGCGTCACCGTTGGCAATCGTTTTTGCATCTTGCCGATGGAAGGTTGGGACGGCACGACCGATGGACAGCCAACGGATTTGACGCGGCGGCGCTGGCGCAATTTTGGCATCAGTGGTGCCAAGTGGATGTGGGGCGGCGAAGCGGTCTCGGTCCGGCATGATGGCCGCGCGAATCCGAATCAGTTGCTGATGACGGAATCGAATTTGTCGTCGATCGAAGAACTGCGTCATGAACTTGAAAACGCGCATCAAGAACGATTTGGACGTACCGATGATCTGTTCGTTGGTTTGCAGTTAACGCATTCGGGACGCTGGGCGAAACCGAACGAGAAAACGAAGTCGGAACCAAGAACTGTCCAGCGGAACCCGGCCCTGGATCCTCGCGGGAACGTCACCGATGATTCGGCGATCATGTCGGACGACGATCTACGCCGGCTGATTGATGATTTCATCGCTGCGGCCGTTCGAGCCGAGAAGGCTGGGTTCAAGTTCGTCGACGTCAAACACTGTCACGGGTACCTCGGTCACGAATTGCTCAGCGGTGTGGATCGCGACGGCGACTTTGGCGGCAGCTTCGAAAACCGGACTCGTTTCGTGCGAGAGATTGTCGCGGGCATCAACTCGGCCGCTCCGTCATTGAAGATCGGCGTGCGGCTAAGCATTTTTGACTTCATGCCTCATCACCCCGGCGAAGATCGCATCGGCGAGCCAGTGCCGGGGGCGGATCCGCGTTTGGTGTGGGGCGCCGACGCCAGCGGTATGGGAATCGACCTGGATGAACCGTCGAAGTTCTTGACGTTGCTGGAATCCATCGGGGTGAAGATGGTCTGCACGACGGCGGGCAGTCCGTATTCGACGCCGCATATCCAGCGGCCGGCGTATTTCCCACCGAGCGACGGTTACTTGCCGCCCGAAGACCCGTTGGTTGGCGTGGCGAGGCAATTGCGAGCCACTGCCGAACTGAAACGATCGCATCCGGGCATGACGTTTGTGGGATCCGGCTACACGTATCTGCAGGACTGGCTGCCTAACGTCGCCCAAGCGGTTGTACGGGCCGGCTGGGTCGATTCGATCGGGTTGGGACGGATGGTGTTGTCGTACCCGGAATTGCCGGCCGACGTGATCGCGGGCGTCAAACAGCAGCGAAAGAAGGTCTGTCGCACGTTCAGCGAATGCACGACAGCGCCACGGAACGGAATGATCAGCGGATGTTTCCCGCTGGATCCGTTCTACAAGGCGATGCCAGAACGCAAGTTGGTGAAGGAGCTGACGTAGTTTTCGAGTCGTGTGTTTCGTGGACCCGCCACTCCGCTGGCGGGATATGAACTGCAATGCAGTTCTTTGGGAATTGCGAAGTACACCATACCAGCGGAGTCGCAGGGCCACTTGGGGTTGCTCGTGAATGCTTGAAGATGGATCTGCGACGTCGATTCACGCGTGGCTACTGGCGTGAAACCTGAGGTTCGGCCATAATTTGTTGCCTTTCCCAGATCCCCCTATCCTCGGAATCGCAGCTCATGTCGGACGACAAAATTGGACCGCTCGGTGTCACCTTTGATGATGTCCTTTTGCTTCCGCGGTACAGCGAAGTGGTGCCCAGCGAGGTCGACGTTCGCAGCCAGTTGACCGAACGGATCAAGCTGCAAATCCCGCTGATCTCGTCGCCCATGGACACGGTGACCGAAGCCGAGATGGCGATCGCGCTTGCGAAGGAAGGCGGTTTGGGGGTTATCCACAAGAACCTCACCACCGACGACCAAGTCGAGGAAGTCACCAAGGTCAAGCGATCTGCTAACGGGATCATCTTCGAACCGCTGACCCTGTCGCCCGACGTTCCCGTTCGCCGTGCGGTCGAGTTGATGGACACCGCAAACGTGTCTGGCATCCCGATTGTCCACGATGACCAGACGTTGGTGGGGATTCTGACGCGGCGAGACCTGCGTTTCCTAGAAGACCCAAACCTCCCAATTAGCGAGGTCATGACTCGTGATAATTTGGTGACGGCAGTAGGGAATGTAACGCTTGAGGAAGCTGAGAGGATTTTAACGGGAAAAAGGGTCGAGAAACTTCTGCTGGTTGACGAAGATAGAAAACTAACGGGACTTATTACGATCCGCGACATCGACATGATGAAGCGGTTCCCGCGTGCTTGCAAAGATCCGCAGGGTCGATTGCGAGTCGGAGCGGCGATTGGCGTTGGCGACTTCGAACGGGCTGAGAAGCTGATTCGACAAGGCGTGGACGTGCTAACCGTCGATTCGGCTCACGGTCACAGCAAGAACGTGATTGAGACCGTACGAGAACTTAAGAATCAAAAAAACTGGGACATCGACGTCATCGCGGGAAACATCGCGACGGCGGAGGGAGCCGAGGCACTGCTGGATGCGGGTGCGGACGCGATCAAGGTCGGAATCGGCCCTGGATCGATCTGTACCACGCGAGTGATCAGCGGCGTCGGCGTGCCTCAGATTTCGGCGATTCTCAACGCAGTCAAAGTAGCAGAGAAGAGAGGGAAGCCTGTCATCGCGGACGGTGGGATTCGTTTCAGCGGTGACATTTCCAAAGCGATCGCGGCCGGTGCGAGCACGGTGATGATCGGCAGCCTGTTTGCAGGTCTGACCGAAAGTCCCGGCAAGATGATTCTGTACCAAGGACGAACTTTCAAGTCGTACCGAGGGATGGGATCGATGGGCGCGATGGTGAAGGGAAGCAGTGATCGGTACAGGCAAAAAGGCACCGAGGCGGGGAAATTGGTTCCCGAGGGTGTCGAAGGTCGCGTGCCGTTCAAGGGTCCGCTTAGCGATTATGTCTACCAATTGGTCGGCGGCTTGCGAGCGGGCATGGGTTACATCGGAACACGGACGATCCAAGAGCTGAGAACGGATGCACGTTTCATTCGCGTCTCGGCAGCGACGGTTAGGGAGAACCATCCACATGACATTGCCATCACGCAAGAAGCGCCGAACTACAGCCCCGACGCGGGCTCGGGCGACTCGAACTAAGTTCGTTCGTCTCGCATTTGCAGTCATGCTGGCGGCTCCGAGTGGGGGCAATCTTTCGCCAGCGTTGGGCCAATCGCCGGCGGCAACAACGCCGTACGAGAATCTTCGCCCGGTGCCTCGCGAAGGCACCCGCATCGTTACCCCCGCCGCCCAACCTCAACGCGACGGATGGGATCTGCAGTGGCGCCGCAGCCCCCGCATCGCGGCCGAACAGGCCCTGATCGAGCAAGCTCGCCAGCAACAGGCGGCACGGGCTCAGGCCGCTCAGGCGGCTCAGGCGACCGTTGCCGCAAACGCTGCTGCCCAAGCCCAAGCCAACGCCGCTGCACAAGCACAGGCCGCTGCGATCCCCAATCCAATCCGCCAAGTCAGCGGACTGCAGGTCAGCCGCGAGATGCCGACGCTGCGTTCGGTCGTGGATCCCGTGCCGGCTGCTGCTGAGTCCGTTTCACAAACGGCTTGGTTGACTCAGCCGACTCGCGTCGACGACTTGATGGTGCCGCCACAGAACTTGCGAGTCGCCCAAGCACCTGCGGCGGCTCGCCCAAGCACAAGTGCTGCTGGCACCAGTTCGGCAGCTAACTTCTTCAACGATCCGTTTGGCGAACCGGCTCTGCCGACGCCGGTTGCTGAGCCCGCCACCGCTCAAAGTGCGATTCCATCGCCGTCTGCTTCGACGTACGGCGAATCGGCGGTTCGTAACGTTGCCGCTCAGACGCCGCAATCGATCGCCGATGACCCGATCGACGACGGTTTTCTGTTCCCGCCGCCGTCAAAGGAAACCGTTCCGCCGACGGCCAAGCCGGCACAGACGAATGAGCTTCGAGACTCGTTTGGTTTTCCGACCGAACCCGATGCGATGCCAGAGCCGCCAGTACTGGAACCTGAGCCCTTGAAAACTCAGCCGCGTGAACCAGGATCTTCGCTTGGCGACATGCTTCGCGGTGACACGCCGGATGCCATGAAGCCAGACGCAGCGAAATCCAGCAACGACCAAGAATTACCGCCGCCACGTCGGAACATGGATTCGCCAGCCGACGATGATTTCGAAAATCCATTTCCAAGTCGTCGCGACGCTGCGGATCGCGATCGCCTGAACGATCCATCGGAACGAAGTCGCGATGACGAACCGGACAGCTATAGCGGTTCGGACCAAAACGAAATGAACAAGCCCGCAGGCATTACGTGCAGCGATTTTCGCGATCGGATTGCCAATCAAACAATCGACAGAATTTCGTTGGACATCAGCCCACCGTACCGTCCCGATGAAATGGAACAAGGTCGCTACGAAAAGCTGAAGGCCGAGTTCGACGAAAAGCAATCGATTCGCCAGTGGCGACACATCGATGGCACTCCACTGGCATCGGGCCGGTTGCGTGAGCTGGCATACGAGAAGGCAATCATTGAAACCGACTTTGGCACCACCGAGGAATTGCAGATCAACCGACTCAGCGAAGCCGACTTGGCGTACATCTCTGAGAACTGGGGACTGCCCAAGGAATGCTTGATCGAACAAGTCGCTTACACGCCTCGCAACTGGACTTCGTCCACGATGACTTGGAAAGCGTCCAACCTGTGTCACACACCGTTGTACTTCGAAGACGTCAACCTAGAACGATACGGGCACACTCGCGGTCCCGTGCTAGAACCGGTCGTGCAAACGGCTCACTTCTTCGGCAGCATCGCGGTGCTACCGTACAAGATGGGCGTTCACGCACCGAACGAATGCACGTACTCGCTCGGCTACTATCGTCCCGGCAACTGTGCTCCGTGGATCACACCACCGGTACCGCTTAGCCTGCGAGGTGCCCTGTACCAAACCGCCGCCGTCACCGGTGCGTTCTGG
>JBAUHR010000302.1:0-1665 GCA_049680385.1 Rubripirellula sp. | reverse complement strand
TCGTTAATCGCCCATACGACCAAGCTTTGGCAGCGTCGACAGTCACCGGCTGCAAATACGCCGTCAATGTTGGTGGTGTACTTGCCATGGACGGCTTGGAAATTGCTTCGAGGATCGACTTCCAAGCCCATCGACTCGGCAACGTACTGTTCAGGCCCCAAGAAGCCCATCGCAAGCAGAATCAACTGAGCGGGCCAGTCTTTTTCGCTTCCCGCGACTTCCGACATAGCCCATCCGCCGTCATCCTTTTTAGTCCACTCGACGTTGACCGTCTTGATGCCACGCAGGTTACCGTTGTCGTCCTTTAGGAATTCCTTGCTTAGGATTTGGTACTCACGAGGATCACGGCCGAACTTCTCGGACGCTTCTTCGTGACCGTAATCGACGCGGAAAATTCGCGGCCATTGTGGCCACGGGTTGTCTGGGGCGCGATCTTCGGGTGGTTTGGGAAGCAGTTCAAAATTGACCAGGCTTCGGCAACCATGACGCAGCGAAGTGCCGATACAGTCGGTACCCGTGTCGCCACCGCCGATCACGATCACATCTTTGCCTTCGGCATTGATGAACGTTTCGTCGATCGAGTCACCATGCACCATTTGCATCGTGTTGTTCGTCAAGAAATCCATTGCCGGGTAGATCCCCTTCGCATCGCGGTTGTCGATTGGCGAATCACGAGGCTTGGTCGCACCACAGGCAAGCAGCACGGCGTCAAAGTCTTTCTGCAAGTCCGCGGGCATCACATCAACACCGATATTGACACCAGTTTTGAACGTGATGCCTTCGGTCGTCATCTTGTCGATACGTCGCTGAACCGCCTGTTTGGACAGTTTCATATTGGGAATGCCGTACTGCAGCAATCCGCCCAAGCGGTTCGCTCGTTCGAACACGGTGACCTTGTGGCCAGCCTTGTTCAACTGGTCAGCGGCCGTCAAACCGGCAGGACCACTGCCCACGACCGCGACCGTTTTACCGGTACGAGTCTCGGGTGGTTCGGGCACGATCCAGCCTTCGGCCCAGGCACGGTCAATGATTGCGTTTTCGATGTTCTTGATCGTGACCGGCGGATTGGTGATACCAAGCACGCACGAACCTTCACACGGCGCGGGGCAAACCCGTCCGGTGAACTCAGGGAAGTTGTTGGTCTTGTGCAACCGCTCGATCGCTTCTTTCCAGCGGTTGTTGTAGATCAGGTCGTTCCACTCGGGGATCAAGTTGTCGATGGGACAACCAGTGTTGGACTGACAAAACGGCACGCCGCAATCCATACACCGAGCACCTTGTTCCTTGAGTTGTTCAAGTTTTGGTTCGGTATAGATTTCGTCGTAGTCGTTGATGCGAACGACTGGCAGACGCCACGGCACTTTCTTGCGGTCAAACTCTTTGAATCCGGTTGGCTTGCCCATGGTTGGCCTTTCTTTTTGGTGAGTCTTTGATTCGTATTATGTTGTTGTCCCAAAGCGTTGGCTTTGGGCTAGGTTCGGTTGTCGCTGTGCGACTAAACGAGTTCTTCTTCGACTTGCAAATTCTGCAGCACTCGCTTGTAGTCCGTGGGCATCACCTTGACGCAATTGGCCTTGAACTCATCCCAGTTCGACAACGCCCAAGCGGCCACCTCGCTGCCTGTGAAGTCTGCATGCTTTTGGATAATTGCCTTCACTTCGGCTT
>JBAUHR010000301.1:0-4025 GCA_049680385.1 Rubripirellula sp. | reverse complement strand
ACTTGATCGTGAACGGCGAGGTTGTTGGAATGCTGCGATTTCCAAACGAACTCCAGTCTTCCGCTGCCATTTCCCAAGCATTTTGGGCGCGTTCGTCAAGGATGCCTTCCTTCTCGATCGCTTCGGCGTGTTGGATACGCCACTTTGGCCCAGTTTCGTAAAAGTTGATCGGCGTTTGACGACGAATCTTGACGCCTGCGTCGACCATTTCGTAGCCGCGGTTGAGCCACAAACGACCGACCAACCAGTTATCCGGCTTACCAAGCGGACCGCGAGCCTCGGGGCTGTCGACCGCAATGTTTTCGGTCAGCAATTGTTCGTGCAGCACTTCGTCGTCCGAAAACAAACGCCGAAACTGAGCCTTCTCGTCCGACATGCCCATCTTGGATCCGTAGAACCAACCGGTGTACCAAATCAAGCGAGGGGCGTTTCGGTTTTGACGCACGCCACGGGTTAGGAACTCGGTTCCTTCGCGGACCATTTCGTAACGCTGGCGGTAATCATCGAACTCGGTGGAAACGTTGTAGGCCAAGTTGTGGGCTTGGTGCTCCCAAACTTTGTCAAAGTGAGGCTGCAGTAAGGCGATGTTATTCAAGGTCGCTTTCAAGCGATCCCATTCGTGCTTGACACGGTATTCGTGCGCCTTGTTCCACAACAAAGTTGCCGCGACACCACGCAAACCCAGCGAAGCAAGCTTCATCGTTTCACTGGCCGGACTGATCTCGCCCAAATCGCTTTCGGCGATGTTGTACTTGATCCGCATTTCAGAAAGCTCGCCGCCCAAGTCACCCTTGCCACCGGCAGGTTGTCCCAGCAAATACAGCGGGATCAACATGGCAACAAGAATGACCAAGTAGATGAGTTTTCGACGAAGAGTAGTCGTACGATTCATGCCGCGATCTCACGCGATTTCAGGAAGAAGTAACTAACAATGAAAGCCAGCAGGCAGTAGCCAAACGTGGCAAAAGCGTGTCGCAGCAGCAACGCACCAAAAATATCAAATCCGCTCGCAGCATATTCTGCCGTCCCCAACATCTTGGGCAAGTTCGGCAGCGCCGTTGCAATCGCGTCAAGCGTGTAAACGATTACAGCGTCGGTCGTCTTGATCACGCCAGCCGCGATCGAATCAACGTCCAACTCGGTTGTCATCGCGTCTTGGCGAAGCAATCGAACCAGCGATTCAACCGGACCACCACCACGCGAGATGCCTTCGTCGATGTAGTGACGCGTGTCGTAGACCTGTTCGGCGGAAAAGCCCAACAAGACACAAACAAAAGTCGCCACCATGGCCACGGGACCACTCAGGAACGTACTGAACATGACACCAAAGGCGATCACCATTGTCATCTGCAACCAGATCGACAGGTACGCTTTGACCAAATTCCACCAAAACGGGTTCTCGGCCGGACGCAAGTAAACGCCACTGCGAGTCATCCCCAAATACTGGCTACGGTCGAGACAGCGAACGACAATTTTCAGTTGACCGTTTTCGTCAACCAGATCGTCAAACACATTCAAGACACGCGTCTCGTTATTGTCGGTGCCTTCGATTTCAAGCGGCAGAACTTTTTCGTCCACCGTGTACTCGTCGACCACGAATGCGATTGGGTTGGTTTCGATTTCTTTGGTTGGGTGCTTCATGGTGATCGAACCACGGATGCCCGATTCAATGTCGCCCTTGTAAGAACGATAGGCTCGCACCGACAAGTCAATCGGAATGCCTTCCCCATATCGTGCGGGCGTCACCTGCGAAAAGGTGTACTCGGCTTTACCCAGCGTTCCACCTTCGACGTAACCGTGTTCGGCTTTCAGTGGCCCACGCGACAAACCGATCAGGCGAGACACACCCGCACTGCCGTATCCACCCGCCAATTGCTCATTACCAACGTCGATACCGGCGTCTTTGGCTTCGCCGCGACGATCATAGAATTGAATATCGCCGTACGACGGAATCCGTGCTCGCAGCGCCCCGGTGGGTGGCCCGATCGAGAACGAACCGTCATCTTTGCGAGTCACCACGTGTTGGTGGCCACGCACGTTGTCAGTCAGCCCTTGCCCATCAGCGTCGGGCTCAATCGAAAAGCTGTGTTTGTGATTTCGGACATAGTCGGTTTCGCCAACCAAGCGACCACTACTTAGTTCTTCAACGTCAACGACTTCTTCGTGAGTGTGCCGAAGTCCACGGCTGACGAATAAGTAACTCGCCAAGCCCATCGGGATCAAAACCAGCGTACCGACACCGATGAATCCCAGCATACGGCCGAGCACGATTTCGGTCGGTCGCACAGGCTTGGTGACGATCGAATAGATCGTTTTGCTTTTGATTTCGGCAGGCAACGAGAACGCACTGATGAATAACGCGAGCGCTAGCACCAAGTAATTCGTCGCCGTCAAAACAAAGCTGATGTACAAACGGGCGGGATCGCTACTGTCAGGGTTCAGATACCAACCCGCTAACAGCAACACGACCAAGAACAATCCGACGACGAACAACACGCGGCGACGAATCGCTTCCTTGAACGCCAATCGTGCCAACGCATAAATGCGTCGGCATGAAGTACCGGGCAAGTCAAAACGGATCAAGTCGCGAATCACTCGCGCGACCGCATAGAACCCTTCGACCGGTCCGTACCGAGCCGCTGACACGACATAGCCGATCAGCAACCCCAGCACGATCGCCAGAACCAACAGCACGATGCCCTGCAGCGCCGCGCTTTCTAGAAAAGCATTGGGTCGTAACAGCCATTCGTAGAACGACCAAAAATCATCCGGCTGAAGCGTCATTGACCGCCCTCTTGGTTAGGGCTGTTGGCGTCCCCGGCTTGATCAGGCGAACTGGTCACACGGCGAGCACCAGGACGGGCTTCGCTTTCGCGAACAATGTTCAAGAACAAGTCTTCCATCGTCGCCGTTGGATTGTCGATCGACTTGACCGCGCCACCCTTGCGGGCGATCAGTTCAGCAATCTCGGACTTCGTTGCGTCATCCAAACCAGTGGCGTGAATTTCGGTCACGTCCTGAACCTTCAACAGTTCCGACACGCGGCCGAGTTCCTTCAATTCGCCTTGATGCAAAATCGCGACACGATCACAAACGTCTTGAACGTCCGCTAACTGGTGACTGCACAACAGGATGGTTTTCCCTTGGTCACGCAGAGCCAGGATCAAGTCCTTCATCTCGCGTGTCCCGATCGGGTCGAGGCCCGTCGTCGGTTCGTCGAGCAGAATCAAGTCAGGATCGTTGATCAGGGCTTGGGCCAGACCAACGCGGCGGGTCATCCCCTTGCTGTACTCACGAAGCTGGCGGTGCTTCGCCCCCTTCAAACCGACCAACTCGATCAGTTCGGCGACGCGACGCTTCCGATCGGCGCTCGACATGTCGAACAATCGACCATAAAAGTCCAGCGTTTCTTCCGCGGTCAAGAACTTGTACAGATACGATTCTTCGGGCAGGTACCCAATTCGTTCGTTCTTGCTGGTTTCGGTCGCGTCTTTGTCAAAGACCAGAACGCGGCCGCTGGTGGGGAACAACAACCCCAAAATCAGCTTGATCGTGGTCGACTTGCCCGATCCGTTGGGACCCAGCAGGCCAAAAATCTCGCCCTTCTTGACTTCGATATCGAGCGATTTGAGGGCGTGAACCTTTTTACGGCCCCAAAAGTCGCGATATATCTTGCTCAGGTTGCGAGTCTCGATGACGACACCCGAGTCAGTCGGGTTGGGTTGGGTCTGCGATGAGGCGTTGTTTTGGGCCTCAGCGACCGCGGTTGCTTCGTTATCCACGGGCAAGCTTCTAGAAAGAGAACTGTGTATCAATGATGGAAAGGTACCGGTCTGTACGCTACGGGGCGGCCAGGACAACGGTTCGAAAAGTTTACCGCTTGAAAGTCCAAAGCACGGCCTGCAGGGCAATTCGCGGGCGAATTGCCTCCTTGCCGATTGTCCAAAGAACGCAAAATCGGTCATGATGGGTGCAATCGGCGCTCGTGACACCGATGCTTCTATCCCTCTTGTGCGATACGACGT
>JBAUHR010000300.1:0-12605 GCA_049680385.1 Rubripirellula sp. | reverse complement strand
TGTGCGTAATCCGTCGACACTTTGGGGTCAATGATCTGGCGAGTCAGCAGTTCGACCTCACGCACGTGCGGATGATTGGCGAGTTCGCGTGCCAACTCAAGCACATACTTCACTTGGCCGCCCGTGTCAGCATCACGCCCGAGTTCTGAATCTTCACCACGAATCAGACCATGCAAACTGATCAAACAAATCTTTAGCGGTTGCTCTCGGTCGAATAGGCCCATGTCTGGTTCTGTATCCGTTGATTCTTTTGAAATGAATTCGGTGCTGGTGGACGCTGTGGTCATGGTAAGTCGATCCCATTATCGAGTGATCACGCTTGCACGTACCGTCTCCAGCGACGCTTAGTGACAAAGTCGATAGCAAAATCGATTTGCGTGGCCGCTCGAGAGCGATAAAACCGCTGCCCGCACAAATTCTTCAGCAATCGACGCGCCAAAATAACGAAGAACGTGAATTGGCACTCAATTCGCGACCGCCAAACGTCAACAAACTGGGGGGCTAGTCGCATGATTGCATTGGAATCTGTCAGACTGGACGAGATTCTAGCATCTTTCGCA
The DNA here is from genome assembly GCA_049680385.1 of Rubripirellula sp. GTDB lineage: Bacteria > Planctomycetota > Planctomycetia > Pirellulales > Pirellulaceae > Rubripirellula. The sequence goes on along the minus strand of JBAUHR010000300.1, from coordinate 12,045 downwards.
ACCTATTTCTGCGGAACGATTTCGCAACCTTTCCCTAGCTTCAAATCGGTAACCGCCCCGTCAGACCGCCTAACAAACGGGCATCTACGCCGAAGCGATAATCTCGCTGACGTCGATCAGATGCACTTGCCGACCTTCGCCGGTGTGCGGCGAGTCGATCGCGACGAGCTTGCCATCGTTGCTGCTGCGCGGGTGAGTGTCACAGCGCCATTCACCAGTGTACTGCGGCGGTGAATGAAAGCCGCCCAGCTCGACTTTGCGGCCCGACGGAACGTGAAACAGATACGGACTCTGATTCCGCGTCGTGCGGTCCGGATACGTGTCGTTAAGGATCCACTGGTTGTCGGTGTTGGGCACGTAAGTGTTGTGACCGTTATGAGTCATCACGCCATCACCGACGATCTCGACTTTGTTGGTTTGATCTTTGAACACATAGAACGCGTCCTTCTTTCCAGCCGGCCGAGTCCACGCACACACATGGTTGGGGCCACGCCAAATGAAGTGTGATGTGTATCCAGATGGGTCCAGAATGTAACGTTCAGAGCCATCCATGTTGACCGTGAACATTCGGGTCGTGAAGCGTCCGGTGGGTTCGGCATCCGCCCCGTTGCCGGTGCTGTCACGCCAACGATGCAGCACGATGAAGCGATTGCTGTCGGGGCTGATCAGCAAGTGATTGAAGTAGTTCCACTTGTCGGCCAACGGTTTGCCCAGATGGTCGATCTGGGCCGCATCGGCGAGTGAAAAGATCAGTTCAGACTCGCCCGTTTCGAGGTTCATCTTCCAAACGCCAGATTCCTCTGGCGCACGCTGCTTGGGATACTGTCCACTAAGCCCAACGTATCCGTAGCCCGGACGCATGCGTTGAATTCGAGCAAAATCCGCGGTGATCGCCCACTTTCCGTCAGGGCTGAGTGCATAGATCGGACGTGGCAGCGTCCGCGTCTTGCGGGTCTTTACATTCATGACTCGGCAAACGTACTTGTCGCCTTCGCGATCGTTCCAAACCACTTCGGAATCGGACATCGGACGCCATTGCAACATGCACCCTTGTTGCCAACCCCATGCCGTGCTGTTGCCCAGTTCGATCCACTTGTCGTTGTCACCCGTGTCGATCATGCCGACGCGAATGGTGTCGTCGGCGCGCGGCGTTCGGCCTTCGAAGTCGACTTCGTTGGACAACACAAAACGGTTGGTCGGATCAAATTCAAGTTTGTCGTAGTACCCGAACCAATGATGTTTGGGTCCGCTTGTGATCGTACGAACGGGCGGCAATTCCGGTTGACTCGCTTGACCGCGAGCAACTGAATTCCACAGCGGAAACGTTGATGCGGCCGCAATCGATTTCAAAGCGGATCGTCGGGATGGCTTGTGCGTCATGGTTTGCTTGGTGATCGAAGGTGTGTGCTTGGGCTATGCCAGCGGCGAACCGGTGGGGTGCTGATTGTAACTTGTGACCGCTGACGCGTTTGGCTTGACGCAGCGTACTTTGTCACACCAAAATTTCGTTGACGACGTGGCCATGCACGTCGGTCAATCGGAAGCGGCGTCCTTGGTACCTGTGGTGCAGTTTTGTGTGGTCGATGCCAAGTTGGTGCAGGATCGTTCCTTGCAAGTCGTGGACGTGGACCGCGTGATGTGAATGCGCGTGCCGATTCGACTGGATCACCGATCCGCCGTCGTCCACATGCTGAAGCACCTTGGATGGTGATCGCGGCCGCAGTTGTCTGCGGTCAACGTTCCTTGCGAATACGACGTGCGTCCAAATTCACTACCCCGTATCACGAGGGTGTCTTTCAACAATCCGCGCCGTTTCAAATCCAACACCAGTGCCGCCGAGGCTTGGTCGGTGGCAGCACCAGACCAGGATCATCGCTGTTGATGCGGTTCCAAAAATCCGATTCGTCAAGTTTGCCCGGAACGATCGCGTGCTGATGGGCGGCGTCGGCCGAGTCCAGACGCAGGTCGGCTTGCCGTGTCCCTGCGTCTGGGCCATGACACAAAAAGCATCGATACGACAGCAGTGGGCGGATGTCACGGTTGAAATCCACACCATCGGCGATCACGTCTTTCGCTGGTTGCGCGGCACCGATTGCCATCAGTGCTGCGATCAACCAGATCAAGCTTGGCGTCTTCAAAATTCGATTCTCCACTGCGTTAGAACACGCCTAGTAACAAGCGATCGCGACTCAACGCAACACGCCCGAAAAAGCCGTTCTTGCTCAGTCATTCCACGCTGAATTGAGTTCGCGAACTTTCAATTCATGGATCTTTGCTTCGCCGCCGACCGCGTGGATCGACATCGTTTTCGGTCCAGTGTTTGGATGAATGTAGTGAGCACCAAACTTCTGGCCGTCAAACGCAAACGCTTCGACGGTTAGCCGGTCCAACAGCAGTCGCAGCGAGACTTTACCGTTTTGGGGCACCAGTTTGTCGATACAAGTATGATCCTCTGGCTCGCCTTTGTCGTTGACGCCCGTGTGAGTCAAGACTTGCTTTTTGACGTCGTACCGCAAAGAGACTCGCGGCAGATCAAAAACCACCTCCGATGCACCGCCGGGACTGAATGTGATATCCAGATCGACGAGATCGAGGTCTTGCAATCCACTAAGCGGGTTGACGCCACTGGCAAGTTCCGACGCACCCAAATCGTGCGCCTTGCGAACCAGCAATTCGATTTCGGGAATCGGCGAAGCAAACAATCGGACTCCGTCGACCGTTGTTCTTAGGCTGAGGTCACACGGGAACGACATTTGTTTGTTATGGGGCACATCAAACGTTTCCGCCGTGTTTGGGCCACCTCGCATCCAGCCAATCTGAACGACTCGGCCGTCGGGAGCCTGGTTGAAAGTTTGAGCGGCGTAGAAGTTGCCGCGCGCGATCGCTAGCGTTTCGGTTTCGGCCTTGAACTCCTTACCGTCGAAAGTACCGATCTCGTAGTCAAAACTAGCGTCATAGATCAGGCACTTCACGTTATCCTCGTCACCATCGACGGGCAAGAAAACGACGTCCATGCACTCGAACGCCCAATCTCGCATCAGGTCCGATGCGAATTCCCAGTCGACCAAGTTCTTTGACGTGAACCAGCGGACGCGGCCCGGTTTGCGCTCGACCCACAACGCCATCACCCACTGGTGCGACGCTTCGTGCCAAAACACTTTGGGATCGCGTTCGCCGTTATCGAAGCCTTGGTTTTCAACCACTGCACGGCCTTCGTTCCAGTACGTCCACGACTCGCCGTTGTCGGTGCTGTACGCCATCGCTTGATAGAACTTGGGTTTGCCCGCAAACGTGTAGAACGCGCACATCGTCTTCGTGTCGCCAACCTGTTTGCCCAAGCTGTTGTTGTGATCGATCACCGCGGTGCCGGAGAAAATGGTGCCAGCGTTACGATCGACTCGGTAGGGCAAAAGTGCGTGGTCATGCTGAGTCCAGTGGACCATGTCGGTGCTGGTGGCGTGCCCCCAAGTCATGTTGCCCCATGCGGTTCCCTTGGGATTGTGTTGGAAAAACAGATGATATTTTTCACCGTCGAAAACCATTCCGTTGGGATCGTTGATCCAGTTTTTCTTCGACATGAAGTGAAACTGTGGTCGATTCGGTTGGTCGTATCCAACGCTGGGGTACGCCGACGCCGAGATTTCGCCAGTAAACGCAAATTCATTGGTCGTGTCGGGTGATGGTTTTGCAGTGCCGCGAAAATCGTCGGCGTTGATGTGTCCCCAACCGCCGGTTTCGTTGTCAAAGATTTGCAGGCGTGCGGTCTTGCCGACAAAGGCTTTGACATCGCTGCTGTGCATGACCATCGTTTCATCGTCGACGCCTGTTGCCAGTTCGATCGTTTGGCCGTCAACCAAAAGCTTCACACCGACCTTGCCCGGCAAGTGTCCGGCACCGACGCGAAACGTGATGTAGGGCTGCTTGATCGTGAACTCGCGAGACGTCAACGTGCCTGTCAGGCTGTCGCCCGCCGTCGCGCCGGGTTTGCCTTGCTTGCCGTTGTATTTCTCGTAACCACCGATCCACCAAGTGCCTTGCATGTTGGCCGGTTCGCGATTTCGCGCCGCCGTGTTGTCGCCTCTGGTCGGTTGGACCTTGAACGCCTCTCCGTCAACGGTCCAGCCTTCGAGCGTGCCGGATTCAAAGTCTGCGTTTGGAAACAAAAGTTCGTCGGCATGCGCCGTCGAGGCGGCTAACAGAATCGCGAGCGTGATGATTGGTTTCATGAGATCAGTTCGTAGAGGTGGGGACAGCAAAATGTTTACTAGCAAGTTGTGAGTCTGTGTGTGTTGCTTAGGGATCCGTCCAAATGCTTTTCACGTGCCGAAGCAAGGCAAGGTGAATGGTCGCAGATACTCTCGGTACTGATTTTCTTAGTACTGATTCTCTTGGTTGAGGCATGCACCTTGAGGATGCGGTTTTTCGTTGATCGCTGGATTCGGCTGGTCCGCGTAGGCTGACGCCGCCAGCACGCCAATCCGCGCGGCCATCACGAAGGCCACGGTCGCAGTGAAAGTCCAGCGATTGCGAATCACGATCGTGCTGCCAGCGTGGCTTCCATTTTCTCGAGCGGCACACCTTTCGTTTCTGGGACCATCGTGGCCACCCAAACCAATTGCAGCACCATCATGAAACAGAAGAAACCGAAGACGTATCCAGGTGCGAAGGTTCCGATCATCCACGGGAACACCATCGTCAGCGTCGCAGCAAAGATCCAGTGCGTAAAACTGCCGAGTGCTTGACCAGCCGCGCGATGTCGGTTTGGGAATATTTCAGAAATCAGTACCCAAATCACGGCACCCTGACCAACCGCGTGCGCCGCGATGAAGGAGAAGATGCACAGCAAAACGACCGCGCCGCCCGAGCCCGACGAAGCTGCCGCTTCGGCAAGTGCCGAGTCCGTTGCCGTCGTGATTTCGCTCGTTGACGCCGATGGCGTAATCGTCGCTGCTGCGCCATCGTAGGCGTCAGCCGTCGTGGCGGTCACGAACGCGTCGATCGCCGCATCACGTTGTCCCGTCAGTTTTGCAATGTCGGCTTCGTTGCGAACTTGCAGGCCGCTTGCACGTTCCAAACCGCCGGCAGCACCTTGCAATGAGATTGCTGTGTTGGCAACGTCAAACTGAGCCGCGTAACTGAGGAAAGTCCACGCACACAAACCCAGCGACGCGATGTAGCCGAACGAACCGATGTACAGCAGAGTGCGGCGGCCGAGTCGGTCGATCAAATACAGGCCGACAAACGTGAACAGCAAATTCGTGACACCGATACCGATCGAATTCAACAAAGCAGCGTTCTCGCCGAGTCCCGCCAGTTGGAAAATTCGCGGCGCAAAGTACAGGATCGCGTTGATGCCCGATAATTGGTTGAAGAACGCGACAAAGAACGCCAGCAAAATCGGTGTCTTCAGTCGGCGCGACCAGAATTTCGCGCGCTCGCCGCCACCGGTCGCATCTTGTCGAGAAGAAAGTTCAATCTCGTCGGCCAGCGCGTCAAGTTCTTGTTCAGTCGCCGTCGGATTCGTTTGACCCAAGACATCGATCGCCGACGCTCGATCACCACGCTGGATGATCAACCACCGCGGACTCTTGGGAATGCCGAAACACATCACCGTATAGATGATCGCCGGCACGGCTTCGACACCCAACATCCATCGCCAACCGCCATCCACCATCAGTTTGCCGATCAAGTAGTTCGACAGGAACGCGACTAAGATTCCAAACACGATATTGAACTGGAACATGCCAGCCAAACGTCCTCGGCGGTCCGGTGGCGAAATTTCCGAGATGTATAGCGGCGCGGCGACTGTGGAAATGCCGACACCGACGCCACCGATGAATCTCGCGACCATGAACGACCAGACATCGTTCGCCAAGCCCGACCAAACCGCCGACACAAAGTACAACAACCCGATCGCGATCAGCGTCGACTTGCGGCCGAACCGATCACTCGGCCAACCGCCGACCAGCGACCCGAGCACCGTTCCCCACAACGCCATGCTGATGGCCAAGCCGTGCATTCCATTGCTAAGCCCCCAAAGTTCTTGGATCGTTTTCTCGGCACCCGAGATCACGACGGTGTCGAAACCGAACAAGAAGCCAGCCAAGGCGGCGGTCAAAGACCAATAAAAAAGGCGTTGGTTCAAAGTCTTAGTCCTGCAACCGACAAATGGGTTTGAAGCGACCAAGCGTTTACAGTTGGCACCGAACCAACTAATATCACACCTGAGGCCGCTATCACATGCGAGAAAACGAAGGTAACTGGATCCCAAGCCAAAATCAATGACCGCCGCCGCAAAAGCAACTTCACCGACCGATTCATCCGCGAAAGCTTCCGCCCCAAACTTGCAGCGTGGGCTCTGCGTGCTGGAGTTTCTTGCGACCGTGCAACCGACGGCGACGGTGGCCGAGCTTGCCGAACGACTTGGATATCCGATCGCCTCACTGTACCGGATCGCATCGGTGCTCGATGACATGGGCTACGTTTCACGCGACCCGGTGACTCGGCGGTACGGCTTGACCAACAAGATGCTTCGGTTCGGCCAACCACAGAACATTCAACGCGGCTTGGTTGAAACAGCCATCCCATCGCTGCGCGGCTTGTGGCGTTTGACTGGCGAAACCAGCCAAGTTTGTTGTTTGGTGGACACCGAAACGGTCGTGCTAGAGCAGTTCGTATCGGTTCACCCGTTCAAGTACTCCACGGACATCGGCGCGAGAGTCTCTTGTTACAGTTGTGCACCCGGCAAGGCGATCATTGCTTGGATGTCGGATGATACGCGCGAAGAATTGATATCGCGGCTAACCTTCAAGCGGTTCACAAAGACAACGATCACCAGCGCAAGACGGTTTCGCAAGGAAGTCGACGCCATCCGTCAGCGTGGATATTCGATCGACGATGGCGAAGGGCTTGAAGGGATCCACTGCATCGCAGCGCCGATCCTGGACGCAAACGAAGTACCGGTCGGTGCCTTCACAATCGCCGCACCGGCGACACGGCTGCCCAAAAGTTTGTTTGCGGAAAAAGGAAAGCTGGTCGTCGAAGCTGCCCAGGCGGCTAGTCATGCTTACGCGTGATTCCGACGTCAAAACGTCTACCCTTCACACTTATGTTTCGCCGCTCAACCGTCGCACCACTTGTTATGGCGTCATACGTTCGCCGCCCGCGATCGCTAGATCTTGTCCGTTGGGATGAGCGTGTGTTTTCGGTAATCGCGTGGTGACGAACCGATCAAGATTTTGAACTGACGGCTGAAGTAGTTGCTGTCCGCGAATCCGACCGACATCGCGATGTCGGTGATGCTCTTGTCGGTTTGAGCAAGCAGCTTGCAGGCCTGGCGGAGCCTCAAACGAATCAAGTACGCGATCGGTGGGCAGCCCATCGTCGCTTCAAATGTCCGCAGAAAATTTCGCCGCGACATGCCTGACATTTCAACCAGCTCGTCGAGTGTGATTGGATCCGAATAGTGTCGCTCGATCTGTGCAATCGTCTCGGCGATACGAAGCAACGATTTACTTTGGGGGCTTCGTGATCGGCTGTAGCAACGTGACAGAAAGGTTGCCAACTGCAAGAACCCCGTCGTGGCCATCACTCCAAAACCTGCCGTACGATCGGCCAGTTCTTGTTCAAGCTGATCGGCCAATCGGATCGCCTGGACAAGCTCTGGCGGCGAGAGTTGCAAGCGACTGTTGAAACCGTGGCGTTTCCGCCAAGCGGGTTCCAGCGTAAACAGTGCGTGGTACCCCGGCAGCGACGATAGATCGCTGAACGTCATCGGCAAATCACTTCCGTCGAACAAGACGTTGATCAGGCGTAACTGATCCATGTTCAAATAGTCATGTGGACGTGACGGCCCGATGACGAACGTATCGCCAGCAACAAGTTCGTAAGAATCCTCGCCCGTGATGTGTTCCCCTTTACCACCAGTGATGATGACGATTTCCGAGAACTCGTGCGAGTGAAGGCCGAACGGTTCCTGCGGATCACGACGCTCGACGACGATCGGGAACCCGTCCGAGTGGAACCAGTCCTGTTTCTTTAGCACCTGCATAGAACGTCGCGCGACCTAGGGTGGTCGAGACTACTACTGCAACGCGCATGAAGAAGGACGCGTTACGTCGTCTCGAATTGGAAGGGCCCGCCATTGTGTTGGTGCGAGAGACGCGAGTCAAGGATTTTGCTCGAACCCGAACAGTCGCGGTCCATCACAAGCCCGAAGCGGCAGCGAATGCACCTCGAATGCGACCAGGATCACTCGCTAGCGCATCGAGCTTGTATTCTTGCCACCGACTAATCTCCGCCGGTCAATCGTCCGAAGTCATCCCTAAATCATCGAGATCGACTGGCCGACCAGCCGCGCGGATATGGCTTCGAAGCTCTTTGGCCGACAGACTGCGGTCGTAGATGGCGACCTCGTCGATCTGCCCAACGAATCGACGTTCGGCTCGCGAAAGATAGAGTTGTCCAATCACAATCTGCATGTTGGAATTCAGAACGCTGACGTCGGAATGCTCGGCAACCAAACGCCCATCCAACCAAACCGAGATTTGCTCGCCCTTTTTGACCGCAGCGACGTGCTGCCAAACTCGTACTTTGTACGGCCTGTTTGCGACGACGTTACTGCCTTCCAAAACGACGCCCGACGCTGGTGAACGGTGAACAAACCGCAGCGCGTTGGGGCGGAGACCCTCGAGGTCGTTCTTCCAATGCTGCGCGAGTGTTTCCAGAATGACCGAGTGTGGGTAGCGACCGTCCTCCTCTTGGACTTTTTCATGCATGCAAAGCAATTCGCCATGGTGGTAGAGCCCAGGCTTGATCCACATTTCGACCGTGTATTGATCCAGCGATTCGGTTGGCCACAAGCCTGTGCTGCGGAAGCCAGACGAACTTCCGAGTCGCCCAAGTTCACAAACTTGGTTTTCGCCATACTGACGCCACCCCGGTTCGCCGATCAACGCCGCGTCCATATTGGCAGCACTGCCTTCGTTGACGACATGGTACGGCGGTTCGCCACTGATGCCCTCGAAACGCCAGTAAATGCTCGGCTTGGAATCCAGGACCGCTTTCGCGTATTTCTTGTTCAGACTAAGCGGGTCAAACGCAGATGAACGAGCCGACACAAAGCTGGACAGCGAAGCTTCGAACATGATTGCTAGATTGTCCCCGTTGGACTGAGGCGAGAAACGAACCGCCTCTCCATCAACCAAGCACAATTCGCGTGAAGTCGCCATAGCCAGAGGCTTCACCAGTGCACGCCCCGAAAAGACGTGCAGTTCGCTCTGCATGCCGTTGGACACCAAACCGATGGAGCTTTGGCCGTCGATCGAAACTTCACCGATCGGACCGTCGACCATCAAGTTGCCACTGCCGGTGCCGAGCGATTTAGCCGTCAGGATGCCGTGACGCAATTCGAGCTGGCCATCCGATCGGATAAAAATGCCCGCCGGTCCCTCGACTCGCACGAGCGCTTCGCCAGAGGTGCCTTCGCCGATCCGGATCTCAGCAATTCCCTCCATCAGTTCTAGGTTTTCGCCCTGCTGAATCAGAGAACCAATCGCTGGGTCCGATTGACTTGACGGGCTCCAAACGCATGCGGTCATGGAAACCAATTGCGGCGACACAACCGGCAATCGAATGTCCTCAGGCGGGCTTTGCGCCATCCATTGCTTTGCACCGGACCACACCAGTGACGCAATCATCAAATGACTAGCCACCAGTGCGAGTAGCCACGGGCTTTTCAACCATCCGCCGACCGACCGACCAGTGGAGTCGCCTTGACCGTAGGACTGAACTGCGATTGGCGCCGTAAGCGAGGCGACGGTTCCAATGGTGTTTTTATCGGCAAGTGCTTCGGACAGCACTTCGGCCATCGCCATCGAGTCTAGATTTCCAGAATCGGTGAAGGCGCAAAGCTGGTCAATCAACGCCGCCGCTTCGACAGCGCCGCCATCCGAATGCATCAAAATGTTGAGTTTGTCAATCTCGGAATCGCTAAGCGGTTCGCATAGCGATTTCAGGATCAAAGTTCGCAGCTCGTGAAAGTCGTTCGTGTCAGGCCCAATGCTAGGCCGAATTCTAGGGCTCATTGGATTCCCTCACTTACAGAACGGTCAACGCATCGGGAAAGCAGGCCGTGGACACGGCTAAGTTCGCGGTAAATCGCATGAGTCGAACGGTCCACACGATTAGCGATCTCGCTAACACTCAACGACTCAAAATATCTCTGGCGAATCAGTTCATGATCCTCCGCCGGCAATTTCTTCATGCAACTCGCCAGCGCCGTTCGACGATCATTGACCTCGGCCGAAATTGGCATCGCAGCGACCGCCAATTGCTCGATCGCATCATCACCGAGGATCCGAATCTTGTTTTTGGATTCACGTAATTTCAATAGTTCAAAGTGCGCGATTCGACATGCCCACGCGGCAAAGTTGCCTCCACTGTCGAACTGGGCGAACTTCTGCCACAGCACCATGCACGTCCGCTGAAACACCTCCTCGGCATCATCGTGACGATTCATCGAGATGACTCGGACAAACGACATGATCTGACTCGAGTGTGCAGCCAACAGCCGAACAAATTCGTCCTGCGAAATTTTGTTTTCGATAATAGGTCCGCCGCTAATTGAGAACGCGTCCGACTAGCACGAAAGTGCCACATCCTAGCATGATCGTGACACCGTCGCACAATGAACTACCCGGTCGTTGCGAATTTTTTCGCGCAGTTTCTTCGAGGATTATCGAAATAAAACTGGTTTCGGCAGAACATTTGCCAGTTTCTTACGATTTTGACCGCAAAGAAGTGCGAAAAGGCCGGGTAATACTCCGTAAGAGCGTCGCTGCGAAAGATCTGCGACCCGAATCTACGTTTTTCTTTTCCTGCTGTTCCATTTTCGGAGTTTTCAAATGAAGCGAAATCAATCCGCGTTCACCCTAGTCGAACTGTTGGTGGTGATCGCCATCATCGGTGTACTGGTGGGGCTATTGCTGCCCGCCGTGCAAGCCGCTCGCGAAGCAGCGCGTCGCATGAGCTGCAGCAACAACTTCAAACAAATTGGCTTGGGGATCCACAACTACCACTCGGCTTACAAGCAGCTTCCAACTTCGGGTACCGGCACCGACGACGTTGCTGGACGCGACATGTGGGATCTGCAAAACGATACCGTGTCGGTGAATCGTCGGCTGTCATTCTTGGTCAGCGTGCTGCCCTTCATCGAGCAACAGGCGATTTGGGAGCAGATCAGCAATCCGCTTGGTGTCAACGCTGACGGATCGGTTCGCGCGACACCGTGGCAAGCCATGGGACCAGGCGTTAGCCGCATCGATTACGGCCCCTATGTAACCACGATCCCGACTTTACGTTGCCCCAGCGATCCCGGCGTTGGATTGCCGTCACTTGGACGAACAAATTATGCATCGTGTCATGGTGATTCGTCGGTGTTCACTCGCGATCCATTCTTGGACGTTGACGAAGTCGCATCGGGCGCGACCATTCCTTACAGCCAGGAACAAACCCAGTCGATTCGTTCAAGAACCTGCCACCGCGGCATGTTCGTTTTGGCTCGTGATATGAAGTTCCGAGATTGTTTGGACGGACTTTCGAACACCATCATGTGTGGCGAGATTGCATCGGACCTGGGTGACGGCGATGCTCGCACCAACCTGCCACGCAATGGTTCGTACTCGGACCTGGCCGGCAGCGGCCGTAACGAATGCCGTAAGAACCCATCGTGGGGCGAACAATTCCTAGATCCCCTGCGTCCGCGATTCTGGATCCAGGCTGCCTCGACGTCGGCAAACGCAACCGAAGCACGCGGATACCGCTGGCACGATTGCTACACCATCTTCAGCCAGGTTCACACCGTGTTACCGCCCAACTCGGCCATGTGTTCCGGTGGACGGGCTCACAACGACAATGTTCTTCCTCCATCGAGTCGCCACCAAGGTGGTGCGCACGTGTTGATGGGTGACGGAGCGGTCAAGTTCATCACCGATTCGATCGAAGCTGGAAGCAAGACAGCAACTCAAATCGGATACCATGGAAGCC
>JBAUHR010000299.1:0-6243 GCA_049680385.1 Rubripirellula sp. | reverse complement strand
GGGCATGGGCATGGGAATGGGCATGGGCATGGGAATGCAACCCGAGCCAACCAGTGGACGCGATCGTTTCGCAGCGATCCATGACAACGCATTCGAGACCGTGACCCAGGAACCCCTTTCGACGTTCTCGATCGACGTTGATACCGCTGCCTATTCCAAAGTCAGGATGTACTTGATGCAGCATCAAATGTTGCCGCCCGTCGATTCGGTCCGCATCGAAGAACTGCTGAACTATTTCACTTACGACTACCAGCCGCCCACCGACGAACACCCGTTCGCCGCTGCCATGGAAGTCGCCAGTTGTCCTTGGAATCCGGAGCACCGTTTGGCTCGTATCGGCATCAAAGGCAAAACGATTGACAACGAACGCCCCGCCAGCAACTTAGTCTTCTTGTTGGACGTGTCCGGTTCGATGAGCCAAAGCAACAAATTGCCATTGGTCGTGCAAGGCATGAAAATGCTGGTCAGTCGCTTGGGCGAAAACGACTCGGTCGCCATCGTCGTCTACGCCGGTGCCGCCGGCTTAGTCTTGGACTCCACTACCGGTGACAAAACCAAAACGATCTTGGATTCGCTGGAACGATTGAAAGCGGGTGGATCCACGGCCGGCGCACAAGGCATTCAATTGGCTTACCAAGTCGCTCGTGACCACTTCATTCCCGGTGGGACCAACCGTGTGATCTTGTGTACTGATGGCGATTTCAACGTCGGTGTGTCAGGCACGGAAGAACTGGTCAAGCTGGCCGCCGAAAACGCCAAGGGCAACGTGTTCTTGACGATGCTGGGTTTCGGCTCCGGCAACCACAACGACGAAATGATGGAAGAAGTCAGCAACAAAGCCAACGGCAACTACGCGTTCATTGACACGGAAGACGAAGCGTCGAAGGTCTTGGTCGAACAAATGCACGGCACGTTGGTCACGATCGCCAAGGATGTGAAGATCCAAGTGGAGTTCAATCCCAACGAAGTCGCTTCGTACCGTTTGATTGGTTACGAAAACCGAGTGATGGCGGCCGAAGATTTCGCCAACGACAAAAAGGATGCGGGCGAGATCGGTGCAGGTCATACAGTGACGGCTCTTTACGAACTGGTGCCTGCCAACAAGACGAACACGAAGTCCGACGACGCTGCCGACAGCAAACCAACGGGATTGCGTTATCAAAAGAAGTTGCAACCGACGGAGCAGGCCCAAAGCGGCGAACTGTTGACATTAAAACTTCGCTACAAGCAACCGACGGGACCGAAGAGCACGTTGATCGAGTTTCCGGTTAAGGACGTAGGCAAGAAGTTCGATGAAGCGGATCAGGATTTCCAGTTCGCATCATCCGTGGCCGCTTTTGGCATGTTGCTGCGAAATTCGCCCCACCGAGGCGACGCCAACTTTGACGCCGTCGAAGAACTGGCAACCGCCGGAGCAAAAGGCGACCCATCAGGCTACCGCACCGAGTTTGTAGAAATGGTCAAACGAGCCAAAGAGTTGTCACAGTAGGTCGCGAGCCAGATCGATTTGGCTCTCCCTCTGAGAGAGTCGAGCCTCGCAATAGCGGCAAAAGGAGACTATGACAGCGACGCAACTTGTTCCTTGCGATGCGCGACGGCTTCGCGTTTGGTGGGAAAGGTCTTAAAACGCTGCTTGCCGTTCTCGTTCCACGATGCCACCCAACGACCAAACTTGTTCTTACTGACACCGATCGTGCCAGACGTATTGTTCGTCGGCTTCTTTCTGTTCGGGCCAGTGCGCCACTGTCGTGGCCCGACTTCGGACACGATTTCATCGCGCCACGCTTTGGCCGCTGCAAAAGACTTTCGCACTCCGCCGTTGGAGAAACGAAAATACTTCGAGTACTCCGTGCCGTCGCGGACCAGACGAACGACCCAGCCATCCTCCGCTCGGCGAATATTCTTTAAGTTTTTCATGACCTCGATTATAGGAAAACTACCAGACCGTGCTAGTGTCATCTTCGATGCTACCGACAGGGCGGGTATCGCATCGCCAAAAATGAAAATACAGTGCTGTCTTTCCGTGTCTTTTATTTTCCGGAGGCCTCCGCTGTCTGACGCGCCGCCATCACGATTGATTGATCCAACATTTTTGTTTCGTTTCGAAGTCACCTTGCGCAAAGACCCTCTGAAGTGGTCGCCCAAAGGCTTGGATCTGCCGCCCAAGTGCAAGCTGCCATCGTTCGGTGCCTTGGGGGACCGTCCGGTCTTTGCTGACGTCCGCATGGGTTGGAACAAGACGGGCATCGGCATGAAAATAGCGGTCAACGGCAAACGCCAAATCCCCTGGTGTCGCGAGACGCGACTGGACGAAAGCGATGGATTCCATGTCTGGATCGACACTCGCTGTAGCCCCGGCATCCACCGGGCAACACAGTACTGTCACCGATTTTTGTGGATGCCTGCTGGTGGCGGACCGCAGCGCGAACGACCGGTCGCTGCTCTAGTGGGAATCAATCGCGCACGTGGAAATCCCAAAGCGGTAAATCCAACCGACCTGAAGATCGCCGCAACACCGCGACATGATGGGTACGAATTGTCGGGCCTGATTCCAGCGGCGGCGCTGACGGGATTTGATCCCAAAGACCAGCCGCGAATTTCGCTTTACTACGCCGTCATTGATCGCGAACTGGGCTGGCAAACACTCACGCTGGGCCCCGAATACCCCGTCATCGAAGACCCCAGTCTTTGGGGCGAAGCCGTGCTGGGCGATTAAGTCATCGTTACTCCGCAGCGGAGTGCTGCATAATCGTTGCTCTGTCGCTCCGCGACGGAGTGCTGCATGGATAGGTGCTGCGTTACGCCGCGCGAAGCGTCGTAACAACGATTGCGTCCTAACAACGATTGCGACAACGTCTTACCGCATCTGGTTGTTTTCGCGAACGGCGATTTGGCCAGCGGGACGAAGTGCATACACCTTCGGATCGTCGACGATCCATGACGTGCTCCAACGACGTCCATCGTCGGCACTGCACACGTTGTAGAAGAACGTGCGGAAGCGTTCGCAGCGATAGTCGTAAGGAAACTGACTGGTAATGTAGTCCGCTTCAGTCAAGTCATCGACGCCTGGCGAAGCGTAGTAGTGGATCATCCCGTCGGGAGTCACGCTCATGCCCAATGTCCACCAACCCGTCGTCGTGATTTGTGGGCCTCGAAAATCGCCACCGTTACGGTTGCTACGTACACGCAAATACGCGTAATCGTCAGGCTTCTTGGTTTCGTCTTTGTTCTCAAATTCGATGAACAAACCTGGCCAGTAAATCTCGTTGCCCATCTCCATCTTCTTGCGTTTAAACAACCCCCGGCCGACTTCTTGTTCGGTCATCGCGGTGGTCTCCAGTGCCAAGCGGAAACCGAAGTGCGGACCGCTACGACTTTCCCATTCCGCGACGGGCGGCAAAAAGACACGCGTCGTCACACTGGGAACTTCCGAAACACTCAACCGGCGACCCAAACGGTACTGCACATTGGCGACGAAATCGTCTTGGTGCATTTTATAGCTGGGACTGTTTGGCAATCCGGTGTACATCGATCGCATCAGTAGCGCGCCTTGGCTGCCGGGAATACCGCCAGCAGGAGTCGCGATGCGTTGCACGATGTCTGGATGACCGCGTTTGATGCCTTCGTACCAGCGACCATTCGTGCTGCGGCCCATCGGACCACGCTGATTCTCATCGATGTCTTCGGTGCTTTTTGGATCCCGTGGGATGTAGCCCCAATTGGGATCTTCAAAGTCGTCAGCAACACCGACCAATTCCGTTCCAGTACCAGGAACGACCGGACGCTGAGCGTCTGCGCGGTCAACCGTCACGCCAAAGGCAACGAGGGTCACAAAGAAAAATCGTACTAGCGAAACGCGCATGATTCGGTCCAGCAATCGCCTAAGAAACGTGAGTTGTTTTGGCGAGAGTGCACGCAGTTCGTGACAGACTCGCCCCCCTTCTAACCCACCAAATCGGCAGAATCGGAACCCGACTCAAGACAAAATCCTCGACACCGCTTCACTGCAGGACAAACGACTAGGCAAAAACCAGATGCTAGCGAGGCTATAGGCGTCACTTTCCGACCGCCAAAGAGCACAAAAGTCAGCTTGTCCAACCGCACCACACCATCGACGGCGAAATTCTCGATCGGACGATCGAATGTATCGATCGCACCGGCACTGCTTGTCGTTGCGATGATGGTTCTGTCGTCGACAGGCTGCGACACGCAACAACACTTGGCCAATTCGCACACGTTTGAAGTCACCGCGTCGGCAGACAGCAAAGCCGTTGTCCCCAACGGTTGGCGACGGACCAAATACGGCTGGGAACACACTTCCACGTGGGGCCTGACTGCTGCCGTCAAACCGTCACCTTCGATGCAACAATGGATCGAACGAACGGCCGGCCGAAACCCCGCTTGGGCACGAACGACGTTCGCAAGTATCCGTCAGCTTTCACCGATCACGATCGCCCTAATCCAAATCGCATTGATCACCGCGATCTTGAAAGTCTCACGACGATTCACTCCGCAGCCGCCGCGCGAAGACTGTTAATTCCCGTTCCTGGCCGTAGCTGGCGTCGCCAAGATTCAGAGTCCAAGGGGAGGGTGACGCACAATTGCTACCAAAAACAGCCTTGACCGTACCGCGGCGTAGTGCGTACTAACCGTAACCATGGAAGGAACCCCAACCGTTGCCGTGCGTCGTCCCCAGCGTTGGGACGAACCGTTGGACAAAGCGATGACCGATTCGGACGTCGCTTGGTTGCGCTCGCGCGATCCGTTCGCATCAATGGACCCCAATTCCTTTCCGCGATCGCTCCCATTAGACGGAATTCTGCGTTACGACTGCCGGATGCGACGCTGTGAACCTGGCGAAATCATCGTCCGCGAAGGCGATTATGGAAACAGCGCGTTTCTGCTGATCGCTGGCAGTGTGGATGTGGTCGTCGAATCTCTATCGGCTGAACAACTGGGTCGCACGCCCGCCAAAAAAATCGGCTGGTCGGAATCGTTGCGGCGTTACTTGACGCGTTCCAATGTCCCTGAGTCACGCCGTGCCACCGACGTTTCGGCAAATCTGAAACAACGTAACTTGGTTCGCCAAGTCGACGATCGGCAAGCCGTCTTTTTGCAAGACTTTGACGTCGTATTGCGCGAGCGGGAAACAGTCACTCTGGGGCCAGGCGAGTTGTTTGGCGAAGTCGCCGCGATGTATCGTTCGCCACGGACCGCCACCGTCATTGCCAAAACAGAAGCGACGTTACTAGAGATTCGCTGGCAGGGCTTGCGCATTCTCCGACGCGACAAAAAGTTCGCCGACACGCTGGAGAGTCATTACCGCAAACATTGGTTGCCGGTTCACCTACGAGAAATTCCGTTACTGCGTCACGTTCCCGACGCCAACTTGGCCAAAATCGCTGAATCGACCCAAGTGCAGTCGTACGGTCGAATGGAATGGAATTCCGACTACAAGAAGACACGCACGCTGCCAGTAGAAGAGCAGATTGAAAGCGAGCCGTTGGTGGCCCCCGAAGGTCGCATGCCAACGGAATTGTTGATCGTTCGCAGCGGTTTTGGTCGCCTGAGCCAAAAACATGGCGACGGACACCGCACAACGGCCTACATCGGCAAAGGCCATGTGTTTGGCTTGGACGAAATCGCTTGCAATGCGCTTCGCCCAGAAAGCGAGTCGGCACAAACGCTGCAGAGTTCGCTTCGCGCGGTCGGATTTTTAGATGTGCTTTCGATCCCCGTCGAAACATTTGCCACCGAAATCTTGCCACACGTTCGACGTAGCGAATTGCCCGAACGAGCTGCTGCGGAAATGTATAACTCCGACGAGCGTCGCCGAGAAAGACGACGGACCGGTCGCCGCGCGAAGGGTCAAGGCGACACCAAAGACGATCAAGTCACCAAAGATGGCATCCAGTTTGATTCAACGGGGATGCTGGAGTTCATCGTTCAGAATCGAATGAACAACGGCCAGCAAGCGATGGTGATTGATCTGCATCGTTGCACGCGCTGTGATGATTGTGTCAAAGCCTGCGCAAGCGCTCATGACGGAAATCCAAAGTTTGTTCGCCACGGCGTTACTTACGATCGGCTGCAGTTTGTTCAGGCTTGCATGCACTGTGCCGACCCGGTTTGCATGATCGGATGCCCG
Source organism: Rubripirellula sp. (assembly GCA_049680385.1). GTDB lineage: Bacteria > Planctomycetota > Planctomycetia > Pirellulales > Pirellulaceae > Rubripirellula. Next base: position 95 of record JBAUHR010000299.1, on the reverse strand, counting down.
ACCGGAGCGATCTCGCGAAACGCCGAATCTGGTGTGGTCAGCATTCACGAATCAATCTGCGTGGGCTGTGGCGTCTGTGCGTCGGCATGCCCTTA
>JBAUHR010000298.1:0-3884 GCA_049680385.1 Rubripirellula sp. | reverse complement strand
TCGTTCAATCGGCGATGGGCAGCTTCTTCGACGCCGCCCGGCACAGTCGCATCGAAGTCAGTCGCAGTGTTTCGCTGTGGCGTCTGCTCGCGACTTTCGCTCGGCGAAAGATGGCTCGTTCGATTGAGCGTCAATCAGCGGTCAAACGTGGCGGTGATCAGGTACGTGTCTCCCTCGACAGCGTCCAACCACAAACTATCGGCAACCATGACTCGGAATCCGAAGATGAGGCGGATGCATTCCTAGCGACGTTGAAGGCCGAATTGCCGGACGATCTATTTGTGATCGTCGAAGGTATCCTGGCCGGCCAAACGCACCGAGAGCTTGCCGAGTCGCTTGGCATCGACGAGCGAACCGTTCGTCGCCGGCTGTCGCGTGTTCGCGAACGACTAGCCCCGAACGTCGCCAGCACGAACGAAACCGCACACGCGGCGGACAGTCCGCCGACGTTGCCGCGAGTGAATTACAACGAATTCGTACTCGGCAAATTGATCGGCAGCGGTGGTTTCGGCAAGGTCTACCGTGCGAGCATGCAAGCCGATGTCCAAACCGTCGCCGTCAAATTCCTTCGCAAGGCGTTCTGGCAAAACGAAGCGGCTCGCGGATCGTTCCTGAGCGAGATCAACCTCGCCTCGCAAATCAACCATCCAGGCGTCATCCGCTACCTCAGTTACGGCGAATCACCGCACGGTGGCCCGTATGTCATCAGCGAGTGGATTGACGGGCAATCATTGCAAGACGTTACCGACGTGACGCCGAAGCAGATCATCCATTGGCTCCGGCAGATCTGCGATGCCATCGCGGCCGTGCATCAAGCCGGCCTGATCCACGGCGACCTCACACCGAGCAACGTCCTGGTCGATGCAAACGATCGAATCACAATCACCGACTTTGGGTTTTCAGAAGCATCAGCGGGTTCAACATCGCAAGTCTTGGGAGGAACACCGGGCTTCGCGGCTCCCGAGCAAATCGACCCAGCGTTCGGTTCGATCGGCCCCAAGACTGACATCTACGCGATTGGCGGTCTTCTTCATTGGCTCCTTTACCGAGAGCCACCCAACCTCGGTGTAACTCCCGATGAATCGCTAGCGTCAACGCTTTCGGACAGCCATCCCGATCTTTCGGATGTCGAGTCTGTCCCGAGGTCACTCTGCGACATCATGAATTCAACACTGCGAAAATCACCCGCCGAACGGGAAATCGCAATCTCGCAAATTGTCGATCTACTTGCTTGCGTGCAAAAAGAAAAATCAAGTTCGCGGAGGAAGCGACAATAGATCCAAGTGCGGGAGCGTCAGCTTCAACACTCCCGCTTGATTCTGTTGTCGCCGCGTGGCCGCCCACTGTTCAACTTGATCGTGCGGTAGATCCAAAAAGACCCGGCGACGAACACCGTCGATCAGCGTTGCTATCACCTCTCGATCTTGATGATCGACCAACCAATCGGATGCTTCCAACGACACACTGCAGTTGCGAGCGTTCAATTCATCCGCCAACAGTCGAGCCGCGGAGAACCCGGCCGACGGACCAAACCCGTGGTCGGCCTTTCGATGATTCTGCAAACAAGCTTCGATGGCTTCGTCCATGTTGTCGACGGGATCCCAGGATGGCGGACCCGAGGCTGTCATCGAAATCAACAAGGGCTTCCCTGCAGCAACGTTGGCGAACCGGCCAATCCATTCTTCTGATGCAAGGTCGAGAAAGGCCGAAGCCGCAATCGAGACATCTTCACTCGTCGAGATCAACGAGAGATCCGAGGCCAAATCAGCAAGTTCAAACCGAACAGGTGTTCCGGCAAGCTCTCTTGCAGCAATCTTCAGCACGTCACCGTCACTGTCGACGCCTAGCCAGGGAGTGTCTGATCCATCGTTGCGTGTCAAATACCGATAGTTTGTGCCGGTGCCACAGCCAAGGTCGATGATCAATCGTGTCCTGCTTGCGTGCTCGATGAATTCATCAGCCAACTGCGAACTACGGAAACGACCATCCATTGTCTCTCGAATCGCCAACCATTCAGACTTCGACATTTCGTGTGCCAACAACGAGGGCTTTGACGCTAAACATAGGTGATACGATGCCCCTCCAACCACGTCGGTGGTTCCACCTTCGCTGCCAGTTTGTGAATTACGCTTTCGGGCACAGACTTAGCACGGTCGCGGTTTTGCTTCAGGAGCACTCGCATCGGCGGTTCGACGTAGATTAACTCGGTGCGAGCGTTGTAGTCGGCGAACAGCCCGGTCCATCGTGAACGGGTTTGACGCAGGATGTTCGTGGCGTTGAAAGCGAACGAGGTGCCGGCGCGGAGGTGCTGGCGGCATCGCTCGGTGGCGGCTTGGATGACGCGGCCTTGGTCGTCCGTCGGATCGACTTTCATTTCCGTTCGGATCTCGTCGAGCGACACAACTGGCAAGTCCGGTCGGTGCTTTGCCAGCCATGAGTCTTTGCCGCTGCCCGGCAGGCCGCACATCATCGTCACCATGCACGAAAAGTCCTCATGCGGGACGTAGTGCAGATTCGGCTCGGCTTGGCGGAAGTACTCCAGTCGGGCGTGGTCGGTCGCGAACGGATAACGCTGATCGAAGCAATTGTTTTCCTCGGCCAGCAGCTTGTAACAGTGCAGGTTGTCCTCTGGCCGGCTCATCGAATCGGTGTCCCGGCCGCGAGTGTCAGCGAGCGCAAACAAATACAACAAACGGTTCTCGCTCAACCACGACAACCGAACGACTTCCTTCGCCGTGTCCTCCCGCTCAAGCACAAACGCCGGCCGGCCGTGATAGCGAACGAGCGAACAAACGCGCTCCCGCTGGTCGAGCGGACATTCCAGTTCACGCAGCACCCCGCGAACCAAATGTTCGCCCTTGACCGCGTGGTTGGGCGAACGAACGTGACCGGTCTCTGGATCCAAGACCGTCGTGATCGGCTTAGCCGCATCATGAAACAATGCGGTCAGCAACAACACTCGTCGATCGCCGTCATCCAACGAGACCCACTCATCCAGCCGCGTCAATTGATCGCAAACCATCTTGGTATGAGTCCACACGTCGCCCTCAGCGTGCCACTGCGCGTCCTGTTCGCACGCTGCCATCGCCTGCGCCCAAGACTGCGTTCCCGCCCACTCGATGATCGCGTCATGGCTCGATCGTGTCAGTTCGTCCCAGTTCATGACCAAATATCCACGCCGTCGGCCAGCTCGTTCGGCACCATCACTTGCTGTTGCCAATGCGTGCTTTGTTTGATCTTCTCGACGAACTCAGGCCGCACAAACTTGGCCCGTCCCGTCACCTGCGTCTCGTTCTCGGTACGAAAGTAAAGACCCTCGGCCAAATCATCCTGCCGCCCCGTCAGCGGATTGTCGAACTCGGCACCGAACGCCGACGCCTGAATCAATCCGTCCAAATCAGACCGCTTCAACGTCCCACGATGCACGATCGGAACCGTCTCGATCCTGGTCCCATCTAGCAACTCCATCCGCCGCTCCAGCATCAGGAAAACGCCAGCGTCTTTGTCGTAGATGTCGAACTCAAAGAAGTAATGCGGCAGCTCGCGGTAGTGGATCGAATGTTTCGCGTACATCCACTCACCGTACAAGATGAACCGCTCGCCGAGCCGTTCCTCCAGCACATTCCGTTTCACCGTCGTCCACTGTTTGAACAGATCGTACTGCGGATGCATGCCCTCAGTCACAAGGTGCCCACGACACTGCAGCATCAACTCCCCGCCGGCGAAGTGAATCCCCACGTTCGTCCCGTCAATCTTCTCCTCAACAATCAACGAGTCACTAGCCAGAAACCCCACCGATTCCCGCTCGCCCAGATGTATGTCGTCCGAAGTCCCCCGCGAGCCAAACAAATGCGGCGTCCGCGGATATTTAACGAAGTCGCCCC
>JBAUHR010000297.1:0-1633 GCA_049680385.1 Rubripirellula sp. | reverse complement strand
GTTTTACAGCAACTCGATGGTCGCCCTGGCTGTTTATTTCATTGGCGATACAACGACGAACGGCTTTCGTTGGCCTATTGCCATCGGATGGTTAGCGATCACCATCGTCTTTTACCTTGGGTCGCGTGACACGTTGAAGAAGTACTACGTTCGAGTTAACGGCTTGCTATCGAGTTGACCGCTTGCTGGGCTTCTCGCCTTTTCGGATCTCCTGTTCTAGTTCTTGAGCGAACTTAAGGAAGTCAATTCCAATCGAGATGGTGATCGTGCGAAGCTGGATCACATCAATCCGTCGATCGCCGCGTTCGAGTTTGCTGTAAGTAGATTGCGTGACTCCCAGCTTCGCTGCCATTTCTTTTTGAGTGAAGCCATGTTTTTCTCGATGAGCACGAAGCAGCCGGAGTAAAACGGCGTATTCGTGCGTGTAAATTGATTTGTCCATCCAGACCCTTGCATTGGTAAAAGCCGGATGGTAAAGTCCATGATGGAATAGTCCAAAATGGCCTTTAGTCCCTCGATCCCCTTCAATTCCCCCTAGAACAAGACAATGACAAACGGCGGAACCTCTCACGAAACGACAAAACCAACTCAAGAGCCTGTAAATGCAAAAAAGGAGGAAAGCAAAGAATCGCCTAAGAACAAGGACAATACCTAATTCGCCGAGCGGCAGAGTTCGGTTTGTTCGGCAAAAAAGTGCCAGTTTCGCGACAATCGCTTGGCAATCTCGCATTTTGCATCGAAACGCCGCTATCAAAAAGCACGCCGAAACACCTTATCGACATCTAGAGCCACTAAGGGCGATGTGCAACAAATCTAGATCCCAGAAACGTTCGCCGGGCAAGTTCCCGCAGGAAGCCATTTCCATCTTCCCCGATGGGGACCGACGACGCGAGGAAGGCATGAAAGAACGGTCTTAGCTGCCCTGCAAACGTCGCCTCAGCGTTTTAACCATGTTTTCTGAGAACGATTCACAAACGCAACTTGAAGGCTTGTCAACCTGGCAAGATCTGTCAGCCTAGCTAAAACTACCTCAAACTGCTTCGGTCGATGTGACCTAGGCAGGTTGGGTTGGGGTTTATATGTTTTGGTATTCACGATGGTTCGCAATGTGTTAAACTAGCCCCATGCTTCATTGCAGCGACGAATGGAAGCAAGAATTGACCATAGCTTGATAGGGATGCAAGCGATACTGTCCGATTGAGTATGGCCATGATTCAAACTAAGAATTTGTCAGAATCCAGTTTGATTGAATAAAGATAGACTAATGCGAGAGCACACCAAAGTTGATCCAAAAAGTGACAGGCATTCAGAAGAGTCTGAAATCACGTTTCGATATTATGAAGACCAATGGGCTCATGCTAGGCACCACGAGGAGCAGATGGCGTCCGCGGCTTGGCAACTGCTAATAGCGACGATCGCACTCGTAACTGCTTTTACCCAGACCGCGAATTTCATCGTCCTCGGCCTCCCACTTCAACGCATAATTTCTTCTGCAATTATTGGGTTCGGGGCGGCAGGGATATGGCTGACTGTTGGTTTGTCGGCTTCAATTCGCTTGCACATCGAGCGAGCACGAAACGCGAGGCGATCATTACAGTTCTTAGAGGAGTTTGCCTCGAGTGATCAGCAGAAC
>JBAUHR010000296.1:0-2112 GCA_049680385.1 Rubripirellula sp. | reverse complement strand
GTTCAGTGATCGCGGCCTCAGCGTCGGGCGTCAGCGGCACGCGTATCGGTTTCGGGTGGAGTTCCATGAAGTTGCCACCGCCGGGATGGAAGTCCGCCCACCATTTTGCGATGTCGAGAACCTCGTCGGGAAGGTCGCGGGCCGAGCCAGGCGTTTGACCTTTACCACGTTTGCCGACATCAATGATGTTCAGTCGTGCGAAGAAGCCGTTTGTGAGCATCCGCTGCGATACCGGTACCGACGCTTGAGAGCGGCATCAACTGGCGCAGCCGATGCTTGCGAATGGCAATCTTCCCATCATCGAACGAAAACGCTTCTTCGATCGTCAAAGAACCGGCAAAGCCGTCTGGCGGAAGTTGATCGCCGATCAAGATCATTCGGGATGCACCGCTGCGCTCGGCCAGTTGTTCGGCCGACTTCGCAAGGCACAGCACAATCATGAACGGTTCACCACCGATTTGCACATCGCCGATCCGCCAAGCTCGTCCGGGTAGCAAAGTCTCCACCGCGCCGCCGGGAATCGAGCCGGCGAGCACACCCGCAATCCCGCGAGCGTCAATGGACCAACGCCTCAACCGATCCGGATGAATCTCACCATCCACCTCCCCGTAGGCGCAAGCGTCAAACAGCCGTGGCCCGTCAGGCGTCTCTGATTCAAACACCTCGTGACTAGAGCACTCGGCGCAATAGTCGGGGTTGATGTAGTCGACCGGAGGCAATTCAGCCAAGACACCCGTCTGGATCAAATCATCCACCGAGCCGCGCGTCATCAAACGTAGACTGTCGCTGCCCACCCTCGCTTCCGGTTGACAATTAAGCAGCAGCAGAAGTCTTGCAATCGTTTGCACGATCGATCCTCCATGCGCGAAGGTACTTTTCAGCCAGCCGACGATCCGGCGTCGCCAGCGATTTCAAGTTGCTGTTGTTCGATCTTCTGATGTTCACATGGAACTTGTGACCATTCTCAAGGTTAAAACGTATCCGGACGTTCTTGATGTTCATGTTTGATCGTGGTGCGCGATCTTTGCGAATGTACTCGTCGATCATTCGCTGGAACCCTCCACGTCCGTACTCCGAGTTCGGACCAAAGGTCAAGTCATCGTCCGGTCCGAAGATCCGCACCTCCGCCGATTCGATCAAAACTTCCTTCACTCCATCCATTGGTTCCGTCACAAACTTGAATGCCGGGTCCAGTAACACGTTCAGCACGAACGGTTGGGCGCTGGGATCTTCCGGTGGCAATTCGATGCCCATGATCTCGCGTCCCAGAATCATCGTCAGCGGTTCCAGCACCGGTTTGCCGCCGAGAGCGTAGACGTCCGTGGTGTGATTTTTCTCGTCGTACACGAATACGTTTTCGAACACATGCGTCTGGCACACCCGCTCAAAATCATCGCCGCCATCAACCAGCTTCACGACCGATTGCCGATAATTGTCCAAACTGGCGAACACATAGTGCAAGCCATCGTCACGCTGCCAATACTCCGTCACGCAACGCCGGCCGCGCCCCTGTTTCGACGAATAGAACGCAGACAAAGCATTCGCAAACGAGTCCAACTGTTCCTGCGACGTTCGAGGCGTGGCCGGTGGCAGATCGATCCGGCGGTACGACGACCGCCCTCCGATCACACGATCTGCCAAAGCAAACCGCGTCGCCGGACGCCAGACTGCCGGTTTGCTGATCCGAGTCAACAAAGCCACGTCATAACGGCTTTCGCAACGTTCCAGTTCCTTCAAGAACTCATGCTCACCGGCACGATGACACTGCCGAAAAATCACCATCTGCGATTCCTCGTTCACCATCGAATGAAGATCGTGCAGCATCAATTCGGCCTGTTGCCGATACCCGTCGTCTAATGCCAGATACGCCGCAAATATCGTGTCCACATCCGTCTTGGCCAATTCCGACCAATTCAACCGAATCGAAATTTCCAGCACTGAAAACATCTCCGCCAACAACCCGTTAGACGTCTGCCGCAGAACCGTCCGCGGATTAAAACTGCTTGTCATCGAACATAAACCTCCCAATCTTTGGTCTAAAGTACATACTTCATTTTGAACCCAAAAAAACGCTCCCAACGCAGGAACGTACTAACCCTCTCGGAGTCACTC
>JBAUHR010000295.1:0-2073 GCA_049680385.1 Rubripirellula sp. | reverse complement strand
CAGTGACTGGGCCCGTCATTGTAGGTACGATTGGGTTTGAAAATACCCAGGGCACTGATGCGATGGATGCAGGCCCCAAAATTGACCGAAAAGCCCAGCACGAGAAACGCCATGTCTGACTTCGTCCCCACCATGCGTATTGGAATGGGTTTCGATTCTCATCGTCTTGGCAATGGCGGTCCGCTGCGTATTGGCGGGTTGGATCTGGATGCAGAAGTACACGCGATTGGACATAGCGACGCGGACGTGTTGCTGCACGCGATCACTGATGCGTTATTGGGTGCGATCGCGGAATCCGACATCGGGCGATTGTTTCCCAATGACTCGGCCGAGAACCTTGATCGCGATAGCTTGGACTTCGTTGCCGAGGCCTTCCGCCGCGTTAGAAAACACCATCTGTCGGTGGTGAACATTGATTGTGTGATCTTGGCGGAACAGCCCAAGATGGCACCGCATATTGATGCGATGCGTGAGAATATTTCGCAAATGATCGATACGCCGATTGAAAGAATCAGCGTCAAAGCCAAGACCGGCGAAGGCGTTGGCCCGATCGGCAACGCGGAAGCGATCTCGGCGCGCGTGGTGTTGTTGTTGGATCGATTTTAGGTCGTTTCTTAATTTTCGACTTCGATCACTTTCAAGTCTTTGCGATCCGCGGCCAACTTGTCGATCAGGTCGTAGCCAATTTGTGTGTTGGCAACGTTCAGCCACTTAAGGTTTTTCATTTCGCCTAGTTTGGAAAACGTTTCGTCGGTCAGTCGTGTTCCAGCCACGTTCAGTTTTTGCAAGCTGGTCAGTTTCAATAGCGTGGGCACCGATTCATCGGTGACATTGGTCGCCTTCAAATCCAATTCGGTCAGGTTGGTCAGGTCGCCTAACGCCGCGAACGCTTCGTCATCAAGTTTCGTCTCCCAGAAACCCAAGTACGTCAGCTTTTTCAGTTTGCCGATTTTCTTCATGCCTTCGGGTGTGGCCAGTCGGCATTCGGCCATGTCCAGGTAGGTGACGCCCGGAAGTTTGGAGATCACTTCGATACCCGCATCGTCCAGTGACGTGTCGCGTAGTTCAAACATGGCCAAGTTTTTGCAGCCCGCGATATGTGCCAGTCCTTCGCCCGTCACGTCACAGCCGCGGATTCGCAGACGTTTCAGTTTCGACAAGTTGGCTAGGTTCGCCATGCCCTTGTCGTTTACCTTGGTGTAATCCAGTTGCAGCAATTCCAACGTTGGCATTTTGCCAAACACCGACATCGATTCATTGCTAATCGACGTGCAGTAGTTGACGTTTAGTGATTTCAGTGGCAGACCAGCGAGTTTTGCGATTCCATCATCGGTGACTTTAGATTTTTCCAATTGAATGTCGGCCAGCGTATTGATCTTGGCTAAGTGCACCAGTCCCGCGTCGGTGATATTGCTGTTTCGAAGGTCGATCGCACGCAGCTTTTTCAGACCGCTTAAGTTCGCAAGACCTTCGTCAGTAACGCCACAGCGCCGCAGGAACAATGCAATTAAACCATCAAGTTGCCCGACCGCATCAAGTGTCTTGTCAGTGATGGCAGAATCGGTCAGCGTCAATCGTGTTAACTGTTTCAGTTTCGCTAGTTGCTCCATGCCTTTGTCGTCCAAGCCGGGGCCAGTGAAGGTTGCGACTTCAAGGCTTGGTAGTGCAGCAAGATGCTTGTAGGTGTCCGAAATGTCGGTCTCGGTGGAAACAGAAAGTTCGATGACATTTCCATCGGAGTTGGTTGTCAAAATGTAGCCGGCGTCTTGGAGTGACTTCACAGCGGCCGCGTCGTCCGCAGCGACAGCTGGTGGCGTGGCTTCCTGTGCCTCCTGTTTGGCTGGGGCAATCGCAGTCTTCTTTTCACAGCCAACCAACGCGAGCGCAACAAGACAAATAGGCAAGGCGCGAAGCAGAAGATTCGAGCGAACGGCTCGAGGAGAGGTGGAGTTTTGAGACATGGCTGATAGCGAGAAAGGGAGGGGAGGTGGGCAGGTGACTGATCGACTGAATCGGAAGCTTAAAGACTAAGCATTGCCCACGGTATTGGCAATCAACAGCAAACCACCCATT
>JBAUHR010000294.1:0-5519 GCA_049680385.1 Rubripirellula sp. | reverse complement strand
GGACCGGGCCGCTCTTGGGGGTGGGAGCGGGACGGGTGTTGGGGGTTTGTTGAAGATGCTTGCGCAGGGTTTTGAAAACACGGCATAGGTTACCTGAGAGGGACGATTTGGTTTGTCTCGGTAGCTTCGTGAATCTTTCAAAAGGTTGCGTGTGGGTAAGGCATTGAATGGTGGTGGGACGGCGGATCTTTCTTCGTCGGAGCGGCGGCGGTTGGTCGCTGGGTTGTTGGCTCGTGGGGTTTTGCGGTGGCGGGCTTCGCGGCTGGCGTCTGTTTCTGGAACTCCGACGGACTCTTTACCCGAACGGCTTGATCGTCGTTCGGATCCAGGGCTCTCTGTGGACGACGCGGTCTCGGTTGGTCGAGACGACGCGTCCGGTACTTCTTCTTCCACAGGGAATTCAGAACATGTGTGAACAACGACGCAGCGCGATCGCTGCCATCTTTGCCAAAGGCGTCGCGCGGTGCCGGACGGTGTCGCGCGACGAACATCGACAACTGGTGCGTGAACCGGAGTTCGATTCGGGGCTGGCGAAGCCAAATGACGAGACCGATGCAACGTTGGCTTGCGATGAATCGGTGATTGAGGAAACAGAAGATCTTGGATCGAAGGAGGCGACGCTATGAAACCATCGACTGAAATTGAGATCGCGAAGCTGGACGACATGACGGTCGACCAATTGATCGCGAAGTACGAAGACTTGTTTGAAGAAGCATGTCGCAGCAGGCATCGCAAGTATCTGACGCGGCGGATCGCTTGGCGGTTGCAGAGTCGTGATGAGGGTGGACTGAGCAACCATGCGAAGCAACGGGCTCGCGAGATCGCGGCGACATCGGATGTTCGGACGACGCCCCCTCGAGCGGACGTGATTGATCGCGTTCGGCGGAAAAAGCCGGAGCTGGACGGTTACGTGGATTGGGATCCGCGCTTGCCGCCGCCCGGCAGCTACGTCGAGCGTCTGTACAAGGGCAAGATGATTCGGGTTTTGGTTTTGACGGATGGGTTCGAGTACGAGGGACGGCGGTATCGGTCGTTGTCCAACATCGCCGGCGAACTGAGCGGGTCAAGCTACAACGGATTCGTGTTCTTTAAGCTGGGGGTGCGTGAGAAATGACAAAACCAAAATCGGATAAGCCCGAGGTGCCGAAGATCCGGTGTGCGATCTACACCCGGAAGTCGACAGAGGAAGGACTCGATCAAGAGTTCAATTCGCTCGACGCTCAACGCGACGCCGGCGAGAACTACATCGCGAGCCAGCAACAAGAAGGCTGGGTCGCGATCTCGAAGCACTACGACGACGGTGGGTTCTCCGGCGGGAACCTCGAGCGGCCAGCGATGAACCGCTTGTTGGCGGACATTTCCAACGGCGAGGTCGACTGCGTTGTCGTTTACAAAGTGGATAGGTTGAGTCGATCGTTGTTGGATTTCTCGCGGATCATGGAGGCGTTTGATAACCAAGGCGTTTCGTTTGTCTCGGTGACGCAGGCGTTCAACACGACTCACTCGATGGGTCGGCTGACGCTGAACATCCTACTTTCGTTCGCCCAGTTTGAACGCGAGATCATCGGCGAGCGGATTCGCGATAAGATCGCGGCTCAACGGCGACGTGGCAAATGGGCCGGCGGGATTCCGGTGCTGGGGTACGATGTCGATCGGTCGGGGCCGAGTCCAAAGTTGGTGATCAACGCGGACGAGGCCGCCAGGGTGCGGCGTATCTTTGGGATGTATTTGGAACTGCAAGCGTTGACGCCGGTGGTCGAAGAACTCGGTCGTCGCGGGTGGACGGCGAAGCATTGGAAGACGAAAGCAGGCAAGCCTCGTGGCGGTCGGACGTTCGACAAAGCTTCACTGCATTCTTTGTTGACCAACGAGATCTACATCGGAAGGATCAAGCACAAGACGGAAACGTTCAATGGCGAACACTCAGCGATCGTGGACGACAAATTGTTCGATGATGTTGGAGCAATGCTTCGCAGCCACGGTCGCGGCGGAGGCGCGCACTTGGTCAACAAGTACCAAGCGTTGCTGCGTGGTTTGTTGTACTGTCCGGCTTGCAACCGCTCGATGGTCCACAACGTATCGAAGCGGAAGTCGAAGATCTACCGCTATTACACTTGTGTGACGGCAATCAAACGGGGGCGGAAGCATTGTCCGTCGCCGTCTTTGCCGGCCGGCGAAATCGAATCGGTCGTGGTGGGCCAGGTGCGTGCGATCGCATCGGACAACGCGTTGCGACGGGACGTGTTGACGCAAGCGATGGAGCAAGTCGGCGACGAGCTTGGAGAACTGCAAACGCAGCGGTCTCAGTTGCAGGACCAACTCGACTCCAACGACAGACAGATTCGCGAACTCGTTGGTAGTTCGGGGGTGACCACTTCGCGCCGCCTCGCGGAACTGCACGAACATACGGCGGATCTCGGCCGATCGGTGGCCCGCGTTGAAGCGGAGATCGAGCGGTTGCAAACGGATCGCATTAGCGAGACGGATGTCGCGGTCGCATTCTCGGACTTCGACAACGTTTGGAACGCCCTGAACACGCTTGAAAAGGCGGATGTGTTGGGGTTGCTGGTGTCGCGAATCGAGTTCGATGCCGCCGACAGTTCTCTTTCAATCTCGATGCACCCCGCCGGCATCAAATCACTCGCTAATAATGTGGAGGAAGCGGCATCATGATCAATGTCAAACTGAAAGTAGATTTGCAGCTCAACAAGGTCTCGAAGCAGAAGAAAGAACCCACGGAGGAAGAGACTGGCGACGATGTCCCGGTCAAACGTCGCGGCAAGATCCCGCGAGTATCCCGTTTGATGGCGATCTCGATTCAGTTCGACCAGATGCTGCGAAGCGGTGAGGCGAAGGACACGATGCATCTGGCGGACATGCACTCGATCAGTTCGCCGCGGGTGACGCAGATCATGAATCTGGCGCTGCTTGCCCCCGACATACAAGAGGCGTTGCTCTGTCTGCCGCGCGAGTTCGTCGGGCGATCGAAGATCAACGAGAAGATGCTGCGACCGATGACGGCTGAAATGGATTGGGACCGCCAGCGTGAGATTTGGAGAGGGTTGCAATCGGAAACTGGAGTCGACGAAACTTGATCGGGCGAAACTGATGCAACGCAAGTCGATACCAACTTCTCGGAACGATCAAAGTCGTTTCCGACCCTGAAGTGAACAAAAGGTCTACATGGTTTCCATGTCGGCCTTTTTTCGTTTTTGCCCCGTGTTTTTGCGGTGTCTGCGGATGGGGCGCTTGCCAGGCGCGTTCTTCGTTTCTTCGGCACCGCCGGTACCTGGGTAATGGGACTGGGCCTGATTTTGGGTCTCGGGGTGAGAATTCTCTGTTTCTTCGTTTCTCTGCTGGCCTGGGTTAACGAACGTCTGACTCGCTCAGATGGTTCCGACGTGAAAAGGGTTTGGCCCTGCGAAACGCTGGTTTTTTGGCAGACCGCTTTTTGCTACCCCCTAAGAAGGGCTGGATTCTGGCGAGTTCAGTTGAGAACGCTGGGTAGTGTTCTATCGGGTATCCAAGAACGACGTAGCCGCTTTCAGGCCAAGTGTTTCTTGAAACAGGCGTGTGTGGCGTCACGGTCGCGATTGCCTTGCTTGGACCGTTAGCGATCGTCCGAGCTCGGGGAATCTTCATTTTCTCCAAGCTCAGTTGGATCAGCTAAATCACTAGTAAAACCTGGATTCTGCCATCTTTGCTGAGATTCTTGTTAACGAATGCTTTGCAGCGAGCGGCATGCGTCTGAATCAAGAGTTCTTAAGGTCGGATGCAATATGGAAGAAGAAAGAAAACGAGAGGAGTTTGCCAAGTGCTGGCTGAAGGCCGAGCCCTCAATTTCTGCGTATGTCTTCGCTGCGGTCGCGGGATTTCATGATGCCGAGGATGTGGTCCAGCGAATTGCTCAAGAGCTTGCTCGAAGGTTTGAGGAGTATGACTCGGATCGCCCGTTCGTTGGCTGGGCGCTTTGGATCGCCAAGTCACGAGTGATCGATTTCTACCGAAAACAGGGCCGGAACCAACTGGTCTTTTCCAATGATCTGCTTCAGCGACTCAGCGAGACGATTGCGGAGCAAGCGGACAGCAGAGATCGACGTCGGGAAGCCTTGGAAACGTGTTTGGACGGATTGCCGGAAAAGTCACGCGGACTGCTCGACCTACGTTATGTCGATAACCTTTCCGCTGTGGAGATCGCCGAATCGATCGGTTCGACGCCGGGGTCCGTGCGCGTGCTATTAACGCGAGCTCGAACCGCGCTTGCTCAGTGCGTGCAGCGACGTCTAGCAATGGAGAGCTCTTGATGTCTGTTGATGACGAACTCATTGATCGGTTTCTTGACGGGGATGCTTCGGAGGACGAAGCTGCGTTGATCGTCGAGTGGTTGGAATCCTCTGCCAATCTCCCGCGTTTCGCTCAGCGAGCTGAGTTGCATGCTGATCTTCGGAGATTGCTGCGTCGCAAAGGCATCCAAGACAGTGCGATAGAAACATGTGAGCCGATGGCGCTAGCCGCGGTTTCCGAGCAGCAAACGAAACCCGCGACGAAAGCAGCCAGCTCACGGGCGCTGACCAAGCTCGCTTGCGTCGCATTCGCAACTGCCGTGTGCCTGCTTATCGCTTTCTGGTTGCGGCTTCACGAAGCACAGCCGACGCTCCTGGATACGCAACTTGCAACCATCGTCAGTGAGGTTGACGCTCTTCTCATCCACGGTGAGTCCAGTTGGGAACGGACGGACCTGGAAATGGGCGATTATCAACTCAGGCGTGGCTTGCTGCACTTGCAATTCGATGGTGGAGTGATGGTCTATGTGGAGGCTCCCGCCGAATTCAACGTCGTGAGCGGCAAGCATTTCGTGCTGCAACATGGACGGCTGTCTGCGAGCGTTCCGCCGGAAGGCATCGGCTTCACGGTCGATACGCCTGAAGCCGAGGTCGTGGACTTCGGAACCGAGTTTTCCGTCGATGTGGAAATCGGTGCGAGTGAAGTTCATGTGTTTGATGGCCTCGTGCGAGTGAATCCGGGGACATCGAATCGGCGTGGCCCATCCAAGTCGGTTGATCTTCAGGCGTCACAGGCCGTCCGGATTACTAGCGGGGCGACTAAGCTTGAAGACATCTCCATTGCGACCGATAGATTCATTCGCAGCTTCGACGAACCGAGATTCAATTACGCACTCTTCGTAAATCAGTTATCGCCTTTGGCTTTCTACCGAATGGCAATTCGCGATGAAGGGTTAGTTTCTGAACCGTCCGGGTACCCTGGCGTTGTGCTGACTGGGGAAGGCAAACGCCCTCCACATGGCAAGGGCGTATTCGCTGGCGGTTCTCTGCGAGTCGGAGTCGACTCCATAGGTCGGGGAGGGCGCATCGATTCGCCGCCAGCATTGACCACCGGGCAATTTTCGCTGACCGCGTTCGTGTATCGAGAGACGCCCGCTCAGGATACGGTAGCTGCAACGAACTGGGATGGAGAACGCGGAAACTTTGCGTTGTCTCTTGATGGGAACGGAATGCTTC
>JBAUHR010000293.1:0-3780 GCA_049680385.1 Rubripirellula sp. | reverse complement strand
GCATATCCAGCAAACGACGGGTTCAACAACTGCACGCCGTGTTCGCGTGCAGCCGCGATCAGGTTGGCGGACAACAAAAGTCGATTGCCGAGTTGGCCAAAGTTTCGAGCGATGACGATCATGGACGTTTCCGGTGCGGTCGTTGCAGAGGTGGGCGAGGGTAGCAACGATCCGGGAAACACGGCAACGCTGATTGTGTGCAGCGTGATTGATTGTGTGCAGCGTGGTTGAGCACTCAGAATTGACATTTTCATTCTTCTATGAAACGCGTACCGTGAAACGCCTTGCATCTTGTTTGTTCATGGAAGTGGTTTTGATGGCTCCCAGTTCGTCGGTACTTAGTCCCTCCGCACGTCTCGCTGCCGTGAAAGTTGATTCGCCAGCGCAAGTGGAATCCGTGGAAACACCGATCGCCGCCTGTCCGAGCTGCCGAGGCCAGGATCTGATCCCTCACGGGCGTTTGCCCGACGCAGACCACGTGGCTGGTCGAAAACTGCCCATCGCATTGCCGGGCGGCTCGCTTGTTCAATGCAAACAATGCCGTTTGCAATTCCGTTGGCCGCGACCGTCCAAGGCCCAGATGGACATGCTGTACGAGACCGGTGATGTGGGTTATTGGAACAGCGGCGCCGACAAGCGACCGGACTGGCAAATGGCGGCCGCGTGGATCGAATCGCTTGGCGAACCAACGACGACCACCCATTCGATTTTGGACGTTGCCTGTTTTGATGGCCGCTTTTTGAACTCGCTGGATGAGCGTCACGAAAAGAGCGGGATCGAGATCCAACCCGAAGCCGTCTCGCGAGCTGAAGAGAGCGGCGTCCGAGTCATTGCTCGCGATTTTGAAGAGCTAGCATCGCTGGAATTGTCCGAAAGCCATCCTGGGTTTTCGGTCGTGACCGCTTTTGACATTTTGGAACACACTCACGATCCGCTGCACTTCATCCGTTTGGCGATCAGCGTGCTGCGACCCGGCGGAGTGCTGATTCTGGGGACAGGAAACACCGATGCCCCGAGTTGGCGTTGGATGGGCAACGACTATTGGTACTGTGCCAATCCCGAGCATCTGTCGTTCATCAATCCGGCGTGGTGCGGTTGGGCGGCCAGCCAATTGGGCTGCGAGGTCGCCAAGGTTTCAACGCTGTCGCACAGCCGACCGACGATCAGCAAGGTTTGCCGCGAAACGACGATGAATTTGATTTTTCGTGCCGCGCCACGACTGACGCATCGTTATCTAGCCGGTTACCGCCGTTTGGTCGGGTCCAAGAAACGAACCACCGCCAGTTACCGGCCGCCGTGGTTTTCGGCACGCGATCACGTCTTGGTTCAGTTCCGCAAGCCGCTGGGCTGAGCCGGCCAGATTCCGAGATCACCGGAAACGGGAAACCTTAGCGGGTCATTTTTCATTGGTCTCGACGATTCCTACCGCCCAGTGGTACATTACGCGGCTTGCCTAAGGTTTTCGGGCGTGTTTTTCGAGCAATTGTCCCATTCTGGCCCTTTGAATCTGCTGCTGTCGAAACTGCTGCTGTCACCGCAGAGCCATTGCCGGGCAACCACACACCTTGACCGAACACTCAAACAAACCAACCGAACTCGGAGTCACTCGCTTGAGCCGTCAAATTTTGATCGCTGGAAACTGGAAGATGAACACCCGCAAAGCCGACGCGGTCGCGCTTGCTAAGGGAGTCGTCGCTGGCGTCGGCAAGAACCCAACCGTCGAAGTCGCCCTTTGTCCTCCATCGGTTTACCTAGCCGCGATTGCTGATGTTGTCGCGGGCAGTCCTGTCGAACTGGGCGCCCAGAACGTGTACGCCGCCGGCGACGGAGCCTTCACCGGCGAAGTCAATCCATCGATGTTGACCGACGTCGGATGCCGATTCGTGATCCTAGGCCACAGCGAACGGCGGGCGATCATGGGCGAAACCGACAAGCAAGTCAGCGAAAAACTGCACGCCGCCCTGGCTGGCAACTTGGTGCCGATTGTCTGTGTTGGCGAAACCTTGGAAGATCGCGAAGCGGGCAACACCGAAAAAGTCGCTGAAACCCAACTGCGTGGATCACTCGACGGACTCGACGAAGCACGCGCCGCCGGCGTCGTGATCGCTTACGAACCGGTCTGGGCAATCGGAACCGGCAAGACGGCATCGCCCGAACAGGCCGAAGAAGTCCACGCGTTCATCCGCAAATTGCTGGCCGAATTGTTCAGCGATGATGTGGCCGGCCAAATGCGAATTCAGTACGGTGGCAGCGTCAAGCCGAACAATGCCAAGGAATTGCTCGGCCAACCGAACATTGACGGTGCGCTCGTTGGCGGTGCCAGCTTGAAGGTCGAAGACTTCATGGGCATCATCAACCCCGCCTAAACAAACCCGTCTAAGCAAACCCGCCAAAAGAAAAGGCCTGTGAAGAGGCCGGCGGCTTCCCTTTCTCCATTCAATCTACAGTTCTTGGTATTTCGATGACGTTTCTGCTAATCGGTAGTGTTTCCGGCACCCTGCTGGGATTCTTGATGGGCTTTTTGTCGTTATTCTTGATCCTGTTGATCCTGATCCAACGGGGCAAGGGTGGCGGTTTGACGGGCGCGTTGGGCGGTCCGGGCGGACAAAGCGCGTTCGGCAGCAAAGCGGGTGACACGTTCACCGTAATCACGGTCGTGGTCGCCGCCGTTTGGGGATTCACCTGTGCCTTCACGATGTGGTTGCTGGGCACTCACGCTCCATCGCCGATCGCCGATTCAGCCATGTCGGCGGGCCCTGGCGACCAAGCGCCCCAGACCGGCAACGAACTGGTGATTCCACCGATGGGCGGATTCGATGGCGCCAGCCTAAGCGGCGCCGATGCCGACGCGGAACTGACCGAAACCCCGGAACCCGCTATGGTTCCCGCTGAAACGACAACACCGGCCGCTGAAGAAACGACTGCCGAAGAACCTGAAGAAACGACCGCCGAGTAATCCTGATCGGGCGAGCCAAGGTAAAAGGTCGCAAACAAGCGACTTGGCCTAGCCGTTTACCGCCGCTCAAATTTCGGGAAAAGGTCGTAACGAAAGTCGCCCGACGGTTTGTCGATTGATGCGTTGGTTCAGAAACAAAGATCAGCCGTTGGGCGATAGCCCACGGTTAACGTCGCAGAACCAGACGCTAGCGCGTTCCGGCTGATTGAATCAACAAACCGCCGATCGGGTTTCGCTACCGGAAAGCCTCGGCCATCTCTACGTCGCGTTGAACCTATGAAATCATTCAATCCGGCTGGCGTGCGCAGCATGACCGGTCAAGGACATGCGGCCCAGCAGGGTGAATTGGGAACCCTGACGGTCGAAGTCCGGACGGTCAACAACCGCGGCTTCAAATGCTCGTCACGGACCAGCGATTCGTTGTCGGCAATCGACAACAAGATCGAAAACCTGACACGTTCGCTGATCCACCGGGGAAGCGTTTCGCTGAACGTTTCGTGGCGGAAACCCGACGGCGTCAATGTTCCGGGCATCGATACTGCGGTCTTGTCTGCCTATGCCAAGCAATTACAGCAGGTTCGAGACGACTTGAACGACCCGGCAATGACGATCGAATTATCGTCGCTGATGACGCTTCCCGGCGTGCTGGTTGCGGCTCGCGAAGATCGCCGAAAAGACGACGAATTGTGGTCGTTTGTGAAATCAGGAATCACCGCTGCGATCGAAGACCTGGACCGAATGCGCGAAGTCGAAGGCGCTCACATGGCGACGACGCTGCGCGGCGATGCTGATCTGATTGCGACCGCCTTGGAACAGATCCGGAT
>JBAUHR010000292.1:0-8874 GCA_049680385.1 Rubripirellula sp. | reverse complement strand
CGCAAAAAGTGCCACGACCGACGGGACGAGCAAGTTGACGTTTTTGCGGTGCAACCAAGTTCCGATTCCAATCGCGATAGGAATTTGCACCAAGCAAGGAAAGATCGACGCTGGGTACTGTTTGAAGACCGTCGCGATCACCAAACCAAAAATGGCCAACACGATCGTCAGAGCCATGAACAGAATCAGCAGGAATAGCAAGCGAACGCGGCGATTGAGGACTCGTCCGGCGACGTCGCCCACCGTTTGGCCGCGACTGCGAATGGACACCACCAGCGATCCAAAATCGTGGACGGCGCCTACTAAAATCGACCCCAGCAAGACCCACACCCGTGCTGGCAACCAGCCCCACATCACGGCAATCGCTGGACCAACAATCGGCCCGGTGCCGGCGATGGACGTGAAATGGTGTCCGAACAGAACTGACTTGTCCGTCGGTACGAAGTCGCAGTCATCGCTTAGCTCGACGCTCGGTACGCCGGCCTGCGGATCGAGCCGGAAAATTTTTCCCGCAAGCCATCGCCCGTACGTGCGATAGGCGATCAGATAAGCCACCATCGCGCCGATTGCAATCAGGAGGGTGCTCATGGTCGAAGGTGGCTCGCAGGGAGGAAGGGGGCTTCGTCAAGAAAACTGCCCGAAGCATCAAAACGGGCACCTTGCCACGCCTACGTTTGGCGGCTTTCGATGCCTATACTGGGCGGCTAACGATCATAACAGCTTTATAGCTTCCATCGGCTAACTCGCGGAGCGATTTCAACGTGTCGGAAAATATCGAAAAGACAGTCATCATCGGCAGCGGTCCCGCAGGCTGGTCCGCCGCCATCTACGCGGCTCGTGCCAACCTGAATCCCGTGGTCTACGAAGGAACGCACAAGCCGGAAATGATCCCGCTGGGGCAGTTGGCTTTCACGACGGAAGTCGAAAACTACGCAGGTTTTCCAGCCGGCAACGTTCGCGCGTTTGTCGAGTCGGCTGTCAACAAGGACCGTCACTACAACTTGCCACCAGCACCAGCCGGCCACGAAAAAGACGGCCAACCGCATTATGCCGTGCAAGGCACCGAGTTGATGGAGCTGATGAAGCAGCAGGCTCTCAACTTCGATACTCGTGTGGTCGGCGACGACATCGAACGGGTTGAGTTTGCCGAGTCGGGGCCGCACACGCTCTATCCCGCATCGGGCGACCCGATCAAAACGCACACGGTGATCATCGCCACCGGCGCTCGGGCGAACTATTTGGGTTTGCCATCGGAAGAGGAATACAAGAACAAGGGCGTCAGCGCTTGTGCGGTTTGCGACGGCGCTTTGCCGATTTATCGCAGCAAGCCATTGGCGGTGGTCGGCGCCGGCGACTCGGCCGTCGAAGAAGCGACCTATTTGGCAAATCTGAAAGGCGCCGCAACGATCTACATGATCGTTCGCCGCGACGAAATGCGTGCGTCAAAAGTCATGCAAGATCGCGCGCTCAATCACCCCAACATCGAAGTCCTTTGGAACCAAGTCGTCGACGAAGTCTATGGGGATGGAAAGCTGGTTAACGGTGTCAGGATCAAGAGCACGGTCGACGATTCGGTTCGTGACTTGACCGTCGGCGGCATGTTTGTCGCGATCGGGCATACGCCCAACACGGCGTTCTTGGATGGCGCGGTCAAGATGAACGAGTCGGGTTACATCCAGTGGTCCAAGCCGTTCCGCACCAACACCAGCGTTCGTGCCGTATTCGCAGCAGGCGACGTCGCCGACGATTACTATCGTCAAGCGATCACATCGGCCGGTACCGGCTGCATGGCTGCCCTGGACGCCGAGCGTTACCTGGCTGAACTCGAATCGTAGTCAGCCCCCGCTCTCCATCATCTCCCTCCAAATTCTGATCCGACCTGATGAACGAACAAACTGACTTTTCGCGTGAAGACGCGATGCTTGCCGACGCCGCGACGAAGGGACCGGTCGGAAAAGCACTGATCTACACGCGGCTTTCCGGACCCGGCTGGTTGCAAGGTGCGATCACGCTTGGCGGTGGTTCGTTGGCGGGAGCTTTGTATTTGGGAGTCATCGCTGGTTACGATTTGATGTGGTTGCAGCCCATTGCGATGGTGCTGGGCGTGATCATGCTTAGCGCGATCAGCTATGTCGCGTTATCCACCGGCGAACGTCCATTCCAAACGCTGAAGACTCACATCAGTCCCGTTTTGGCTTGGGGATGGTTGATCGCAACGATGATGGCCAACATCGTTTGGTGTTTGCCACAGTTTGCGCTGGGAACCGCATCGGTCCAGCAAAACTTGCTGCCATCGACCAACACCGATACCGGAAAAATCGTCGTCGCGGTAGCGATTTTGATCGTGGCTTCGGTCGTGGTTTGGTTCTACAACTCGGGCAGCAAGGGCATCAAAGCGTTCGAGTTGATCTTGAAAGCCATGGTCGGCATCGTAGTACTGTCGTTCTTTGGTGTCGTTCTGGCAATGACGTTCGAAGGTGCGTTGGATTGGGGCAGGATCATGTCCGGATTTATCCCGGATCTGACTTACTTGTTCGAACCGGTGCCTAGCTTGGCCGAGTCCGTTGCGGGAACCGGCGAGTACCGTGATTGGTGGACGGCAATGATCGCCGGGATTCAAAAAGACCGGATCATTACCGCCTTTGCGACGGCCGTCGGTATCAACATGACGTTCCTGTTGCCGTACTCGATGCTGCGAAAAGGTTGGGGCGTCAAACACCGGACGCTGGCAATCTTTGACCTTTCGATCGGCTTGATTGTTCCGTTTGTTTTGGCCACAAGCTGCGTTGTGATTGCGGCGGCAAGTCAGTTCCACGGGAACTCAGCCGACGTCACGCAAATGCTGCAAGACGGAAAAACGGATGCCAGCGAGGTAAAAGAGTACTTCAAGTTTCTCGACAAACGAATCATGGAAGAGTCGCCCAATGCCAGCGAATCCGAGGTGCTTGCCGCTCGTGAGTCGTTGCCGGAATCGGACAAACAAATTGCGGCGATGCTGGTCGGACGTGACAACTTTGCCCTAGCCGGAACGCTTGAACCGCTTGTCGGCCGAACGGTTGCGCAGACGTTGTTTGGTGTCGGCGTGCTTGGGATGGCTGTTTCAACGATCATCATTTTGATGCTGATCAACGGTTTTGCGTTCTGTGAACTGATGAACGTTCCGCCCGTTGGAACGATGCACCGAATCGGCAGTTTCATTCCGGCCGTGGGTGTGCTGGGGCCGTTCGTTTGGGGCCAAGCCGCGCCCGCGTTGGCAGTGCCAACTTCGGTCATCGGTGGTGCGATGCTGCCGATCGCCTATCTGTCGTTCCTGTTGCTGATGAACTCTCGCCGCGCACTCGGTGACGCCATGCCAACCGGCATCAAACGCTTCGTTTGGAATACGCTGATGATTTTCGCTACCGCCGTCGCCGGCTTTGGTTCGGCTTGGGGCCTGCTAAGCAAAGGCACGATCGGCTATATCGCTCTTGCCAGCATCGCCGTGATGCTGTTGCTGGGGGTTGGCGGGTTCATCAAAAAGCAATCTCAGAACTGATTGCTTGATCAACGCGGTAACTGCAAAGTTGTGACAACGAAGACTCATCAACATTGGATGGAACTATGAGTAAGTGGATCAGCGTCGAAAAGGCACGTCAGGAATCCTCGATCGGACCAGACGTTGAAATCCGCGGTTGGGTGCGTACTCGTCGTGACAGTAAGGGCGGGTTCAGTTTCATCGAAATCAACGACGGCAGTTGTTTTGGGAATCTGCAAGTTGTTGCGCCGGCCGAGTTGTCGAATTATGCCGACGAAGTTCAAAAGCTTTCGGTCGGTTGCAGCGTCGTGGTGGTTGGCGAAGTCAAAGAGTCGCCTGCTGCGGGCCAGCCCACCGAACTGCACGCGACCGAAGTGCGTGTGCTCGGGTGGGCGGATCCGGAAACGTATCCGATGCAAAAGAAGCGTCACACGTTTGAAAAGCTGCGCGAGTGGGCTCACCTGCGACCTCGAACCAACACGTTTGGCGCGGTCGCGCGAGTTCGAAACCAGATCAGCCAGTCGATCCACCAGTTCTTTACCGACAACGGTTTCTTTTACACGCACACGCCGATCATCACGGCGAGCGATTGCGAAGGCGCCGGCGAGATGTTTCGGGTCACTTCGCTTGACTTGGAAATGCTGGCCAAGAAAGGCGGGCCGGTAAACTACAAGTACGACTTCTTTGAAAAGCCAGCGCACTTGACCGTCAGCGGCCAGCTCAACGGCGAAGCCTACGCAACCGCGCTCGGGCGGATCTACACATTCGGACCGACCTTTCGCGCCGAAAACAGCAACACGTCGCGTCACTTGGCCGAGTTCTGGATGGTCGAGCCGGAGGCCGCTTTCTTCGATCTGGCTGACAACATGAAGCTAGCTGAAGATTTCTTGAAACGCATCTTCACCGATTGCTTGAACAAGTGCGGCGAAGACATGGAGTTTTTTGATCAGCGGATCGAGAAAGGCAAGATCGAGCAGTTGAAAGCGGTTATCGAAAAACCGTTCGCCCACATGACGTACACGGATGCTGTCGACGTGTTGACTGCGACGAGCGAGAAGTTCGAGTATCCGGTCCAGTGGGGAACGGACCTGCAAGCCGAACACGAACGGTTCTTGACGGAAAAACACGTCGGCGGGCCGTTGATCCTGACCGACTATCCGTCGACGATCAAACCGTTCTACATGCGAGTGTCGGATGATGGTCGGACGGTTGCCGCGATGGACGTGTTGGTCCCCGGCGTCGGCGAGATCATCGGTGGTAGTCAGCGGGAAGAACGTCTTGATGTGCTGCTGTCACGGATGGATGCCGCCGGGTTGAATCAGGCCGAATATGACTGGTACATCGATCTGCGTCGCTTCGGAACGGTTCCGCACGCTGGCTTTGGATTGGGGCTTGAAAGGGCCGTTCAATACGCGACGGGAATGGCCAACATCCGCGACGTGATTCCGTTTCCACGCACGCCGGGCAATGCGGATTTCTAAGTGCAGAAGTGCGTTTCGCCGAGCGAAGCGGGCGCTTTTGTGGTGTTGCGAATTGGCAACATCGGTGGCATTTGCAACGCGTTTACGTGTTTCATTTTGGCAACATCGACGGTGCCTTCGGTTTGCGAAACCGGCTGAATGACCGTGTTTTGCCGAAGCGATAGCTGGGGCGAGTGGCGTGTTCCGGGTTTGGACCGGAACGTGCGTTGTTACTCGTTCCATGAAACTCTTTTACGTTCACCCCGATGACGCACGCTGGCTTGCCCGATGGTTGCGAGGCAACCTTTGCGGCTGCGTTGTCGTGGCTGGACTGTTGAGTTTGATTGGCAGCGATGCGCCAATCCAAGCCGACCGGACATTCATTCAGTCAGTCAGCGCAACTGCACCTGCCGATGTTCCGCCTGCCGATGTTCCGCCTGTCGATGTTGCGCCGGGTGTGGTTAGCCACTTGCCCGAAGGATGGCGAAGAACCGACAACGGTTGGGAACACACGTCAACGTGGACTCCCGTGACCCGGCACCTGAGCGAGTGGATCGAGTCCCAGCAAGCTCGCGAGCCACTTTGGGCTCAGCGGTTATTGGCGAGTCTTCGCGATACGCCGCCGCTAATCTATGCGATGTGCCAGATCACCGCGATCACCGCGGTGGTGGTTCTGACCCAGCGCCGCGAAGAGTCTGCATGATTTCCCCTATGCCGCGATAGCGTTTACGGGCGGCTAGCGGTGCGTTGGACGCCGTCTTGAAGGGTTTCGGTCATGCGGGCACGGTATTCCATCATACTGTTTTCGCCTTGGAATCCGACGACTGTTTCGTCCCAGTCCAATTGCTTGCTGATCATGCGTCCCGCGTCGACATCGAATCGGATCGTGCCGTTGCTCATTTGCTGGACGACTTGCGCCTTGACGGATTCATCATCGATCGGCGTCAGCGGTTCGCTGCGGATGGTTAGCGTGGCAACGCCGGTTTGAACTTTCTTTAGCGTGATCAGTTCGCGAATTTTGATGATTTTGATTTCGCCTGCTTCGGTTCGCGTGCGAACTTCGCGTGGGACCGACCATGAATCGCCAATCGCGATCGGTTCTTCGGGTAGCGCTAGAGTCAAGGTTCCCATGCCCAGACTTGCTTTGGTTCCGCCAAAGTCTTCGCGGTGGGTTTCTTGTCCGCGTGGATTGATGGTCAACGTCGACAGTGTCGCGCCGATCTGCTGGGCAACCTTTTCAAATACTGCGGCTGGTTCTTCGCCAGTCGTGCTGTCCCATCGCAGTTCTTCGGCTTCGCCTTGCTGTTGGGTCATCGCGACCGAGTCAATGATGTGTTCGAACGTCATCGCATCGTCCTTCGCCTCGGTGATGTTCCAGTGGCGATTGCTCACCGTGTGAACGTTGGAAACTTCTTCGGCACCACGGATTCGCGTCTTGGTTTTGGCGATGTGCGTGACTTCGTATCGGATCTGCTCGCCGGGTTTTAGCGAATACCGCAGCAAGTACTTTTCACCGGATTGCGATTCATCGGCCGATGCTTGATGAAGTGTCAGGCAAAGTCCAAGTACGGCTGCGGTGGCCAAGAAAATACGATTCACGTTTGCGGTCTCCCTACGCGTCAAAACGGGTGTTTCACGACATAGGAAAATCGCAGAAAGCGCGTTCTGCGACAAGACCGGAAAATGGGCAGCGGTTTTAGGCAGCGGTTAGCTAACCCGGCTTGGGACTTCGTCTCGGCAGGTTTGAGCAATGGCTTCGGGACTGAGTCCGTGTTGGTGAAGCAGGTCGTTTCGTTCGCCGTGGTCGATGAAATCGTCCGGCAGAGCTAGGACTCGGATCGACCGCGTGTCCAGGCGTTGCTCGACGGCTGACTCGATGAAGGCCGAACCAAATCCGCCCATCCTCGCGCCCTCTTCGACGGTGATCACGAACTTGCCGCCGCTGACGGTGTCGCGAACCATCGCCTCGTCAATCGGTTTGACGAAGCGAGCATTGATGACGCCAACGTCCAAGTCGCCTTCAAGCATTTCTGCAGCAGCGATGGCTTGTTCAAGCATGGCACCAAAGGCCACGATCGTTCCGTCGCTGCCTTCGCGGATCACCTCGCATTTGCCAATCTCAATCGGCGCAGGCGTGTGATCCAGTTCAATCGCCGATGCTTTAGGGTATCGAATGCTGCAGGAATGATCATGCGAAAGCGCCGTGCTCAACATCATTTCCACTTCGGCGGCGTATCCCGGTGCCATGCAGACGAGGTTTGGAAAAACTCGCATGTAGCCGATATCGAACAGGCCGTGGTGCGTTGGCCCATCCGGTCCGGTCAGCCCGGCACGGTCCAGCAAGAATGTGACCGGCAAATCCTGTAACGCGACCTCCTGGAAGATTTGGTCGTAACTGCGCTGTAAGAACGTGCTGTAGATATCGACAATCGGACGCAGGCCGGTTTTGCACTGGCCGGCTGCAAAGGCGACCGCGTGCGATTCGCAGATGCCGACGTCAAAGAATCGGTCCGGGAACTTTTCGCGAACGGGTTCTAGTTTGTTGCCTTGGCACATCGCCGCGGTGATGATGGTGACCTTCGGGTCGGCCGCCATTGCTTTGCGAATTGCTTCGCGAGCGTGCAGCGTGAACGGCGGATGGCCATCGCTCTTTTGTGTGACCAGTTCGCCGGCTTTGTCTTTGAAAGCCGGTGGAGTATGGAAATACACAGGGTCTTCGGCAGCCGGTTTGTATCCGTGTCCTTTTTCGGTGACCACATGCAGCAACACTGGGCCCGGTGTCTCGCGTGCCATCAACAAGTACTTTCGTACCAGCGCGATGTCGTGGCCGTCGATCGGGCCGACATAGCGAATGCCCAGTTCCTCGAACAGCATTCCGCCAAGCAGGCCTGCTTTGACGCCTTCTTTCATTTGGGCGAGCAAGCGTTCGGCTGGGTCGCCAAACATCGGCACTCGGTCCAGCAGCTTGGTGACTTCGCTCTTCAGACCCGAATAAAACGGGTTGCTTCGCAGTCGATCCAGGTAGCTGGCAACGGCGCCAACGCGCGGGCAGATCGACATTTTGTTGTCGTTCAAGACGATGGTTAGATCGTCGCCAAGCTCGCCCGCGTTGTTGAGGGCTTCGAAAACCATGCCGCTAGGAAAAGCGCCGTCGCCGATCACAGCAACCGTTCGTCGGTCCGGTTGTCCGCCGACAACATCGCCACTGCGCAGGCCGACCGCCGTGCTGACGCTGGCACCGGCATGGCCGGTCATGAACAGGTCGTAGACGCTTTCGTTCGGGTTGGGATACCCCATTAAGCCGCCCGCGGTGCGGATCGATGGAAAGTCGTGATAGCGTCCGGTCACCAATTTGTGAGGATAGATTTGGTGTCCGGTGTCCCAGATCAAACGGTCGCTGCGGAAGTCAAACTCGCAGTGAAGCGCCAGGCAAAGTTCGACGACGCCCAGATTCGACGCAAAGTGAGCCGTTCGTGCGGCCAACAAATTGCACAGCACGTCGCGGATTTCCGCGGCGACGGATTCCAATTGATCGGGCGAAAACGTGCGTAGCGGCATCGCGTCGGTCAGCCCGGCTAGCAGCGGATGCTGGCCAAGTTCGTGATGATGCGAATCTTTGGGGGTGTTCGATGCGTTCGTCAATGTGTGCGCTCCAGTACGTAGTCCGCCAGCCATGTTAACCGCCATCCGGCAGCCCCAAAAACTGACGCTCGGCATTTTGCCGACTCAACCAACTCGTGTGCTTTCTTGCGAGCCCCGTCCAATCCGATCAGGCCCGGATAGGTTAGTTTCCCGCGATCGGCGTCTTTTCCGACCCGTTTCCCTAAGTCCGCTTCATCCGCAGTGTGATCCAAAAGGTCGTCAACGACTTGAAAAGCTAGGCCAAGATCGGCTGCGTAT
>JBAUHR010000291.1:0-2171 GCA_049680385.1 Rubripirellula sp. | reverse complement strand
TCGATGAAAGCCAACTGTCGACCATCAGTGCGTACATCGACGGCCGTTTGGAAAAGATGTACGCCAACTACGCCGGCGTGAAGGTTAACGAAGGCGACGATCTGGCGTTGATCTACAGCCCCCAGCTCTATACCGCCCAAACCGAGTTCATCATGAGCATGAACAGCGACGGCAAAATCGGACGTTTTCAAATCTCTGGCGGCGATCTGAACAAGATGGCACGCGAGAATTTGGCTGAGCTTGGCATGACGCAGGGTCAGATCGACCAGCTGGGGCAGTCCGGAAAACCAATGTCGCGAATCCGCATCAAGTCACCGCAGAGTGGAACGGTAATCGAGAAGTCGGCGGTCGAAGGCGACTATGTCAAAACAGGACACAAGCTCTATCGAGTCGCCGACCTGAGCAGTGTTTGGTTGATGCTTGACCTGTTTCCCGACGACGCATCGGCGGTTCGATTCGGCCAACAAGTTGAAGCGGAAATTCAGTCGATGCCGGGCGAAGTGTTTACCGGCCGCGTTGCGTTCATTGAT
Source organism: Rubripirellula sp. (assembly GCA_049680385.1). Taxonomy (GTDB): domain Bacteria; phylum Planctomycetota; class Planctomycetia; order Pirellulales; family Pirellulaceae; genus Rubripirellula. Next base: position 1,641 of record JBAUHR010000291.1, on the reverse strand, counting down.
CCTACGGTCAATGCAACGACTCGAACGGTTCGTGTACGTGTTGAGATCATGAATTTCGACGGCAAGCTGCGACCAGGCGACTACGCGACCGCTCGCGTCACCGTTCCCGCGATACCCATGGACCAAGTTTACGATCCGGCACTTGCGAACAAGTTCATCAGCCCGATGCACCCGCAAGTCATCCGCGACCAGCCGGGCAAGTGCCCGCTTTGCGATATGGATTTGGTGCCGACATCGCAGCTTGGATTCGCGGCGGAGCCGTTGCCGATGCAGCAGGTCGTCACCGTTCCTCGCGACGCCGTGCTGTTGGCCGGCGAAAACAGTGTGATCTATGTCGAAACTGAACCGGGACGTTTTGAGATTCGCCGAGTCACGGTTGGCCCGATGAATCGCAAAGAAGCCGTGATCGTCGAAGGGCTTTCGGCTGGCGAGACGGTCGCCACTGGAGGCAACTTCTTGATCGACTCACAGATGCAGCTTGCCGGTAACCCCTCATTGATGGACCCGACGAAGGCACCGAGCTATTCGCCAGGACCGCTTGAGCTTCCCAATTCCATTCCGGTCATGTTGGCGACCGACGCTGGCAAAACGCTTGATCGCACCTACGACGCCTACTTCGAGATTCAATGTGCGATGGCGGCCGACCAAACGCCTCCGCCCGTCGCCTTGAACACTCTAATCGCAGGACTCCGCGAGCTGGAAATGTCGGCTGGTGTTCCCGATGAAGCTCAACGCAAGTTTGCTACCGCTCGACGCGCTGCTTCACGCATGGATGGTTCGTTGGAAACCGCTCGCGAAGCTTACCGCGGCGTCAGCCACGCGTTGTTGCGAGCTGCGACGGTCGCTCGTGGTCCGAAGACAGCACAGAAATTAGCTCACTATTACTGCCCGATGGTGCCCGGCGGCGGTGGCGACTGGATGCAGCCCGGCGGCGATTTGCAGAACCCATATTGGGGCAGCGAGATGTTGACCTGTGGCGAAGTCGTTCGTGACATGGCGATGCCGGTTGCCGAAGTTCCCTCGATCGCTCGCACGGTGCAGTAAGGAAACAACCAATGCTAAATCTAATCATTCGCTTTTGCGTCAAAGAGCCTTGGCTGGTGGTGCTGCTAACCGTTGGTCTGAGTGTCGCTGGCTGGGTCAGTTTCAAGTCGATTCCAATCGACGCGATTCCCAACATTGGTGAAAACCAAGTCATCGTGTTAACTCCTTGGCCGGGTCGCTCGCCGAAGGACATCGAAGACCAAGTGACGTATCCGCTCAGCGTTTCGTTACTGGCTGTGCCGGGTGCCGAATCGGTGCGCGGCAAGAGCATGTTCGGTTACAGCTTTGTGCAGGTCACGTTCAAAGACGAGATCGACTTCTATTGGGCACGAAGCCGAGTTTCCGAGCAACTCGGCAGTGCGGCGTCTCAGTTGCCCGACGGCGTTGTGCCACAACTTGGGCCAGACGCGACGGGCCTAGGGCAGGTCTACTACTACACATTGCAGCCACCTAATGAAGGCATGGGTCTAGCGGAACTTCGCAGCATGCAAGACTTCGTCGTGAAGTATGAGTTGCAAGCCGTCGAGGGCGTTAGCGAGGTTGCTTCGATCGGCGGTTACGTTCGCCAGTATCAGATCGAAGTGGATCCCGACAAGC